>JBGTNX010000068.1:0-12739 GCA_041742825.1 Acidimicrobiia bacterium | reverse complement strand
AATCTGTTCGCCCTTCAGCATGTCCATAGATAGGCAGCCTATCTTTGTTTCAGCCGCAGCCGCTGTCAGAGAATCGCTGGCACGTCGCCGCCGACCTGGTCCTTGCACTGTTTGTTGCCGGTACAGGGGCTGGTCCGGGTTCTCGACTCTGACCCCACCAAAAGGCGCCTGCAACAATGAGTGCTCGACACGCATGAGGAGCCATGGCTAACGAGTTTTTTTCCGATATAGAAGAGCGGATTGCGTTCCGGGGGGAGGGCGATCTCTCGTTTCAGGTGTACGACCCCGACCGTGAAGTTCTCGGCAAGCGGATGGAAGATCATCTGCGGATGGCCGTCTGCTATTGGCATTCCTTCAACTGGCCCGGAAGCGACGTTTTCGGGAGCGGAACCTTCGATCGCCCCTGGCTATCGGACACGGGTGACCAGCTAGCCGCAGCGCGGAGGAAGGCCGACGCAGCATTCGAGTTCTTTGCCAAGTTGGGACTGCCGTTCTTCTGTTTCCACGACGTCGACTTGGCCCCGCCGGGGGATGGCTTCGCCGACCTGGTCTCAAACTTGGACTCGATGGTCGACTACGCGGAAAAGAAGATGGCCGAAACCGGGGTCAAACTGCTGTGGGGTACGGCCAACCTCTTTTCCCACCCCAGGTACGCGGCCGGTGCGGCAACGAACCCCGACCCAGATGTCTTCGCTTACGCCGCGGGGCAGGTCAAGCATGCCATGGACGCCACCCATCGACTCGGGGGCCAGAACTACGTCCTATGGGGCGGACGCGAGGGCTACGAAACGCTTCTCAACACCGACCTCAAGCAGGAAGCCGACCAGTTGGCCCGATTTCTGCACCTCGTTGCCGATTACAAGCACAAGATCGGTTTTACCGGGTCATTGCTCATTGAACCCAAGCCCGCCGAGCCGACCAAGCATCAATACGACTACGACTGCCAGTCAGTCCACGGGTTCCTCCAGCTCTACGACCTGGCAGGCGAGTACCGGGTGAACATCGAAGCCAATCACGCCACCCTGGCCGGTCATAGTTTCCATCACGAGGTGGCCTATTCGGTGGCGAACGGAATCTTTGGCTCTGTCGATGCCAATCGAGGTGATGCCCAAAACGGCTGGGACACCGATCAGTTCCCAAACTCAGTCGACGAGCTCACCCTAGCGATGTACGAGATCCTCCTGGGGGGCGGCTTCACCACTGGCGGCTTCAACTTTGACTCCAAGTTACGTCGACAGTCGGTGGCGCGAAGCGATTTGTTTCACGGGCATATAGGTGGAGCGGACGCGCTCGCGATGGCGCTATTGGCGGCGGCTCAACTGATCGAAATCGGGACGATCGACAGCTACAAACGAGAGCGATATTCCGGTTGGCAGAGCGACATGGGTCGTTCGGTCATCAGCGGAGGAGAAGATCTGACAACCCTTGAGGAGCGAGTGCGGGTCGAGAAGATCGATCCTTCGCCGGTGTCGGGACAGCAGGAGCTGCTGGAGAATCTGGTCAACCGCGTCATCTGGTCGACCAGTCCTTGAGTCCGACGAGCTACCCGCTCGAGACAATCGATCTGGGCATCTACTCACTGGATGTCGCCACCACGTTTGGGCCCAGGATCATGTCGATCAGCAACAAGGAAGTGCCAAATCCTTTCGCCTTCCTGAGCGATGCCTCCTTGATCGAAACTGAAGCCGGCGTCTATCGCTTTCGCGGTGGCCACCGGCTTTGGGCTGCGCCCGAAGAACCCTCAGTCACTTATGCCAACGACGATCATCGTGTCTCCGTAGTGACGGAGCAGGGGCGGGCTGTGATCTCTGCGCCACCCGACAGAGTCGGATTGGAAAAGCGGATCACGCTGTCGCCTCTTGGCTCTGATGTGATCGTGGATCACCAACTGGTGAATCACTCCTCCAAAGCGATCAAAGTGGCCGCGTGGGCGATCACTCAGTTCGGTCTGGGTGGGACGGCAATCCTCCCGTTACTCGGTGGAGCTGGTGAGCAGTTCTCGGCCGATGCCAGCTTGGTCGTGTGGCCCTATACCCGTCTCGACGACCCCCGTATCTCCTGGCGTGAGCGCTGTGTCCTTATTGCGGCCCATTCCGGACCTCGTCTCAAGCTGGGCTCTGGTCCCAACCCTCGCCGCTTGGGCTATTTCGATGGAAAGAGTTTGTTCACGAAGACGGTGACACCAGCAGGCTCGGAGGAGTACCCGGAACGAGGGGCAGTTGGCCAGGTCTTTGTCGAGCATGAGTTCTGCGAGCTGGAAACGGTCGGTCCGCTGAAGGAGATTGGCCCCTCCGATTCAGTCACCAACCGAGAGACTTGGCACCTGATTCCATGTCGAGACCTGGAAACGGCCATCGAAATGGTTGGGGCCGCGTGAGCTACGTCCTCGGCATCGACACCTCCACCACCGCCACCAAAGCGGTGGTCCTCGATCATTCGGGGCGGGTAGTGGCCAGTGCCACCAGCGAATACGACTATCAGACGCCGCGCCCGCAATGGAGTGAGCAGGATCCCGAGCTTTGGTGGACGGCGACATGCCGGGTGCTCTCAGAGATATCAGGCCAGGTTCGAGCCTCCCAGATTGAGGCCGTTGGTCTCACCGGACAGATGCATGGGGCGGTGCTGCTCGGCTCGGATGGTCGCGTCCTTCGCCCGGCGATTCTGTGGAACGATCAACGGAGCCAGGCCGAGTGCGATGAAATCCGGCGACGAGTGGGTCGGTCCCGACTCCTCGAGTTGACAGGAAACGACGCTCTGACCGGGTTCACTTCTTCAAAGCTCCTTTGGGTGCAGAGACACGAACCCGACGTGTGGAAGCAGGTCCATCACATCCTCCTCCCCAAGGACTACCTGCGGTTTCGCTTGACCGGCGGCTTCGCCACCGATGTTGCCGACGGCTCCGGCACCGCCCTTTTTGATCTGAAGGCAAGGGAGTGGTCGGGGGAGGTTCTCGCCGCGCTCGACGTAGAGCGCAGTCTCCTTCCTGACCTCTTTGAAGGCCCTGAAGTCGGGGGAGTCGTTGGAGTAGAACTTGGTCTCCAGACCGGTACGCCGGTAGTGGCAGGGGGCGGCGACCAGGCCGCCAATGCAGTCGGGCTAGGGGTCGTGGAGGAGGGCTTGATGGCCCTTTCCCTGGGCACCTCGGGAGTGGTATTTGCCAGCACCCGGACCCCGGTCGTGGACCCGAAGGGAGTTCTTCACGCCTTTTGCCATGCGGCGCCTGGCTACTGGCACCTGATGGGAGTCATGCTGTCGGCGGCCGGGAGCCTGCGATGGTTCAGAGATGTCATGGCTCCCGAGTCATCGTTCGGCGAGCTGGTCGATGGGGCAGCCTCAATCGAAGCGGGGAGTGAGGGACTCGTCTTTCTGCCCTACCTGAGCGGCGAACGGACCCCGCACCCGGATCCGGAAGCTCGCGGTGCATTTGTAGGACTGACCGTTCGCCACGACATTCGTCATCTGACCCGGGCCGTTCTCGAGGGAGTGGCCTACGGACTACGCGACGGCTTCGACCTGATGATGGAAGCCGGGCTTTCGTTGCCCGACCGAATTCGTGCCTCGGGAGGCGGGATGCGAAGTCGGCTTTGGCGTCAGATCTTGGCCGACGTCCTCGAAACCCCGCTCGATTCAGTTAACACAACGGAGGGACCCGCCTACGGAGCCGCGCTTCTTGCGGGAGTGGGACAGGGTTGGTGGGACTCGGTGGCAAACGCTACTCAGGCCGTGGTTCGGTCCCAACCCCTTGCCGTCCCCGGGGACAAAGTTGGCACCTACCGCGAGGGACACCTCCGTTTCCGAGAGCTCTATCCGGCGCTGCGTTCATTCAATTCGGCGAGCAAGACCGCACCCAAATTCCTGTAGGGGGAACTGCCATGTCTCTGGTCCGCGTTCACAACTTCGCTATCTCGCTCGACGGTTTTGCCACCGGCGAAGGTCTGAGCCTCGAGGCACCGTTTGGTCACGCCGGCGAAAGGCTGCACGAGTGGATGTTCGCCACCCGGTTTTGGGGCGAGATGGTCGGCCAGCCCGGCGGCACCGGGGGCGTCGACGACGTCCTCGCCCAGCGGCACGGTCCTGGGATCGGCGCCGAGATCATGGGGGCGGGCAAGTTCGGCCCGCCCGGATGGCACGAGGACCCGGAGTGGAAAGGCTGGTGGGGCCCGAACCCCCCGTTCCACACGCCGACGTTCATCCTCACCCATCACCCGCGCCAGTCGATCGAGATGGAGGGCGGCACGACGTTTCACTTCATCGACGCGTCGCCGGCCGAGGCGCTCGAGACGGCCCGCGAGGCTGCGAGCGGCCAGGACGTGCGCATCGGCGGGGGTCCCACCGTGATCCGCGAGTTCGTTGCCGCCGGGCTCCTCGACCACGTGCACATCGTGGTGGTCCCGATCTTGCTCGGCCGAGGCGTACGCCTCTGGGACGGACTGGAGGGCATCGAGAAGGACCATGAGATCGAGGCCGTCTCCTCGCCCAGTGGGGTCACGCACCTGACCTTCACCCGTGTCCGTGTCTGAACCGCCTCGGTCGAGAACCCGGGGCATTCGGTCCGTACTTCCTGCAGTCGCGCTTCGCCCTGGAGTAGCTCGGCAGTTAAGTCCGCTTCATGCCAATGAGAGATCGAGCAGTCAGTCCTTCAGTCTCACCCCGAAGAAGGGTTCGAACATAGTCCCGGTAGAGCCGCTGGCGACGGTTAAGCCGAGTCGGCTAGCCAGCGCTCCGTGCTTTCGATATCCGTGAGTTGTGAGTTCCAGAGTGGCGCCCGTTCGGCATGGAATCGCGACCCGATCGGAATCGAGAACTCACCGCTTTCGTCGTAGACACGATCCCGCTTCAACAGCTTGGCGAAGGCGGCTAATGCTTGATGACGGTCCGCCACGGGCATCCCGTCGTAGATTCGTCCGGCGAACACATCAACCAGCTGCTGGCGAAACTTGCCGTGCACCATCACCGCAAACGCAAGCGGATTCTCCCAGAAGGTATCGATCATGTCCTCGAGCAGGTCGATCGCCCGCTCGGTGTGAAGCATGTAGGCGTGGAACGGGTTCTGGGAGTCGCGGCCCTCGCCATTCAACCATCGCTCAACCTCAGCTACCGCCAGGCCGGCCTCCTTCATGGCGATGTAAAGGCCGAACGAGAAGATGGGATCAACGAAGCGGTGGGAATCGCCGACGCAGATATATCCAGGTCCGGCGAACTTGCGAACCTGGAATGAGTAGTTGGGAACAACGTGAGGCTTCTCTACGAGTTCGGCGACTGGGATCCGGTCGGTTAGACCTGGGTTGAGCTCTCGGAGCTGCTCACAGATGAAGTCGTGCTGGCTGAGTCCGGAATCCCTGAAAGTTTTTGCGGGAACGACGATGCCGATACTGGTGATCTGGTCGTCGAGGGGAATGGCCCAAGCCCAGTGATACTTTTTCTTGAAGAAGATGTGGGTGTTGCCGGGTGCGAGCTCACGATCCGGACCTTCGTCGCGCCGGTAGTTCGTCACCTGCGAGAAGAGCGCGATCTGCTTGTCATAGGATCCGAGATACTTGGGACCCGTGGCCTTCTTGTTTGCGAGGAAAGTGGCCTGGCCCGAACAATCGAGGGTGATCTCGGCAGCGATGTCAATCTCGCGGTCCTCTCCCACCTGGACTTTGGCCCCGATGACGGTTCTCCCATCATCACTCATAAGCGGTTCGGTTGCCCGGCCGTCGATCAGCTCGGCTCCGCGGTGGACGGCTTCGTCGAGCATTATCTGATCGAAGGCACTACGCCGTACCGAATACGTTGAGGCCTCGTGGAGCTCCATGTCGGCGGTGCGCTGCATGACCGGCACCCACCAATCGGGGTTGCCTCGTGTGCCGAAGACCCGCACCCCTTGCTTGATGGTGTGGTGCTCAGGAGGGAGTTGATCGGCGATCCCCAGCTCGCGGACAATCCCTCCAAGCTCGCCAGTCATCGCCTCTCCGATGTGGAAGCGGGGGAATAGCTCCCGTTCCACGATCAGCGGCTTGATGCCGTGTTGCAGCAGCCTCAGGGCAGCTGTTGCACCGGCCGGACCCCCGCCCACGATCAGAACATCCCGATTCAAGTCTGCCATCGCCCTCTCCCTCTCCGCCATCACACCAGCAAACGAATACTCCCGCCCCCCGAAAGCTAACACCAGGCAATGATGCCGAAAATAGGTATCTTGACCCACGGGGCCCGACCATGGTCTTCTTAGTCTCTCCATCAAAGGGAGGGATGAGTGGAGCCGCTCAACTCGAATGAGGTGATCGCGTTCGTACTCTTGGACGTAGCGCTCATCCTTGTGGTCGCACGTCTGGTCGGCGGTCTGTTCGTCCGTTTTCGCCAGCCTCGGGTCGTCGGAGAAATAGTGGCGGGAATTCTGCTCGGCCCGACGCTGCTGGGCCCTGCGTTGTGGCCGGATTTCGTCCCAGCTTCCTGGCTGCACTGCGCCTCCGCGCTGGTGGCAGCCCCACCCGGTACCGCCGCCAGTCCCACCTGGTGCCTGTTCCCCGCTCAATCCCGGGTAGTGCTGTCCTCCTTGGGTCAGGTCGGCCTTCTGATATTCATGTTCCTGACCGGGCTCGAGGTGGACTCCGAGGTGCTGAAAGGAAGGATCAAGGCGGTCTTCATGGTGGGGATCGGGGTCGTTTTGGTACCCCTTGGCCTGGCCTTTGTTATCGCGCCGGCCCTGGCCAACGACATCTTCCGGGCCGAAGGCGCTTCCGATCTAGGGTTTACCTTGTTTCTCGGCGCCATGCTGGCGGTCACGGCGTTTCCGGTCATGGTGCGCATCCTCCAAGAGAAGGGTCTCACCCTTTCCACTATGGGTGCTACAGGCATCGCCGCGGCCTCCGTTTGCACTGTGGCCATGTTCCTGACTGCTTCAGTGTCAACCTCGGTGGTTTCTGGGGAGTCCGTGGAGGGGACTTCGCTCAAAGTTTTTCTTTCGCTCATCTACCTGGCCCTGATGTTGGGCCTGGTCAGGCCTTTCTTGAGACGAGTCAGCGAGGGTTACCGGGCCAACGGGATCCTGGGGTCGGGCTTCTTCGCCCTTACCGTGATCGTCGTCTTCCTGTCGGGTTACATCGCCCATCTCCTCGGGCTGACCGTGATCGTAGGAGGGTTCGTGGCTGGTCTGGTGCTGCCCATGCGAAAGCCATTATTCGCCGAGATGGATAGTCGCCTGGGTGAGTTGACTCGTACGGTGATGCTCCCGATCTTCCTCGCTTTCTCAGGTTTAGTTACCGACTTCACCCGATTGCCCAAGACGGCAGTCGGAGGCCTCGCCCTGATCTTGATTGTCGCCATCGCCAGCAAGTGGGTTGGCGGGGCGGTCTTCGCTCGGCTTGGGGGCCTGAGTTGGCCAGAGGGCAACGTCATTGGAGTGTTGATGAATTGCCGGGGCCTGCTGGTTCTGGTCGTAGCGCTGGTCGGACTCTCGAACAACGTCATAACCCCGGTGTTACAACTCGGAGCCGTTCTGATAGCACTCATCACCACCACCATGACCGGTCCCCTATTCGAGGTAATGATCCGGAAGATTCCGAAGGACGCCAAGGCTGGGAGTCGATGATCATTGCCACGGCGAATATTCCGGGGTGAGGTTCCGCCAACCGAGGTCTTACACAGTTGCGCAGCCGATCGTAGGTGTCGGAATCACGGGCGTATTGCCGAACGGCTGCGCTTCGTGAATACGTCGCAGGACCTCGCTCTGGATCCGATGGGCCGATTAGAAAAGGCTCCTTGCACGGTCTAAGCAAGGTGAAGCAACTTTGAATCGAACCCTCGGGAGTCGAAGTGTCTGGATCAGTTCTCTATCTCAATCCTTCATCAAGTGCCAAATTCGATTGGAGAATCTTATGAACCCGACTACCGAGCTCGACGAAACATTCAGCCAACCTGGCGCCAAGCCGACGGCTTGGGCCGAGGTGCGACAGGCCCTCGAGGCTGCCGAGGTCTCTTGGATTGCGACGGTCCGAGCCGACGGTCGACCTCACGTCACGCCGCTCGTTGTCGTGTTTCTCGACGACGCCGCCTACTTCTGCACCGGAGCCGGGGAGCAGAAGGCGGTGAACCTGCGGGCAAATGCCAACGTGGCTATCACCACCGGGTGCAACAGCTGGCAAGAAGGTCTTGACGTAGTCGTCGAGGGTGAGGTCGTGCGGGTAGTTGACGACGCTCGGCTTCGGCAGTTGGCGGACGCCTGGCGGACGAAGTGGGATGGGCAATGGCAATTCGAAGCGCGCGACGGCGCCTTCCATCACGACGGTGGCGACGGCGAGGGCATCGTCTTCGAAGTGATTCCAACGAAGGTTCTGAGCTTCTCCAAAGCCGACGGCGCCGCCACCCGTCATCGCTTCACGCGGGGGTAGCGGGCAGCTGAGTCTCTAGGAAGCCTCGCCGGGTTGTGCCGGCACTTGTTCGACGGGGCGGACGTGGGAGTTCATCACGGTCGCCATCCGCCATTTGTTGTCGGGATCGCGCCGTATGAAGAAGACGAGCCGGCCCCACACCAGGACGGACGGCCCGCCACTCCGGTTGACCAGTGTCTCCGAATAGAAGGACAAGGCCTAAGCGTGGTCGCCGTGGACTTCGACGGTTTGTGGTTCTGTCTGCCAGGCCCCGGGTCGTATTCGCCGAACAATCGAGTCCAGTGACTCAAGATCGAGGCTCGGCCCTCGATAGCTTCGCGGTGCAGGAGGAGCAGCCGCGCATCGATTGTGAACGTCTCGGACAGGGCCTCTGCGTCAACCGAGGCAAAGCATCGATCGAATTCGGCCAGCACCGCAAGAACTTCATCGGGCGAGTCCACCTCGATGAGGTATGCGGGCGGCACGCTGAGACGCTTGTTAATTGGGGTCGGTGAGGTCAGCTGGCGCGGAGTTCGACGCAACACATCCCGGCTGGCCGGGACAGGGT
The DNA here is from genome assembly GCA_041742825.1 of Acidimicrobiia bacterium. Taxonomy (GTDB): domain Bacteria; phylum Actinomycetota; class Acidimicrobiia; order Spongiisociales; family ZC4RG35; genus MA-ANB-1. The sequence goes on along the minus strand of JBGTNX010000068.1, from coordinate 3,823 downwards.
GGCGTGGACCTGGTCGCTGCCGATGCCTTGTACCAGAGCCTCGAGATAGGCCTGGTTTATAACGCAAACGAGGTCGGGCCACTTCTGGGCCAGAGCTCGGAAGGGACAATTGCGCAGCAGGACGGTTCGAGCATCCGGGCGCTCGGGTCCGAACCCAGCCTCTGCCAGGAAATCAGCGGCAGCCGACAACGTTCGTTCGGGTCCAACCCGGCCGAGACGTTTCTCCTGGTGAATCAACTCACCGGCCAGTTTGCCGCGCCGAGCGGCGGCGGCAACTGCTTCTCGGAGAGTGCTGCCGTCGCCGTCTGTATGTTCCAAGGCGTCTAGTAGTACTTCTCCGAGCATGTCATACCGGCGGCTCGGAACCGACACGTGGAACTCTCGGTCGGCGACTACGTAGACCTTGGGGACTCGTCCGGGTCTCCCTCCGCGGCCGGCCGGTTGGGGGAAAGACGCCTCGAGCAGGCCGAGCGAAAGCAGTTTCTCGAGGTGGAACGCGGCGAGTTTCCGCGAGATCCCAGCCCCGGCGGCCGCCTCCTCGCGCGTAACCGGTCGGCCGGCTTCCCCGACGACGCGGTAGAGGCTGCCTCGAACAGGGTCCTCCAGCGCGGCCACCGCCTTGAGATCGCCCTGCCACATGAGGCCACGTTAGTCCAGCAGCAGCTGGCTGATTGGTGCAGTACCCAGTCTCTTGACGGGGAACCGTCGAATTCGCTAAAAACGGTTAGCGAAATCAACCTGGGAGTGCAGATGAGCCGGTTCGTGCGGGTGCTAGTGCTAGTCAGTGTTCTCATACCGGCCCTTCTGGCGTCGAGCGCGTCGGCGGCGGCCTGCGTTCATTCCTCCTATTCGATCATTGAGTTGCCGGGTTTGGGAGGTCCGGTAACGCAAGGAGTCGCAATCGCCGAGAACGGGGTTGCGGCCGGGTGGGGCCTCGACTCGGCGTGGGTTTCCCATGCGTTGCGGTGGAGCAACGGCCAGGTCACCGGTCTGTCCAGTAGCAGCAGCGCCGGGACCGGAATCTCGTCGAACGGAGTGGTGGCGGGGTGGCAGTCGGGACGGCGAGGTGGGATGCAGGCCACTACCTGGTCGCCTGCCATCGCGTTGAAGGCCCCGCGCGACTCCATCGGCGCGCAAGCGGCCGATGTCAACAACGGTGGGATTGCGGTCGGCTGGTCGGCCAACTCGATTGGCGACACCGTCGCTGTGCGATGGGATGGAACCCGAGCCACGGTTCTATCGTCGGGTGCGGGCGCTCCGTACGTCAGTCTGGCGTTCGCTGTCAACGATGCCGGCACCATCATCGGCCGCGGGGACTTCGGGACTGCTCCCTTTCGCAGGGCCCTTTCATGGTCGGGCACCTCGATGACCACCCTGAAGTCGCTCGGTGGCGGTGTCGACAGCGCCACTGCCATCAGCCAGTCCGGGCTGATCACAGGTGCCGGCCTCTCACCCGTCGATGCCAAGTTCCACGGTGTTGTATGGAGTGGTAACTCCGTCACCGATCTGGGCCTTTTCGGTTCGGCTCCGACCCAGGGAAACGGTGTGAACTCCTGCGGGACCGTCGTCGGCGAGGCAGTGACAAGCGTCGCCCTTGAGATCACCGAAGCCGTGATGTGGCAAGGCGGTGGGCAGGCGGTTGCTCTGGAAGCAATGCTTCCGCCGGGCCATGGATGGGATCTCCATATCGCTCGGGCGATCAATGACACCGGTCAGATAGTCGGCCATGGCTTCAGAAGCGGCCAATCCGGGCTTCGTGCATTCCTGATGACGCCCGCCAGTTGACTTCGTCGGCCTCCGGTTGCCCGTACCGGTTCGGCCTGGGTGGCCTCCACCGACCGTAGCGGCTTGCTCAATCGAGTCCTTTCGTGATGGAATGGGTGCTCGGTACGGGTTCCTCGAACTTGGTGCCGGCCTGGAGAGGTGGCCGAGTGGTCGAAGGCGCTCGCCTGCTAAGCGAGTGGAGGGTGATTAGCCCTCCCGAGGGTTCAAATCCCTCCCTCTCCGCCAGACAACTTCGTTTTTATCACCCAGACGGTACGTCAGACATACCGCCTGGGTGCGAAAGCAGAGGAAAGCAGGGGAAAGCAGAGGGGTCAGCCCACCGCCTTGACCCAATCAGCGACGAGTTCACCGAGCATCGGGAGGGTCATGGGGCCGCTACCGAGGACCGTGTCATGAAATCCCTTGATGTCGAAGCGTTCGCCGAGGGCAGTCCGGGCTTCTTGCCGCAGTCGAAGAATCTCGATCTGACCCGCCTTGTAAGCCAGAGCCTGGCCCGGCACCCCGATGTAACGATCGACCTCGGTCTGGATCGACTGCGGATCGATGGCGGTCCATTGTTCGAGGTACTCGACTGCCTGACGTCGGTTCCATCCGAGTGCATGGACTCCGGTGTCGACGACCAGGCGGCCGGCTCGCCAGGCGTCGGCCGACACCATGCCGAGGCGGTCGGTGTCCGATGAGTAGAGCTCCATCTCATCCGCCAGGCGCTCGGCATACAAGCCCCCCCCTTCGACATCGGCGGTCGAAGTCGCCCGCTTGCGGACGTCGGGGATGTTCGTTAGTTCCGCCGCAAGCGTGAGTTGGAAGTGGTGGCCCGGGTTGGCCTCGTGAAACGCCACTGCCTCGGCGGCATATCGCACTCGCTGGCCCGGGTCGTAGGTATTGATGAAATAGATTCCCGGGCGCGAGCCATCCGACGATGGGGGCAAGTAATACGCCGGGGGAGCGTTCTTGGCCATGAATTCGGGCACTTGTTGCACCGAGCACGACCCGAGCGGTCTCAGGTTGAACCAGTCGGCCGAGGCCTCCCACGAGCGAGCCACGATTTCCTCGGCATGGGCGACGATTTGTTCGGACGTCGAGTAACGAAGCGACGGGTCATTGCGCAACTTGTCGAGGATCACCGCGAGGTCGGACGTTCCCAGGGCTCGTTGCCCGATCTCCCGGAACTCGTCGGCATGGACTCCCGTCGCCTGCAACTGTCCCATGTCATGGAGTTCCTGCGCCGAGTACGGGAGCGTTGTGAAGACTTGAATCATCTTGGCGTAGATCTCATCTCCGCCGGCGATGTGACACAGGCCGGAGTGATCCTCGTCACGTGCTGACGTCATAAGAGTTTGAACGCCTTCCCGGTACGTGCTGAAGGCAGGCCGGATGACATCGTTGGCGAGGGAGGCCATTTCCTCGCGCCACTTGTCGAGCCCGCTCCAACCTTCAGGTCCGGCCAGATTGGCGAAGGGGTCGGTTTCAAGCGGCGAGGCGAGGTAGTCGTCGACCTGGCTCAAGACCCGTTGGACGTTGGCTGCGATGGGCGTTCGCCCAGCTGCGACTTCCGCTTTGTGCAGATCGAGAGCCTGGACGAGCAGGCGCGGAATCAGGCGATACCTCTCGTAAAGGGCCCCGGCCTGAGTGGCGTCCTGGGCAGCGGTTTGCCCGGCGTACATGAGGATTCCGCTGGCCGGGCCGGTTAGTGGATCCGGAGAAGCAACAATGACCCGCGTCTCGAGCATGGTCAACGCATCCGAAGCCTCGGAGAGGAGCATCGCCTGGGATATGCGCTGTTGGCGATCGAGCGCCGACGAGTCGAGGGCCGCTGCCTCGGCAGAGACCTCGCGTAGTTGAGTCATGCTCGTGTCGAGGAACTCCGGGCTGAGGTCCTCCAACTGATGATCGAACCGACGGTCCCCGAGAAGGGTGGCCATCGATGGGCTTGCTTCGAGGGACAAGTCCCAGAAACGTTCGGACAGTCGTTCGATCTCGCTCATTCGGCGATTGTGACACTTCCAACGGCACTGTGGCGGGGGCGGTCCCAACCCGT
>JBGTNX010000067.1:0-48636 GCA_041742825.1 Acidimicrobiia bacterium | reverse complement strand
TGGTCGAGTTGGTCGACATGGCCCTGCTCGGCGAAAGAGATGCCGGGGAGTCGTTGCAGGTCGAGGATGTTCTCGATCTGTCCCACAAACCGGAGTGTGTCGCCTCCCCTCAGAGTCGTCGAGGGAGTGGCGGGAGCTATCGACTCTTCGCCCCGATCGACAGATGCAAGGAACACACCTTCGAGCTGTCTGAGCCCGGCACCTTCGACGGTGGCACCATCGGCCGGGCCGTTGACGCTGACCACCATTTCGATCGTGTAATCCCTGAATCCCTCCTCGAAATCCGACCGCGCCGACTTCCGCGTTCCGAGGACCTTGGGAGCGATCATGATCGTGATGACCATCCCGGCAAGGGCAATTGGTAACCCGACGAGCCCGGTCTCGAAGAATGACAGCGGTTCGAGGTCCGATTCGATCATCTGGCCCGAGACCACGAGGTTCGTCGAGGTGCCGATCACTGTCAGCATCCCGCCGAGAATCGCTCCGTAGGACAGCGGCATCAGGAACGTCGATGAGTCGACACCGCGGCGTTTGGCCCATGAGGACACCTGGGGCACCAGCATCGCTACCAGCGGGATGTTGTTGACGAACCCGGAAATTGCCATGGTGGATGAGAGCATCCTGAGCATCGGGCGTCTGGTGTCACCGGTGTTGCCCAAAAGATACTTGGTGATCGGGTCGAGGGCGCCCGTCTTCGAAACGGCGCGGGCCACTACAAACAGGGCAGCCACCGTGATCGGGGCAGGATTGGAAAAGCCGGAGAAAGCTTCGGTCGACGAGATTATCCCCACCGAAAGCAGAAACACCACACCACCGAATACGAGCAGCGAAGGCGAGGCAGCCTCTCTCCAAAGACCGATCAGGATGACCACGACGACGAGGGCAACCAACCATGCTTCAAAAGTCATTCGTCCCCCGGTCTCATCAACTGCTCACCACCGCCGACAAGCTAACAACCTGTGTGCCAGCCCGCGGATCGGGTTTAGCCTCTGATCTGGCTCCGCCGATGCCCCGCCGAAAGCGTAGCTGTCCTCACCCAGGCCACAACCGGAACCTTTTGACATGCTGGCTTGACTAAGGGGCCGATCTAGATAAGGCTGATGGCTCGTCGTCAAAGTGTTGAGGATCAGGGGGTGGTCTCATGGCGCATGTTTCTGGAAACAACGGTTCAACTGACCTTTATCCTGTGGGGCGATGACCGTCACTCATTCCAACCACGTCAAGGCATTGGAAGCCGAGTCGATTCACATCATCCGGGAGGCTGTCGCTGAATCAGAACGGCCTGTCCTCTTGTTCTCCGGTGGGAAGGACTCGGCCCTGGTTCTCCGGTTGGCTGTGAAGGCCTTTTACCCCGCCCGGCTCCCGTTCCCGGTTATGCATGTCGACACCGGCCACAACTTTCCCGAAGTGCTGGAGTTCCGCGACCGGACCATCACCGAGCTCGATGCAGAGTTGATCGTTGCTTCCGTTCAGGATTCGATCGATGCCGGGCGGGTGGTCGAAGAAACCGGTCCCTATGCGTCGAGGAACCGACTCCAGATCGAACCGCTCCTCGCTGCAATCCAGCAGAACAAGTTCGACGCAGTTTTCGGCGGGGCCCGTCGCGATGAGGAGAAGGCACGCGCCAAAGAGCGGGTGTTCTCATTCCGGGATGGTTTCGGCCAGTGGGATCCGAAGAACCAGCGACCGGAGTTGTGGAGCCTTTACAACGGCCAGCACCGCCAGGGTGAGCATGTTCGGGTGTTCCCTATCTCCAACTGGACCGAACTCGACGTCTGGCAGTACATCCGCGACGAGGGCGTCGATCTACCAACCATCTATTTCAGCCACCAGCGCAAGGTGTTCGAGCGCGACGGGATGCTGATGGCCGAGTCGGCATTCATCGAACGGATGGAGGGCGAAGAGGTCTTCGAGGCCGAAGTTCGTTTCCGCACTGTCGGCGACATGTCCTGCACTGCAGCCGTCGAGTCCCCGGCGAGCACCCTCGATGAGATCATTGCCGAGGTTTCGGTGTCCCGGATCACCGAGCGTGGTGCGAGTCGCGCCGATGACCGCACCGCCGATGCGGCGATGGAAGACAGAAAGCGCCAGGGATATTTCTAATGACAACAGAACTGGTCCGTCTCGCCACCACCGGGTCTGTGGACGACGGGAAGTCGACACTCATCGGCCGATTGCTATACGACTCCAAGCAGATCTTCCAGGATCAGATGGACGCAGTCGAAGATGCAAGCCGGCGGAGAGGCACCGACTATGTCGATCTCGCCTTGCTAACCGACGGCCTTCGCGCCGAGCGGGAGCAGGGGATAACCATCGACGTCGCTTACCGGTACTTCGCCACCCCGAAGCGCAAGTTCATCCTTGCCGACACCCCCGGCCATATCCAGTACACCCGTAACATGGTGACCGGGTCGTCGACTGCAAACATCGCCCTGATCCTCGTTGACGCCCGCAATGGTGTGGTCGAGCAGACCAAGCGCCACTCTTTCCTGGCGTCGCTCCTCGGGGTTCCCCACCTCGTACTGTGTGTCAACAAGATGGATTTGGTCGACTGGAGCGAGGACCGGTACAACGAGGTCGTCGAGGAGTTCCGTGAGTTCGCCACCAAACTCGACATCCATGATCTGAGATTCGTGCCCGTGTCTGCGCTCAAGGGCGACAACATCGTCAATTTCTCGGAGAACATGGAGTGGTATCGGGGGCCAACAGTGATCCAACTCCTCGAGGAGATTCACGTCGCCAGCGATTTCAACATGATCGACGTGCGGTTCCCCGTTCAGTATGTGATCCGACCTCACCGCAACGGGTTCCACGATTACCGCGGATATGCGGGCACCGTGGCCGGGGGTTTGATGAAGCCCGGTGACGAGGTCATGGTCCTTCCCAGCGGGTTCACGACGAATATCGCCAGCATTGACACCTTTGACGGGCCGCTCGAATCGGCCGCCCCACCGATGTCGGTTGTCCTCACTCTGGAAGACGACCTCGACATCTCCCGCGGCGACATGATCTGCCGCCCTCGCAATCAGCCCGAGGCGACTCAGGACATCGACGCCATGATCTGTTGGATGGCCGAGAGCCCGGGGATGCAGGCCGGCTCCAAGTATGAGATCAAGCACACGACGAGGTGGGGGAGAGCAATGGTCAACGATCTCCAGTACCGGCTCGATGTCAACACCCTGCACCGCGAAGAAGGACCCACTCAGCTGGCCCTCAACGAGATCGGCCGGGTGAGGATGAGGACTACCACGCCGTTCTTCGTCGACGATTACCGCCGGAACCGTCAGACCGGGTCGTTCATCCTCGTTGACGAGTCGAGCCACACAACAGTCGCAGCCGGGATGATCACCGGCAAGGCGACGTGAGCGAAAACGTCGTCCGCCATCAAGGCGAGGTGAGCGACACCGAGCGATTCGCCGTCACCGGAGGCCCGGGATGCACTGTGCTCTTGACCGGCCTGTCCGGGTCGGGCAAGTCGACCCTCGCATTTGCGGTGGAGAAGGCCCTCATCGAACGAGGTCGGATCGCATTTGTGCTCGACGGTGACAACCTCCGCTTTGGGCTCAACGCCGATCTCGGTTTTGCGCCTGAGGATCGGGCCGAAAATGTGCGCAGGGTGACAGAAGTGGCGCGGCTCATGGCCGATGCCGGCCTAGTTGCTTTGCTGCCAATCATTGCTCCCTATGAGAAAGACCGGGCCGTGGCGCGGGCCCGTCATGTCGAAAATGGGACCAGGTTCCTGGAAGTCTTCGTCGATACCCCGCTCGAGGTGTGTGAGGAGCGTGACCCCAAGGGTCTCTATGCCCGGGCCCGTGCCGGCGAGATCACCGACATGACTGGCATTGACGCACCGTATGAGCGCCCGGAGAGGCCCGATCTCGTCGTCGAAGGCGCTGCCGAGTCGGTCTCCGACGGTGTGGAGCGACTGGTCGCCCTGATTCTCTAAAAGAGAATTATCAGCCCGGTAGCTGCGGTTGCCGCCCCGGTGGCCCGGAAGACGACAGACTTGTACCGCATCATCGTCCGATGGAAGCTGTGCAGGCGGTCGGTAGTCGTGCTCCGCCGCGAAAGTAGGAGCAACAGGCCCCGTCCCACACCGAACGTTGCACCGAGCAGGGCCCCGATCGCTGCCGAACCGCTGACAAAGGCGATCGCAAGCATTGCCCAGTAACCCCAGCTCATTACGAATACAGCAAAGCCAACTCCGAGTTGAAGCCCGAACCCGGCCCCATAGACCCACCCCCGGTATCTGCCGATCCAGTTCTCATTGACCTGGCGTCGCGGAGTCCACGGCTTGAGCGGGCTCAGGTCCAGTGCACCTGCGGCAACGGCCAGGACGGCGGCGATCCAAATCGAGGAGTCGCCGAAGTCGATCAAGGCACCACCAACAAGCCCGAGGAGAGATGAGAGAGCGGCGCCGGCCGCGACCGAGCCGGCCGTGAAGGCCGCCACGGTCACCCCCCAGACGTTCCCTCTCGACCGCTCACCAAGCGGGTGGATCTGTGCTTGCAGCGACTCGCCACAAGGAGACCAGTTGCCGCGGATTGCTGAGCCGAGAGCGGTGACCAGTCCGAGGATGATTATTGGTGTCATGGTGAGTTCTCCCTGGGGGCGATTGTCATCTGTTGCAGCAGTTCGGAGAGTCTTTGCGAAAGGCCAGTTCGTCGGGCGAAAGAACCGAACACGACATACAGGCAGAAGGCACGGTCCTGGTATGTGAAGAAGACCTGTTTGCCCGCCTGGCCGGGAAGGATTCTCTGCAGTTGATTGGGTTGAAATTCGTTCGGTTCGATCCCATCGGGCATGACGTCGACACGAGGAAACAGGGCGGTGTCCACCGCCTCGGGGCCGAACTCGACCAGGCTCACGAAGATGTCCTCCGGGCCGAGTCGCTCGACGACGTTGCTGCCGTAGTCACCGCGTTGTGCCGGGAGCGGGATGGTTGCGACATGTGCCACCGGCCAGGTCTGCCCTGTCTCAGCTGCGGTGGTCGACCGGCTGATGCGGGCTTCCCACGCCTGAGGGACGGTCACAGTCAAACCATCCAAGCTCACCCGGAAGGCATCGGTTTCTTCAACCTGTGTGATCGGGTCGACAGCCATCGCTCAACCGTTCCCGTCGCGATGATCGTGGTAAAGGCGGGGGTCACCCGGATGGAGCCCGGCGCGGCGCAGCTCATCGTCGATGATCCGCTCCCGGTCGGCGTCGGTGCGGTCGCTCAGTTTGGACTGGTCCCATCGCCTGTCCCCGGCGGCGTCGCTGAGGAAGGTCGACAGAGAAGACATGTCGACCGCCGTGCCTTCGCCGATCACTTGCTGGGTCTCGGTGTCGACGAGGGCGAAATAGGGCGCGCCAGGGACCTCAAAGGCTTTCCACGCCTCTGAAGACATCACCACATCCACGCCGGACCTGGACAGGTTGATGGCGCGGGTCGGGCTCTCTTCTGACGGCCCGAGTGTGACCACGAGGACCCGGTAGCGCGCATTGTGAAAGACCATCGAATCGGATTCGAAGGCCTCCCAGAATTCTGAGCACGATGTGCATGTGGTGCTGAGGAATGCAAGGAGAGTCGGGTCGTTGCCGATCTGGAGCGACTTCACGACCGGCTCACCCTCAGGATTGACTCCGGTGATGTCCGACGTCGAGGTTCGGGCTGGTCGGGCGATCATGGCTATCGGCGCTGAAGATTCATCCTCGTCGAGGCGGATCCCGAGGGTATCGAGGCGGCGCAGGATCTCTGCCTGGGTCCTGAGGAGGCTCACCACGAGCAAAGCGAGAAACGCCAGAACAACTGTCAATCCGATCACGATTGCGTAGACAGTGGTCATTATGCGGGCGCCAGACAGGGGGCAGTCTGATTCGCGGTGAAGTTGTCAGAGAGCACGGTCGAACCGCACGAGTCATAGAGGAGGTGCGGGGGGGTGCAGGTTACGACCCGGCAGGTGACAGGACCGCTCTGGGCGATCCCGGTGTTGCACTGCCCGTACCGGAAGTTTGCGCAACAGACCCTTCGTTTGTCACAGGTCGACGAGGAGGAACAGGTACAGCTGCATGGTTTGCAGCTGGGACTGCAGAAGTTTCCCGAACTCGTACAGGTGCAACGAGCGTGGCAGTCGATGTAGTAACGCGAGCCGGATCCGCAATAGCTCGACCCGGTGGCCCGCCACCATCCGCCGACGAAGTGTCCCGGTGGGCAGTTGTTGATCCCCCGGTTGATGGTGCAGCAGAAGGCCGAGTATCCATCGGTGCATCCCGGAGCAGGACCGCAGATGGCAGCTTGAGCGGACACGGGGCGGAGCAGGAAGTCGAGCGGGGCGACAACGATTGCAGTCGACGCCATGCCCAAACGGAAGAGAAAACCGCGACGCCCCGTCTTGTGGTCGACGGCTCTCGTCGCAGCCCGCAGAACCGCATTCATCGAGGGGCGACCAGCCCGGAGATGCGGGCTCCTTCATCGAGGATCGCCCATCCAAGCGCGGTTCCGACCACCACGACAAGCAGGAAAGCCGCCGACTCAGGAACTCCCGCCACGGGAACATTCCCGCTAATTGCCGCAGCCGCCGAGGCGGCGACCGCAACGACATTGAGGATCACATGCCCCCAGTAAGGAGGGGTGTCTTCCCGGCCGAGACAGCCGCACGAGGCCATTGGTACCTCCTTGACCAGGGCAGCTATCACCCAGGCGAGGAACACTGCGTAAAGCCCGGCTTGCACGCCATAAAGGAGAGACGAGCCAAGCGCCAGAGCACCTGTTCCGACGACCACTTCCAGGGATGCGACGAGTCCGGTGGCAACACGTGGCATCGGAATATTCATGGCCCTCAAAGCTCTGGCGGTATCGTTCGGACTGCGCAGCTTTGCGATGCCGGTGAGAATGAGGAGGAGGGAGAAGATTGCGGCCGCAGGCGGTGGCATCCGGCGATGGTAGTGCTGGCGGGGTCTTTCTGAACCCGGATCGATTATCGCTGGTTTGGGCGCCCGGAGTGCTGTATCGACATAGATGAGTATCGATATCAATACCAAACGGAATAGGGTGCAGGCGTGACGGTGACCCCCTATTTAGCCGCCCACGGCGCAGCGCAGATGATGACCGATCCTCCCACCTGGATCAGTGCCGATGAGTCTTGAACAGGAACTGGCCAGGGAGAGGGCGATCTCGTCCGCCTTGAGCATGCGGGCCGACAACCGATCCTCGGGATCACTACCTCGCGCCTTGCTCGACGATCTGAGGGCGGCTCAGAAACACACGGGAAGGGTCCTCATATGCTCGTTCGGACAAGATCCGGCAAATCTTCCTCTGCTCTCGATCCTCTTCGAGAGTGTCGACGTGGCACATCTCGATCGCGGGGTCCTGGTGTACTCCCGGTATCGGAACGGCGTCTTGGCTGCCGCGCGGACCAAGGCGTTCTATAACGGCAGCGACCCCGTGATTGCGGGTGACATCCTCGACATGATCGAGGAATTGGACGGCGGCGACTCCCGGCCAAACGCAATTGTCCTGGTTGCGCCCGAAGAGGCCCCCGGCGTTGCGCAGGACGTGGTGGACGTATTTGGTGTTCCTTATCTGATCGTGACCCGTGACGCCGAGTATCGCTATCCGATGATGCGGCTGTTCGTATCAGCCTCGGCGGTCGTTCTGGCGTTCCCGGAGCTCCGCCACGAGTGGCGGAAGAGGCAGATCGTCCCCGCCGAGCGTCTCGATGTCGACGACCCGGTGCAGTTTGCGGACACGATCCGGTCCAGGCTTCTTAGTGACGAAGACCTCAGCTCTCACCAACCTGCGGACGGATCGCACCAGCTCCTGCTGGTTTCCTATTTCGCCCCTCCAACGACTCCGGTCTCGGTAAACCGCCTGCGATACTGGCAAACAGAGATCCCGGAGCTGGCGACGACGCGCGGTATACCGGTCGAAGTGACATGGCTCACGGCCACGAGACAGGCCCGAGGCCCTGGAATGCTGGTTGTTCCGGATGAGGGCGAACTCAGGGTGTCAGGCCCGTCTTTCGAATCGATTCAGGAACTGAGGCTCCGGCGCCTGGACACGTTGGGAGCGAGCTGGACCGATCACGTGAAGAACTGGGTCGAGGCGTCGAGCCGGGGTTTCGATACGGTCGTCCTTTCCGGGAATCCATTCCACTACTTCTCGCTCGCAGGGCCGATGCGAAAGGCGTGGGGGTGCAGGGTGATCCTCGACTTTCGTGATCCGTTCGCCTGGAACCCGAGATTCAACTACAGCATCGAGCAAAGAGCCTTCCTGATGCAACTGGAGCAGGAGATGGTCGAGGACGCCGACGCGATCATCTCAGTCAATGACCAATGCCTGACTCAGATCGCACCGGGTGTCGACCGCCCGAGGCGGATCGTGGCCAACGGATTCGACGAGAGAACTGTCGATCGCGCCCGCGGCTCGGCTGATGAGATGGCCAATCCTGGCGCGCCCTATCGCGTGGTCTACTCCGGGACCGTATTCGGGAACCTGCCGCTGGACAAGGTGCTCGACGCGGTTCCTCGCGAACGCGGGCGGTTGGTGCACTTCGGTCGCGACTATTCGGATTCCAAAGCTGTTTCCAGCCATCCAACGGGGGTGTCCGGAGGGCTTCTCGCTTATGAGAACCTGGTCGTGGAGCTGGCGAGGTCGGATGCGGGCCTGATCATGACCTCCGGGGAGTCATCTACGCAGACCTCGAAATTGTTTGACTACATCGCATGTGACCTGGATATCATCATCGTCACCGATGGAGAAGTCAGGACAGGAAACTTGCACGAGATCACCAAGAACCTCGACCGGATCTTCTGGGTTCGGAACAATCCTGAAGATCTGGGCAGATTTTTCGATGACTACGCACCCGATAAGGTCGACCGACCGCAACGGATGGAGTTCTCGCGTCGCAACCAGGCCGAGTCGTTACTCGACCTGATGTTTGCACTGGAACGAGAGTGAACGACATGCCCGAGCTGGATGAGTCGAGGTCCGCGGTCGTCGACCGGGCACTGGAAAGGCTCTATGCCCGCCGCATCGACGAACTCGAGTCGAGAGTCCACACGCTCGAGACTTCGCTGCTCTCCCTTTCGGTGAAGGCAGAGACCCTCTCCAACGCAGTGCGCGGCCACGAGGCGCGGCTCGGCCGCCTCCGCATCGACAAGCAGATAATTGGATTCCCCCGATGGATAGGGAATCGCGTCACCGGAAAGTCAGGATCCGGCCTTGCCCTCGGGCCGGGAGAGTCCCGCTCCAATCGTCGATTGCTTATTCTCGCACCGAAGTACCCATCCCTGGAGTCTCCTTACGGCGGTCAGCCAGTCGAACGTAGGGTGCGGTACTACCTGGCCCATGGGTTTGACGTGACGATATTCGTCCCTGAAGCCCGGGAAGAGCTCAGGGAAGACGCCAATGGGGCCCTTGTAGTCAGGGGATCACCCACATTGATCCCGGAGTTGGTCTCCGAAACCGGCGTGGGTCAGATTTGCATCCACCATCCCGTACCCGAGCTATGGAATGCGGTGCGGGGATACGTGGGCACACTTGCCATCCATGTGTGGGTCCACGGATATGAAGCCAGGGACTGGAGGAGCCTGGGTGACAATTTCACCCCTGAGGAGATGAGGGCGGATCGGTTCCGGCTCGATGCGCTCCAGGTCGACCGGCAGAGGACTCTCGCTGAGATCTTCCACGATGAGCGGGTGACGAAGATCTTCGTCTCCGAATTCATGCAGGGGGTAGCCGAGGAATTTGCCGGGGTTCGGGCCAACAACTCGCATGTCATCCACAACGTCGTTGACACGGAGCAGTTCGAATATCGCCCCAAGACACCGGAACTTCGGTCTCGCATCCTTGCAGTTCGGAGTTTCTCCGCGCGTAACTACGGGACTGACATGATCCGCCCCGTGATCGAGTTGCTCGCGGGGTCGAACGGTTTTGCCGACCTGCATTTTGAGGTCCGCGGCGACGGCCGGTATTTCGTGGATGATACGAAAGGGCTGGCCAGGTTCAGCAACGTCGAGGTGATTCGGGGGATCGTCAGCCCGGCAGAACTTCGGGGGCGTTTTGCAGAAAACGGGATCCTCCTCAACCCGACGCGCTGGGACAGCCAGGGGATGACAGTGGGCGAAGCGATGGCTTCGGGCCTGGTCCCGGTCACAAATCGAGTCGCAGCAATTCCCGAGTTCGTTAGTGATGAGACAGCAATGCTGGCACCGTCGGAGGATGTGGCGGAGCTTGCAGCCGGCATCAGGCAGTTACGAGAGGACCCTGATCTCTTTCTGGAGAAGTCCCGAAACGCCTCTGAGCGGGCACGTGCCCAATGCGGCCCTCATGCAACGGTGGCGGTCGAGGTCGAACTCCTCGAAGGCGCAAAGACGCCGGTCTGACCCGATATAGGTCAGGTCACATCGACGTGCTCGGGTCGGGGGCCCCGGGCGAGGTAGGACATCTCCCCCGATAACATCGCCCGATGCGCATTTTGAAGGTAGTGGTGGTTGCGGGCGTGGTGCTTGCAGCTGGCGCAGCCACTTCTCAACCTGCTGCCGCCGACGGGCTGCCTTCTCAGGTCGTTGACGTCGAATTCACGGACGCTGAGTCCTATTCCATCCCGCAGGGTGTCGTGGGGCCCGATCCCGTCCCCTCTGTCGAAATCGATGAGGCCTTCGACATGATCGGCCTGCTCTGGGAGGGTGGTGACGTCAGCGAACTCTGGTTGCAGGTTCGCAACCCGGAGGGAATTTGGGGGGATTGGGTACGTGTGGACGTCGATGCCGACCATGCACCTGATGACCAGAGCGGGAGGTCTGGTTCCTCTCCTGTGTATACCGGGCCGGCGACAGGGGCGAGATTTGCCGTCCATGGCGATCCAATTGGGGTCGAGGCGATGCTCATAAACACCCAGGCACTCGAGAGCACAGGCGAGGTGGGCGGCCCGGCAGGGCTAGTCAGCGCCGGGAATGCACCGGTTCCGTCTTGGCCCGGGGCCTCATTTGTGCAGAACAGGTCTGCGTGGGATTCCACCGGATGTCGCAGAGAGGGAGCGGAGACGAGCTATAGCTCGGCCAAAGCGATCGTCATCCACCACACTGCTGGTTCCAATAATTACACCCAGGCCCAGGTGCCCGGGATCATCGCCGGCCACTGCCTCTACCACGTGAACGGTCGGGGATGGGACGACATCGGGTACAACTTCCTGGTTGATAAGTTCGGGACTGTCTGGGAAGGCCGTACCGGCTCGAAAACGTCACCGGTCCAGGGAGCACATACCGGAGGCTTCAACAGCCAGACTCAAGGAATTGCAATGATGGGGAACTTCGACTCTGTTGCTCCTACCGACGCCACGATCACGGGCCTGAAGGTGGCACTCAATTGGTTGACCGGGTGGCACTCCATCGATCCCACCGGATCAGTGACGCTCGTGCCTGGAACCGGCGCGGTGGGCTTCACCCCCGGGCAGGCGATCACGTCGCTGTCGATCGTGGGGCATGGAGACCTTGGTTCCACCAGTTGCCCGGGAGGGATCTTCTATGCAACCTTGGCGACGGTGAGGACTGAGACAGTACCCGTCAATTTCGGTTTCAATCCCGAGACACTTCTGTGCGACGGGCGTGCTATCACGATTTTCGGGACCCCGGGCAACGACGTCATCTCAGGTACGTTCGGGTCCGACGTGGTCCACGGAGTATTCGGAAATGACTGGATATTCGGGCTAGGGGGTGATGACTTCATTTGTGGGGGCTCAGGCAACGATGTGCTGATCGGCGGCGGCGGCCATGATCGTCTCTTCGGAGGAGACGGTGCCGACTCCTGTGGGGGTGAGTTCACCAGCGGTTGTGAGACGATCCCCAACGACGAGCAGTTCTTCTATCGATCCACCGATGGTGTGTTCAAGTACTACCGCCTGACCACCACGGGAAATCTGGTTGGACCTTTGAACTCGGGCCTCTACTCCAAGGGCTGGGACTCCATCACCGCGGTCGACCTCGGCGGAGACGGCCATGACGGGCAGTTCTTCTACCGTTCCACCGACGGTGTGTTCAAGTACTACTCGGTCACATCGGGTGGTTCGCTGGTGGGGCCGCTCAATGAGGGCACCTATTCGAAGGGCTGGGATTCGATCACAGCGATCGACTTGGACGGGAACGGACATGATGAACAATTCTTCTACCGCTCCTCGGACGGTGTGTTCAAGTACTACGAGCTCACGTCGATCGGCTCGCTGATCGGGCCCCTCAATGAGGGCACCTATTCGAAGGGCTGGGATTCGATCACAGCGATCGACCTCGACGGTGACGGTCAGGACGAGCAGTTCTTCTACCGCTCCACCGACGGAGTGTTCAAATATTACGACGTCAACCCCGATGGCACCCTGGGCGCGCCCCTGGTGGACGGCGTATATTCGAAAGGGTGGGATTCGATCACAGCGGTCGACCTGGACGGTGACGGTCAGGATGAGCAGTTCTTCTACCGGTCATCCGATGGTGTTTTCAAGTACTACGACGTGACGCCGACCGGGTCCCTTGTCGGTCCGCTCAATGAGGGCACATACTCAAAGGGGTGGGACTCGATAACCGCAATCGACTTCAACCTCGTGCCCTGATGGATTTACCGGTTACCCGTCCAGAACAGACCCCCCGATTCTCGAGGATCTCCCTCGTTGTCGCCTTGGCCTCGCTGTTGGTCCTGGGCGCGCCGGCGACTGGCTCGGCTGGAGGTACAGCACAGTTGGATCCCGACGAAGCCTTGCGTTACCTCCCGGTGTTTACCGAATCTGGCCAGACCACAGTTCTCGCCGACATCAACTCGGTCACTTCGCCAGAGATTTCCCCTGACGGCACTCAGGTCGCCTTCTCGGGGTCGGTTGGAGACGGGTCTCTGGGGCTGTATGCCCTCTACGTAGTGAACACCGATGGCTCGGGGCTCACCCAGGTCACTTCCGGTGGCTTCGCCGAGTTCGACCCCGCCTGGTCTCCTGACGGGAGGTATCTCTACTTCGCCCAGAACACCACGGGCTCTCTTTCTCTCGCCTCATGTTGTCGGGTGGCGAGGATCGACCTGATGACAAGTGTCGTCACCGCCATAACCACACCTACCGGAGCAATCAGGCCTGCGGTGTCTCCCTCGGGCGCTTCGCTCTCGTTCGACAATCCGTCGGGAGTGTGGACCGTACCCTCAGTCAGTGGAACGGCGGTGCTGAGGGTACAGGGCGGGTATGACTCGACGTTCTCCCCCGACGGTGGCTCCCTCGCATATGTGGCCAATGTCGGTGGTCTGCGGCGGCTTCGAACTATCAACATCAGCAGCGGCGCGGTTGCGACGCTGTACACGACGTCAGGTTCAATCGAATCTCTGGTGTGGCGCGGCGGGCGCATCTTTTTCCTTCACCACACGGGTTCGGGCTATGACGGCAGGTCCGCTGTACAGATTCGCTCCGTCGGCTTGAATTCACTGGACCTTCGGGTGGAGAGTGCGACACCGGGACGAGTCGGCCTCGACCTTTTCGACAACGACGAGTTCTTTCTCTACCGATCAACGGACGGTGTCTTCAAGTATTACGGTTTGAAACCGGACGCAACACTTCTGGGCCCGACTACTGAGGGTACTTATTCGAAAGGTTGGGATTCGATAACCGCGGTTGATCTCAACGGGGATGGCACCGATGAGCAGTTCTTCTACCGATCGGCCGATGGTGTGTTCAAGTATTACCAGTCAAATGCTGATGGATCATTGGGACCTCTGCTGCAGGATGGCACCTATTCCAAGGGGTGGAGTTCGATTTCCAAGGTAGACGTGGATGGCGATGGTGATGATGAGATCCTGTTCTACCGGTCGACCGACGGCGTGTTCAAGTATTACGGGTTGACTGCAGGCGGATCCCTGATCGGCCCGCTGAGCTCCGGCACGTATTCGAAGGGCTGGGATTCGATATCTGCGGTCGACATCGATGGTGATGGCCAGGACGAGCAGTTCTTCTACCGCTCCACCGATGGAGTCTTCAAGTACTACAAGTCGAAAGTGGATAGCACTCTGGGATCACTGGTCCAAGATGGGTTCTATTCCACCGGCTGGAGTGCGATCACCAGGGTCGACCTCGATGGTGACGGGAGTGACGGTCAGTTCTTCTATCGGTCGTCCGATGGAGTGTTCAAGTTCTACGGTCTCACCTCAGGAGGTTCACTGGTTGGCCCGATCGACGAGGGAACGTATTCGACAGGCTGGGACTCGATTTCCGCTTTGGAAGTGGACTGAAATAGCCCGGTGAGCCGGTCAGGGCGAAAATCTTAAGGCGCACATCCAGAGTCCGATACCTATTGGGTGATCATCGGACCGAACTCCAACTGGATGCGACGCGTGACCAGGTTCTTGACGCTTGTCATTGTCGCCTTCTCCTTGACTGTCGGTGTGGTCCCGCGGGTGGGTGCGGCGGAAAGTGGTTCCGATGTGGTCTTCGACGGCTCGGGGTGGGGCCACGGCGTTGGCATGTCTCAATATGGTGCCTATGGCATGGCGAAGGACGGCTTCACCTCCGATCAAATAATCGCTCACTATTACAAGGGTGCGACTGTTACCGCGATCGCGACATCCCCGATTTGGGTCAATCTCGAGCGTGACTTCCAAACACTGCAACTCTCTGTCGGTAGCGTTGGGGCAACCCCTGGCGCTCCGGTGACGATCACATCTGCCGCGGGTCCGCTTTCTGCGCTGCCGGGAGCGGTCATCACAATCACGCTGACCGCACCCGGGTGCTCCGTATCGTTGGTTAACCCCGGTACTCCGGCGGTCCTGATCACCGACCCGGCATGTGCCGTTGACTTCCACTGGTACGAGTGGTCGACCGCGGGTCAGACTCCGACGACCAAAGTCGGGATCGTCGGGTGCCTGCTCGCCGATTGGAACATGAGTCCGACAATCCATCGGCCCTGCGAGTATGCCCGTGGGACCCTCCACCTTCGGACCGGCCCAGGAGGACTCGACCTTTCAGCCGAGATGCTGATCGATGACTATGTCTCAGGGACGTCGGAGATGCCTTCAGCGTGGACAGCTGCAGCTCTCGAGGCCCAGGCTATCGCCTCTCGTTCCTACGCGGTCGCCCGACAATTGGAGAGAGGTCCGGTCGCCTCTAACTCGTGCGATGGCTGGTGCCATGTCAAGGACACAACCGCTGACCAGCGCTACGTTGGTTGGGGGCACGGAAACAACACTGCATGGCTTGCAGCAGTGCAGGCTACTGCCGGCGAGGTGGTCCACCACCCTTCTGCCCCCAACGGAGCTGGCGTCGTTACCGCCTATTTCTCATCGTCTTCTGGTGGTAACACAGAAAACATCCACGAGATGTTCGGTGGTGTGCCCCGCACGTATCTGAGCTCGGTTGATGACAGCGTGGCCGTGGATGGCACCGTTCCCAACCCCAAGGCATCGTGGCAGACAGCTGTTTCCTCGGCTGTTGTCGCCCAAGCCGCTGGCCTTGACCTTTTGCTTGGCGTGAAAATCATCGAAACCAGAACTGGCTCGGGCAGCGCTGCCCTCCTCGAGTTCTCGGGGCTTTCCGGCGGCCAATTGGTCACTGTCGAAAAAACCGGGTTCTGGACCAGGACCAATTTCGGCCTCTTCTCGGAGTCCTTCACGGTCTCTTATACCCCGCCGGTGATCGAGTCCGACGAGGTGTTCTTCTATAGGTCCACCGATGGCGTCTTCGCCTATTACAACTCCAATCCCAATGGAGTGTTGGGCTCGCTCGTGAAATCCGGGTCGTATTCGAAGGGATGGGACTCGATCACGGCGGTCGATCTCGACGGCGATACTCAGGATGAGGCCTTCTTCTACCGCTCGGCTGACGGTGTGTTCAAATACTACGGACTTACCTCCTCCGGTTCCCTGGTGGGCCCTTTGCGATCAGGAACCTATTCGAAGGGATGGGATTCGATTACAGCGGTCGACGTAAACGGAGACGGGCACGACGAGCAGTTCTTCTACCGATCGACTGACGGCGTCTTCAAGTATTACGGGATCACACCATCAGGCGCCCTTGTCGGCCCTCTGAGCGCAGGGACTTACTCGAAGGGATGGGACTCGATCACGGCAATCGACCTGAACGGCGACGGGAGGGATGAGCAGTTCTTCTATCGCTCCTCCGACGGTGTGTTCAAGTATTACGAGATGAAGTCTGATGGTTCCTTGGGGACATTGTTGAGCTCCGGCACATATTCGAAAGGGTGGGACTCGATCACCGCGGCCGACCTGGACGGGGATGGCAAAGACGAGCAATTCTTCTACCGGTCGTCGGACGGGATCTTCAAATATTATGCAATGAACCCAAGCGGGTCCCTCGGTTCGCTGCTCAGCTCGGGAACATATTCGACGGGCTGGGATTCGATCACCGCGATCCAACTGGACAACTAAGTTAAGCGTCTCATCGCTGTCGGACAGGATGTCTCATCGAACGACGACACGAACCCCTGACCGTGCCGAAAACTCGAGCACCGACGGTAGGTCGAACAAATCAAACACTGCGATTATCGTCAGCGACTCGGTTTGATGGAGCGACTCCAACTCCGAAACTAGATAGGAGTTGGTCGGTTGGTTGGCAACCGTCCCGGGTCTTGGAGTGCCCGGGTATCTTACGGGCCGCAGAATCCTGGAAAGTGTCTTAGCTGCTTTTTCTGTGAAGCGGCCGATTCCGGAGCCCGACCTCATCCACTGCAGGAGCCTCCGGCGCACGACACGCCTGAGCCGTACCGGGTCGGTGAGGAGAGGTTCCGGAGCGCTTGCTGAAACTACGGACACCCCCGCGGGCAGGTCGGCACTCTTGAATGCACCGGGATCCCCGGTGAAGATAGTTACAGCTGAGTCGTCGCCGACTGAATTGATGAAGTCGAGGCACGCAGCCATCCTCAGAGTCTGGGTGATCACGGCAACAGCCGTCTTTACAGGCATCGGTCGTAGGTCTCCATAAGGGCCTTTCCCACGATCTCGGGCGAGAACCGGGACTCGACCATTGCTCTACCTGCCCCCGGGTTGAGGCCGCGAGGGTTTCTGCGAAGATCATCGATCCGGTCGGCAACTTCTTTCGGATGTGACTGTCGATCGAGGATCAGGCCGCACTCGGTTTCAAGGTCGCCCCATGTCGATTCAGCACCTCCATTGCGCAATGCCACTACGGGAATCCCGGCTCCGATCGCCTCCAGACAGGAGATCCCGAAGGTCTCAGATGGGCTCATGTGCACCATCGCGTCGGCTGTCTGCAGGTATTCGCCCAACCGGTTGTGCGGGACGGCTCCCACCGGGCGTACTGCATCGCCCAGCCCTCTGGAGTTGACGAAGTTTTGGATCCATGGCCTCATGGGCCCCTCACCGACAAGAGTGAGCGTGGCCCGTCCGTCATGGTGAATGCGGTAGCGTTCGAAAGCTTCGAGCAGCATTTCAACACCCTTGTTAGGCATCAGGCCTCCCACATATATCCAGGATGAAAATGCCGGCCGCTTGCGCTCCTCGTAGGGGATGTCCACGAGATCGACGATGTTAGGTATTACCTCGATCTTCGACGTCGCCATGATGCCGAAGGCGTCCACAAGTTGGTCTTTCAAGAATTGGGATACGCAGATGAAAGCATCTGCGGACTCGAGGGCATCCGCGTATGCAGATCTGGAAGCGCTGTCGGACAGGATGTCGCCGAGGGTCGACTGATGCTCCGTTATGACGAGCGGTTTGTCGCCCACCTTGAGGGAGGCCCATCCAGTCGGCATTCCCAGATGGGCGTGTGTCACATCCGTCTCGACGCTGAAATGTCTGCGTTTCATCGCAATAGATGCCTGGAATGCCTTCGCCCGACCCGTGGGGCCCGACCGCGACGGGACAGGCGACGGTATAAAAGTCGCATTCGAATCGACCTCGAACAAGTCCTCCGGACTTCCAGTAGCGAGACTTTCCATAGCTTCGACGACATTCGGGGGGATTGGCCCGGCAGGAGCTGGATACAGCGTCGGGACCTCGACCTGGACGGAGGCACCGAGGGCTTCGATCGCTTCGACGTTCTTCTTTACGAAAATACCCGAGTACGGGGATCCCCTCTGGGGATACCACGGAGTTATCACCGTGACTTTCATGAGGTCGGGGCCCTGGACACGGGTGTCGCTGGCCAGAGCCTGGCCGCGTGCCAAGCCGCAGTGAGCGCGTGGTCATCGCAATAGACGATCTCCGCGGGCGTCACCCGTCGGGAAAGAGCCAGGACCTCCCCACGGATGAGCCGCCAGCTGGCGTATCCGCGGGTTGCGGTGTTCCATCGCTTTAGGAGCCTTCCCAACAACTTCAGTTCAAGGCGATTCAACCTTCGGTTTCTCTCCCTCTCTCCGTAGTCGAACAAGTAGAGACCGTCGGTTGGCGGATGTCTCCGCTTGTCACCGGGGAAACCGTCGAACCACACCACCCCCCCGCCAGGTGAGGCCTTCCGCTCAGCCAGCCTCCGGGCGTTCTCGAAACCTTCCAGACTCACTCCACCAAAGACGAGGATCGGGCCATCGGAGAAAACTGAGTCGGGCGTGTCGCTGTCGTGCCTCATTCCTTACCAGCTTGTCTCTGATCGAGGATCGTGACTATCGCCTGCATCGTCGTGCTCCTCACATACGGGCGCATCAGTCTCCGGGTTTCCAGGATGTCCCGTTCGGTTTGACCAGATCTGAGTTCGACCGCCCGATGCAGTGCGGCTTCCACCGATTCCGGGTCCGGGTCGGCTGGTATCACAAAGGGGTGGTTGGTGGAGATGCTACGGGCGTCTCCGTCCGCACTCTGGACGCAAATGAATGGCAGGCCCAGGCCCATCGCCTCGAAGATCTTTCCGCTGGTCACCATCCGCGAACCGGGCACAGGCACGATCACAACGTCGAGCGACCCATAGAACGAGGCCACATCAGCTTTTGATACCGGGCCGAGAAACTCGAAGCCCGGCATTTCCGGAATCTGATGGCCCACCGCATCGGAGCTCTTGGCGAAGTATCCGAGATGCCCGGCGAGAACGAGTCGACTCCCCGGCGGTAGATTCCGGTATTGGCGGCTCCACGCCTCGAAGATCGGCTCGAGGGGCCACCTGTCGTTCACCGTGCCCAGTATCCCGAAGGTCATTCCCTCGCCCGAATACTGGCTCGGGATCACGCTGACACTCTCCGGGTCGAATCCGTTGAGGACGACATACTGCTTCGCCGCCGCAGCGGCGTACTTGTTGCGGTATGCCTCAGCGATCGGGACGTTTACATGAACACATGCAGTTGCAGCGTCGATGATCCGGGCTTCAGCCGCTTCGCTTCCGGGAGGCAGGCTCGCCCGATCACCGGTGAAAACGTCAATCGTCCAGGGGTCCCGGTAGTCGATCGAGAATGGAACCCCGGTACGTTCCGAAATGCGACGGGCGGCCTCGAATGCAGAGTACGGGTTGCCCGTCGCCAGGATATGGTCGAAACGCCCGGTAATTCCGAGAGCGGCTTCGACGGCCGGGTCGATCCAATTGACATAATTGTCTCCGACGGCTGGCGCGCCACTCCCGAGTCTCGCCTTTAGTGCGGACTTCGCCGATGCCAATTGGGTCGACCACTTCTTGTACACGATTGGAAAGTTTCCCTGCATTCTCCCCATCTCCCGCACATCACCTTCGTCGTGAAAAGTGAAGGGAACACGAACGATTTTGACACTCGAGGGCACAGATTGAATGAGGCTCCTATCGGTCGAACCGATTTCTGCCTCGAGGAACTGTTCAGTCGTCGTGACGACGGTGACGTCCCACCCAGCTTCCGCAAAGGCCCTGGAGGTAGCAATGGCCCGGTATACGCCCGATGCTCGCGATGGTGGGTACCAGAAGGCCAGGTAGAGAAGTCGGCGCCCGGTCATCCCTCAGCGATCGTGCGGTCGAACTGAGCCGTCTCTTTGCCCGTCTTCTGGAACTCTTCGTATGCATTTGTCACTTCGTTGACTTCTCCGATCATCCGGATCCGGCCCCGGTGCAGCCAGATCGCCTCGGTTGCCATTTCGGCGACGAGGGAGGATGAGTGCGAGACGACGACGATCGTCTGCGCAGCGCCGCACATCTCCTTGACCTTCTCCACCGCACGGTTTCGGAAGGATGCGTCGCCGGCAGAGAGGGCTTCGTCGATGAGGAGAATCTCGGGGTCGACATGGGTGGCGACGGCGAAGGCCAGCCTCCCAAACATTCCTGAAGAGTACGTGGTGGTAGGGAGGTCGATGAATCCTCCGATGTCGGCGAATTCGATGATCGAACCCTGTTTCTCCCGAACTTCTGCCATCGTCATTCCCGCGGCAAGTCCTCCCAGAATCACGTTTTCACGACCCGAGAGCTTTCTATTGAAACCCATGCCCGGGGCGAGAAGATGGGGTCGTCCCCAGAGATCGATTTGACCGTCAGATGGTTTGAGCACTCCGGCGATCGTCTTCAGTAACGTCGACTTCCCGGCGCCATTGCCTCCGATGAGCCCGACCGCGCTACCGGACTTGACGAGGAATGAAACCTCTTTCACCGCCTCGATTTCTCGCTTCCTGGTCTGCTTGCGGAACCGCGAGGTTCGCAGGTGTGCGGGGACCTCGACCACGGCTGAATAGGACACCGAGAGGTCGGTGACCCGGATTGCGTTAGTTCCGGACTGCAAAGTCATCCTCCCGAGCGACGAATACGAGGAAACCGATCACGACGGCTGCGACAGACCATGCTGCGAAAATCGCGGTCTGCCCGGCAATTGACGGGCCGGACGAATCCAGCGTGCCACCCAGGGCAATGGTCCATGCCGTCATCCCCGAGAACATAGGATTCAACCTGGCGAGGTTATCCAAAGTGGTCGTGCCGATGACCTGGGTGTACACCCAGATAGCAGGTGAGAGGTAGAGCCAGAGTCGCAGAGCGTGAGGGAGCAAGCGGGAAGTGTCCCGCACGTACACGTTCAGCACTGCAAACAACAGAGACAATCCAAACCCGAACAGTGTGGTCAACACGAGGAGCAGGGGTATCCAGAGCATTTCCATATGGAGTCCGCGTTGGGCGAAGATGTGAATAGGGATGTAGGCCAACATCGATCTGAGGAAGAGGTTTACCGAGGTGATCGCCGAGGCGAACGGCAGGATCACACGCGGAATCGCCGACTGGGACATCAACCCGCCCGCTCCACCCTGAATCGCACCCACGCCGGTGGTGATTGCTCCGCTGAAGAACATCCAGACGTAGAGGTTGCCGACTATCAGGGCCAGATGACTGGCGTCTCCGAGGCCACCTGACAGGATCCCGACGAAGACGAAGTAGATGAGGCCGAAGAGAAGCGGATTGAGGATGTGCCAGACACGGCCGAGCACCGTTTCGAAGTTCCGTGCCTTGATATCGGCCTTGGACCAGTAAAACGCGAAGGTCCTGTAGCGGAACGCTTCCGCGAGATAGTCACCAAGGGGTGGAAATCCGAGTTTCGTCGTCCGTCGCGAAATCGGCGGGTTGGAGTCTTCGCTAGTTATTGGATTCACAGAGAACTCAACCGATAGGGGACAGCACGATGATAGCCAAGCCTCGGGCCGACCGTAAGGTAGCGGCCGTGCCAGGTCGGTTGTCTGGCGACCCCTATTCCAGGGCGGCGCTCCCTTACCAACGCAAACCCCGAGGGAGGAATGCGGGCAACTAGGCTCATCTGGATCCAGGCGAAATTTCGCCAATTCTGGAGGCATTGATGAAACAAAGACGTCCGAGGCGCGCTCTTGTCACCGGTGGGGCGGGTCTGGTCGGCAGCCACCTGGTCGACGACCTGCTGGCCTCCGGTTGGGAGGTCCGATCGCTGGACGACTACTCGGCAGGAAAGCCGACCAATCTCGATGGCGCACGCAACTCAGTCGATCTCGAAGAAGTAACAGCTGATATCACCGACCAGGGCCAGGTCGACGACGCGATGGAGGGCGTGTCCGTTGTATTCCATCAGGCTGTATCGAAGAACACAGTCTGTATGCGCGATCCGAATCGCGACCTCGCCGTGAACGCCGGTGGGACGCTCAATCTCCTGCTCGCTGCCAAGGAACACTCCGTCGACAAGTTCGTTCATGCGTCAACTGGAAGTGTCTACGGGAGGACGGAGACGTTCCCTACCGATGAGTCAGCTCCGCTCGACCCGGTTTCGTACTACGGGGTATCGAAACTCGCGGCGGAGCGCTATGTGAATGCTTTCCACGTATTGCACGGGATGGACACGACAATCCTCCGCTATTACCACGTGTTCGGGCCGCGTCAGGACGAGAGCGATGACGGTGGCGTCGTTGCCATTTTCATTCGCCGCTCCCTTGAAGGAAAGGGCCCCATTATCTATGGCGACGGGACCCAGATCCGAGCTTTCACCTATGTGAAGGACGTCACGGCGATCAACCTTGCTGCGGTCGATAATCCCGCGACGAACGGAAGAACGTACAACTGCGCCTCGGACAACCGTGTCTCAATCGGTCAACTCGCTGCCGAGGTGATGAGCCAGGTGGGAGTCGAAGAGACATCACCAATTTATGAAGACTGGCGACCAGGGGATATCAAACACTTCGATGTTGACAACCGGCGACTCAAACGGGAGTTGGGCTTCGAATTCTCATGGACGTTCGAAGAGGGGCTCAGTGAAACCATCGCCTATTTGGAGTCGCAACGGCTGGTCGGATGATCGAGGACCTGAAAATCGGGGTCGTGGTGCCCGCCTACAACGAGGAGCTGCTCATTGGCAGGGTGGTCTCGACGATGCCCCAGTTCGTCGACTTGATCGTGATTGTCGATGACGCAAGCTCTGACTCCACTATCGAAGTGGCGAAGCAGGCCGACGAGATGAATCGAATTCAGTTCGTGACACACCCAACCAACCTCGGCCTCGGGCAGTCGCTCATAGACGGGTATCGAACGGCGGAAACGGCGGGATGTGACGTGGTGGCGGTTATGGCCGGTGATGCCCAGATGTCACCGGATGACCTGATGACGGTGTTGGGGCCAATTGTCGAGGACAAGGCTGACTACGTCAAGGGCAACAGGCTGCTTCGACCAGAGGTGGTGGACCGCATGCCCAGATACCGGCTGATCGGCAACGCTTTTCTCACTTTCATGTCGAAGTTCGCCCACGGCTATTGGCACTCGATGGATCCTCAGTGCGGCTACACGGCGATCTCCTCCTACGCCTTGAAGCGAATTCCGCTGGAACGGATGGTGCGGGGTTATGGGTACAACGCGGACATCCTGAACATGCTCAACATCGGCAATCTTCGCGTCGCGGAGGTGCAGGTCGAGCCCGTTTATGGCGAGGAGACCTCGTACATAAGGCTCTGGCGATACATCCCGAGCGTGTTCGCTCTTCTGATTCGACTCTTCGCACGGCGGGTGCTTCGTAAATATGTGGTGCTGGACTTCCACCCGCTCGCTCTCATGTACGGCTTTAGCTTCCTGCTCTCGTTGATTGTTCCGATTCTGCTGGTGAGGCTATTCGTCCTCTACTTCTCGATAGGCGTGGTTCCCACAACGACCTTGCTGCTGCTCAGCTTCTCGTCCATGTTCGCCTTCATGTCCCTCTTCTTTGCGATGTGGCTGGACATGGAGGACAATCGCCGACTTTGGGTCGAGTCAAGGCCCCTGCGCACCTACAACTCCTAGTGGGAATCGAGTAGTGGAGATCGAGCCGACCGGCACCCTCCCCGCGTGGAGCAAGGGCTTATCGTGGAATTTCGTCGCCTTCGCTTTCGCAGCCGCCGCGGTGCTCGCCGCAAACGTCCTGATCGCGAGAGACTTCGGGCCCGGCGGGCTCGGCGTGTTCGGACAAACTTTGACATGGTTTGCGCTGATGGCGCAGGTTGCGGCTCTGGGTGTCCACTACGCGGTACTGCACCTGACCGCGAACTCGGCATCGGTGGCGGAGGCGAGGCGGGCGGTGAACGGCGGCGCAACGGTTGTAGCACTCATCGCGTCATTCGCTGCGATTGTCTCCTACTTCCTCGCGCCGGTGGTCGGATCCATCGTCTCGAGCGCCCCGCTCGTCGATTCGATCAGGTTTGCGTCCGGAGCCCTTCTGTTTCATGCGCTGGCCAAAGTGGTGGCTGCCGGGCTGAACGGGACGCGCCGCATGGCGGCCTTTTCGAGCGTTTCAGCGGCACGCGCCACCGGAATGTTGGCCGCGGTGCTCTACCTGGGTGCCTCCCAGGCGTCCACGGGTCATCTCGGCCTTGTATTTCTGGCCAGCGAGGTGGGCGCTTTTCTCGCGGCAGTGATTGCATGGGGCCGAATCTGGCCCCGTTTCGATCTCCAGCAGGCCGTCTATTTTGCGAAATTCGGGGCGAGGGCTGCAGTTGCAGCCGTTACGGTCGAGGTGAACTCGAGAGTTGACATCGCGGTGCTCGGCGTTGCCACCTCGGACGAGGTCGTCGGGGTTTACACATTGGCCGCCACCGCCTTCGAAGGAATCTTTCAGATCTTTGTGATTCTACGGAATCAGGTAAATCCAAGTGTCGCCGCGGCCGTGGTCAACGGGGAGCCCAGAGAAGTCGACGCCCTGGTTCGCCGGCTCTGGCCCGCGGCGCGGATTGTGACCCTCCTGATCCTGGTGCTGGCCGGCCTGTTGACGGGATGGGCGGTCGACCTCTTCGGTTTGTCTCAGTCGTTCCTGGAGGCAAGAACCCCCCTGTTGATTCTCCTTGGCGGCCTTTTGCTCGCCGCACCGTTGCTGCCCTTCGACCAGCTGCTGGTCGTGGGCGGAGAGCCGGGTGCGCAGTCACGAGTGGTGCTGACCAGCCTTGGGATCAATCTGGCGTTGAATGTCGCGCTGGTTCCCTGGCTGGGTGTGATTGGAGCTGCTTTGGGGACGGCTTGTGCCATCCTTTCCCTTGTCGTAGGTGTGTCGATCGGGGGCCGGCGGTTGTTCGGGACCCGGTTCAGCCTGTGGACGCGCCCCGCCCCGCAGTAGCCTTCGATCCCGAAGACCCTATTTTCAGGAGGAAGCTGGGCAGTGTGCGGAGTATTTGGAGTCGCCAACGCCACGTTGTTGCTTTCCCCTAACGACCTAAGGGGTCTCACAGAGGTACTCCTCACCCGGAGTGAGACGAGAGGGAGCGAGGCGTCGGGGGTGGCGGTATGGGCCGACGGTCAGCTGGCTGTCCGAAAGAGCAATGCCGCTCCGCACCACTTCGCCCGACAGGAGAGGTTCCGGGAGATCTTTAGCGGTCTGTTTGATGCCAGATCCGCGTTGGTGATCGGCCACGCCCGAATGGTTACGAACGGGTCTGCGATATTCGATGAGAACAATCAACCGGTCACCGAGGATGACCTGACCCTGGTCTACAACGGGATAGTCACCAACTTCGACCAGCTCAGCAAAGCACATGCCTCAGGCGAGTCCGACACGGTCGCCATCGCCGACTTTCTCAACTCCAGGAAGAAGTCGGGCGTACCGATCGAGCAATCGGTCCACGACCTCTTCGAGGAGCTCAATGGCTCGGCAACCCTGGCACTGATCGATGCCGACTCTGATTCCCTCGTACTTGCGACCAACACGGGTTCGCTGTACGTCGCTCTTCTCGCCGACGGACGTCTGGCAACCTTCGCTTCCGAGCGGCGGATCATGGATGCAGTGCTGAGGTCGGCGATTGGCTCCCGCCTCCCGGTGTCAGAGGTCGTCGGTGTGCCGGCCGGGCAAGGGATCACAATCGCTCGTCATACGGGAATGTCTCGCATGTTCGATGTAGGCAAGTACGCGGTTCGCCCCGACGGGCACCCGACCGAGACTACAACGGTCAAATCGGCCGAGCTTCCCGTTCGAGGGCGCACCGATCCGACACCGGAATCTCTCCAGAAGTCGATCGCAACAACCCGGTCGTTCGCAAGTGCGGTGAGGAGGTGCACCCGTTGCATACTGCCCGAGACAGTCCCCTTCATCGAATTCGACTCCGAGGGGGTTTGCAGCCAGTGCCTGGCATATGCTCCCGGCGAGGTGCGTCCCCTGGAACAGCTCGAGGAACGGCTTGAACCCTTCAGGTCGTTGGACGGGCCGAACTGCATCGTTGCCTTCTCCGGTGGGCGGGACAGTTCCTATGGGCTGCATCTCTTGGTTCGCGAGCACGGTATGCGACCCATAACTCTCACATACGACTGGGGCATGGTCACCGACCTCGCCCGGCGGAATCAGGCTCGCATGACGGGCGCACTCGGCGTCGAGCACGTTCTGATTTCGGCCGATATCGCACGCAAGCGGCGAAACATCGGGAACAACCTGCGCGCCTGGATGAAAAGGCC
Organism: Acidimicrobiia bacterium; assembly: GCA_041742825.1. GTDB lineage: Bacteria > Actinomycetota > Acidimicrobiia > Spongiisociales > ZC4RG35 > MA-ANB-1. The sequence continues at coordinate 22,390 of JBGTNX010000067.1, read as the reverse complement.
CGAGCTGGGAATGGTCCCGCTGCTGATGGCTGGCGACAAACAGTTCTTCCTGCATGCCCGGCGCCTCGCACGCGACTCCGGGATTCCCCTTGTCATCTTTTGCATCAACCCGATGGAGGCGACATTCTTCAAGTCGGGTTTCGCCGGCGTTCCCGACCAGAGGTACTACAACTCGTCCACCCTTCTGAGGAAAGGCCAGCTACTCGGCTATTACGCAGGGCAGTACCTCAAGAATCCTCGCTATCTCAACCGCTCGCTGGCAGACACAGCCCAGGCAACGTACGTCACCTACCTCCGATCCCATGACTATCTGCAGCTGTTCGAATGGGTCGACTGGGATGAAGACCACATCAACAATGTCCTGACCGACGAGTACGGCTGGGAGACCGACCCGACGACCACAACCACCTGGCGCATCGGTGACGGAACCGCGCCGTTCTACAACTACATCTACTGGCGCACGGTTGGATTCACGGAAAACGACACTTTTCGATCGAATCAGATTCGGGAGCAGCAGCTCTCCAGAGAGCGCGCACTCGAACTGACGTTGAACGAAAACGAACCGCGATGGAGTCGCATCGCCGAGTACCTCGATCTCGTAGACGTCGATTTCGACGCAGCGCTGGCGGCAGTCGAGAGGCTGGCCGCCCGATCGCCCGTGGGTGGCCGATGATCCGTTGGAAGCAACGACAGCTAGATCGATTCGGCGTGTCGATTGCAGTGCTGACTCTCGCCGGGTTGGGATTCGTGGTGGCCCAAACCGGAGCAGAAGGACTGCAGCCCGTTGAGGTCCTCAGAGTTCTGTCGGTGTGGGGCTTCACGGAAGAGCTGATCTTCACATCCGTCGGACTCATCGTTCTCGCTTTCCTGGCGGGTCGGGACAAGAACAGGTCTGTTGCGGTTGGTGGAATCGTTCTCCTGCTGCTGGCAAACTCGACAATGGCGGGGCCGGCGAATCTCATTCCGAACTACCCGACGGCCCTAGGCATCGAACGCGACACGCTTTTGTTCTTGGCCGAGACGGATCCCCACACCCCGATCTTTGAAGAGATACCGGTTGTGCTGCGGATGGGGGAGGTGCTCGGCGACGCAAGGTTGATCATTCCCCTTTTCGACTTTGCTGATCGGATTCGCGCTTTCACCGACGTGAACGTCATTTCTGAAAGCGGCCCCTACGACTTCCCTGTCGATAATTTGCCTGAATTGGGAGAGGAGATGAGCCTTGGGCTGCTCGGGGCCATTCCGGTTTCGGTGATCGGAACGAGTGACGAGTACGTCTGGCTGAACGCTCCTGACGGTATATACATAGTCGCTAGAGAGCTGCTGGTGGATCCGACCTCGTGAGTGATCACCTGACGATTGAGACTCTCCTGGTGGCAGGGATTTCTTGTGTTGGGGCCGGCACTCTGCGATTGCTCGTACCCCGCCTTGGCGCCCCACTGACCATTGTGCTCTCCGGCCTCGTCGGTGTGCTTGTCGTCTCCTTGAGCAGTGTCATATCTATCGGTCTCGGCGAGCCGAATAGCCTGCTGTACGTCGGTGGCTTGTCCGGGGTTCTCCTGGCATGTTCCTTCATTGCGGAATACAGGAGGTCACACCTCAACACATTTGCCCTGTCAATCGGTGGCGCGGCGTTGGCGGGTGCTCTGGTCACGATTGGAATCGGACTACTCGTCCACCCAATTCTCACATTCGATTCGTGGAGGTTTCTCGAGCACGGAAGCTCTGTCTTTGGTGATGGATCCAGTGTCCACGAATTGCTAAAGAGGTCCTTGGGAAACTATCCGATCTCGTTGGTCAGTCTGCAGGGACTGGCCCAGGAGGTCCGCATCCCGTTCGTTGCCTCGGGTGCAGCCGCAATCGGTGTGATGGGAGTTTCGGGCGCATTCGAACTCTTCGCCCGACCGATGGATGGCGTGCGCCAGGCACTTCGTCTGTTTCTGATCGCCGCAGTTGTCATCGGTGTGGGTATGTCGGCGTACATCACCCGCCTGCAACTGGGGTACGTCAATGCTCATGCGATGACAGCAGGCTTCTATGCGTTGGGAGTCGCTGGAGTATTTGCCCCCGGACGAGAGTCCTCGCCATCGTCGCCGGTCGATGAGTCGGTTCGAGCCGCAATCATCGGGATTTCGTGCGCGGGTTTGGCACTGGGACGGGTGGAAGGTCTCTTACTTGCAGGGTTCATTCTCGTGGCGGCCGTCACATTTCGAGGTTGGTCACAAAAGTCACTTGCTGTTATCGCGCTTGTCGGTATTGCGGTTCCTGTTGTCTGGTATGCCCGGTTGGCCACCACCCTGGTCGACGCCGACATTCTCACACCCTCCACAATCGTGATCCTCATCCTGGCTACATCCGGTCCGCTGCTAGTGGCGGCATTCAGTGCAGGACGTCCGGTTCCTTGGCTGGCCTCGATGACGATGCTGGCCCTGGGAGGAGCGACGGTGATAGTCGCCTTGGCCAACCCCGAAGGATTTGGCTTGAGTGTCAGCCACCTGATTCTGAACATGATCAGCACGGGACTCTGGGGCGCAATCTGGTGGGTCGCTATCCCCCTTTCCGTAATGGCGGTGTGGCGGATCCGCATGTTGAATGCCAGGGCCAGTTGGTTAGTGGTGACGCTAGGTTTCGTCCTTGTCGTGATGATTCTCGGCGGTGTTCGAGACTTTCCTTACACGGCCCGCTGGGGGGATTCTGCGAACCGTATGATGGTCCACGTCGCCCCCGCTTTCTTTTTGTTGGTCTTCTCCGGATTCGGTCCGGTGGATCGGGGCACGGATGTGGACGTAACCGAACGAGAGGCGCATGAACCAACAGAACCCCGACGATGAGCGAACCGATGATCCGCAACAGATGTCAGATGCCGAAGCGAAGCAGAAGGCCTATTACAACCAGATAGCGGGCGAGTACGACGATCACTACGCCAGCGAACCGGCGATGAAGTACCGGGAGACCCTGTTCGACAGGATATTCGTGGGCCAGCAACTGGATGGCCTGAGGGTCCTCGATGCCATGGCCGGTGGTGGACAGAACAGCGCATATTTCCACCGGAGGGGGTGTCAGATGTCGGCCATCGACATCTCCGAAAGCCAGGTCGAGCACTACAGGCGGCGGTATCCGGATGCGGAGGTCTTCTGCGGCTCTGCACTCACTACACCCTTCCCCGACGGACAATTCGACCTTGTCGTCACCGACTCCATGCATCACCTCCATCCTCAGGTGTCGGAAGGCTTGAATGAATTCTCCCGGCTCCTCAAACCCGGAGGACGTCTCGTGATCTGGGAACCATCGTCGGGTTCGGTCCTGGATCTGATACGGAAAGCCTGGTACAAGCTCGATCGAAGGTATTTCGAGGACAATGAGGAGTCCCTCGACGTGGACGCGTTACACCGGGACCATTCGGACCAATTCGACCTCACTTTCAAGTATTACGGGGGCAACCTCGCATATGTGTTCGTCGTGCTCTCGATGGCGCTTCGGATCCCGGTCCGGGCCGTGAATTTCTATGCCACCCCACTCCTATTCCTGGAACGACTCATCTCACCCCTGCAAACGAAGCTCACTTCGCTCTGGGTGCTGGCTGAGTTCAAGAAGAAGCACGCCAGCTCGGGGAGCAATGCGGCCGAACCTATGTGAGGTGGGCCAACACCTCGGAGACGACCCGTTTTGCTGCGTGCCCGTCGCCAAATGGCGCAGCGCGATCCGCACTTGGACGCCTGGAAACCAGCTGCGACAACCGATCGAGGGCAGAACCAGCCAGGACGTTCCAACCTCCGACCAGCGTTTCGGGCCACTCGGTCTCGTTGCGAATCGTCGTACAAGGGATTCCCAAGACAAATGCCTCCTTCTGGAGACCCCCGGAATCGGTGAGCAAACCGCAACTGGCAGAAACCGTCCGCAACATCGCTGAGTAGGGGAGGGGTTCATGAAGATGGAGCGAACCCATCCCGCTGTCGAGGCCGAAGCCTTTGATCCTTTGCCCCAGACGCGGGTGGGCGAGAAGGTGGACAGGTAGGTCGACATCGCCCAGGGCCGCGAGAATCGACCTAAGCCGCTCCGGCTCGTCTGTATTCGACGGCCTGTGAAGTGTCGCTGTGTAGAAGTCACCCTCTGCCCAGGCTGGAAGGGGGATTTCGGCTAGGGGAATAGAGAGGAGGGCGTCGACCATGACATCTCCTGTCAGGACGCTCCTATCGGCCAGACCTTCGTCGGTGAGGTGGCCCATTGCGATCTCGGTGGGTGCGAGGAGGATATCACTCAGGTGGTCAGTCGCTATCCGGTTGTGCTCTTCCGGCATCTCTCGGTTGAACGATCGCAGACCGGCTTCGACATGGCCGGTATACACGCCAAGCTTGACTGCAGCCAGAGCTGCAGCAATTGTCGAGTTGGTGTCGCCGTAGGTAATCACAGCCTCAGGCTTGCGCTCGAGGATCACCGCCTCAATGCCCTCGAGAATCCGGGCCGTCTGGACACCGTGAGAGTCTGAGCCGACGTTGAGGTTGATGTCAGCTTGCCGGAGACCGACGTCAGCCATTATCGAATCGGACATGAGATCGTCGTAGTGCTGACCGGTGTGAACCAACAACTCCTGTACACCGGACTCGGCCAACGCCCGACTTACAGGTCCGGCCTTGACGAACTGGGGGCGCGCTCCAACAACGTTCATCACTATGGGCATATCCACCGATTCTTGTATTCTGCCGCGGTCCTGCCAACTCGCCACCGGCACCGTACTATGGAGTCTCTGATGAAAGCGGAAACCGCAGATATCGACGAGCGCGCCCGGATTGCCGATTCGGCGCAAATCTGGCATCTGGCCCAGATCCGGGAGAATGCGGTTGTCGGGGAGAACTGCATCATCGGTCGTGGCGCTTACATCGACGCCGGCGTGAAGGTGGGGGACAACTGCAAGGTCCAGAACAATGCCCTCGTATATGCACCCGCCATTCTCGACGATGGGGTGTTTATCGGCCCGGCGGTCGTCTTCACTAATGACACCTTTCCGCGGGCGATCAATCCCGACGGATCTCTCAAGTCGGCATCCGACTGGGAATCGAGGGGGGTGACCGTGAGAAGTGGAGCGGCGATAGGGGCGAGGTCTGTGGTCCTCGGAGGTGTCGAAGTGGGGGAGTGGGCCCTCATAGCCGCAGGGTCCGTCGTGACCAAAGATGTCCCGGCTCACGCTCTTGTAGTAGGCGCTCCAGCTCGGCAGGTGGGTTGGGTCGGATTCAGCGGCCGGCTCCTGGAGGCAGACGGTGACGACCTCGTTGACCCCACCGATGGGACCAGGTTTGGAGAAGTCGAAGGAAAGTTGGAGCGACGATGATCATCCTGTCCCGTCCGTCGATCGGGGAACAAGAGATCGAGGCGGTGGTCGAAGTGTTGCGCAGCGGCATGCTCGCATCCGGGGCGCGGGTACTCGAATTCGAAAACCGATTCGCCGAAACCGTGGGATCCGAGCACGCGGTTGCAGTCGGGAGCGGCACCGCAGCGCTCCATATCGGGCTGCTTGCGGCAGGGATTGGCCCCGGTGACGAGGTGATCGTCCCTTCCTTCACATTTGCGGCCACAGCGAACTCGGTCCGTATTGTCGGCGCCGATCCGGTATTCATCGACGTGGACTCGGACGACTTCACGATTCATGCCCGCCACATCGAGCCAGCGGTAACCGGCCGCACCCGGGCGGTGATGCCGGTACACCTCTATGGCCAGATGGCTCCGATGACAGAGATCATGTCCCTCGCCGCCGCCCACGGTTTCGACGTGATCGAGGACGCGGCACAGGCACACCTTGCCAAGAGTGAGAATTATCATGCGGGTGCCGCCGGCCTTTTCGGCGCCTTCTCGTTCTATCCGACGAAGAATATGACGACGGGCGAGGGGGGGATGATCACTACTTCCGACACCGAGCTTGCCGCAAGGGCGCGCATGCTCAGGAATCAGGGAATGTCCGAGCGATATGTCCACCCTATGGTCGGCTTGAACGAGCGAATGACCGAAATCGAAGGGGCCATCGGGCTCGCCCAACTCGGGAAAGTCCCGGCATGGACCGGACGGCGCAGGGAGTTGGCTGATCTCTACCGGGAGAGACTAAAACCAGAACTGGGCCTGCCGGCAGTTAGACCAGACGCCTTCCACGTCTATCACCAATACACCCTTTGCCCGAAAGACCGCGGGCCGGTCGTCGATGCGCTCAAAGCGGCCGAGATCGGCCACGGAATCTACTACCCGACCGGCACCCACGAACAACAGCCATACCAGGGGCCTGAGTACGACCTGCCGGTGACTGACGACCTGACGCGTCGGGTTGTGTCGATTCCGATCCGGCCCGACCTGACGGATTCGGAGATCGACGAGATCGTTGCCACTCTCAACGCGGTTCCAGTGTGAGATTCGGTTTGGTCGGCTTGGGCCAAATGGGGAGGCACCACGCAAGAATCCTATCGACCGCCTCCGAGGTCGATTTCGTCGGCGCCGTGGATCCCATGGGTGATCGTCACAAGGCGATGAGGTCTGGAGCTGTGTTCGACACCGTGGACCAATTGCTTGCCGAAGGCATTGACTCCGCCGTTATCGCCGTTCCGACGGGCCACCACTTCGACGTCGCGATGCAACTGGCCGATGCCGGCGTGCACACGCTCATCGAAAAGCCTCTCGCCGATAACGTTGCCGCGGCTGAGGAAATCGCAGCGGCGTTTGGGGCGAGTGAGCTCGTGGCCGCCGTCGGCCACGTCGAACGATTCAACTCCGGGCTCCAGGAAATGAAGCGCAGACTCGACGCCGGCCAGCTGGGTCGAGTGATTTCGATCGCCACCGAGCGAGTTGGGCCATTTCCGAGCCGGATCAGCGATGTCGGTGTCGTCAAGGACCTGGCCACCCATGACATCGATATCGTCACCTGGATTGGCGGTGCCGCATTTGCCCAGGTGAGGGGGCAGACCGCGTACAAGATGGGTCGCCCGCATGAAGACCTGGTCGTCGCCATCGGCCGTCTCGAGAACGATGTGGTGGCGTCGATGAACGTCAACTGGCTCAGCCCGGTGAAAAAACGTGAAGTCACGGTGCTTGGTGAGAAAGGTGCCTTTGTCGCCGACCTCCTCACAGGTGACCTGCGGTTCCACTCCAATGCTGACCTCGTCGACAGTGCCTGGGATCAACTGGCGATTCTCAGAGGTGTGTCCGAAGGTGACACGATTGCCTATGCGTTCCCGAAGCGCGAACCTCTCGCAGTCGAGCATGAGGCCTTTCGCGAGGCTGTGGAGAAGGGACATGCCGAAGGTGTCGTGACCCTCGCTGAAGGAGTTGCGATATTGCGGGTCGCTGAATCGATAATAGGTGAAGGTTTATGAAAGCATCCGTAATCGCTCTGGGAAAGATCGGTCTACCTCTGGCAGTCCAAATCGCCTCGAAGGGCCACGAGGTCGTCGGAGCCGACATTTCCCAAGACGTGGTCGATCTGGTGAATCGGGGAGAGGTTCCCTTCCCTGGCGAGGCCGATCTGGACACCAAGCTCGCTGCGGCAATCGCTCAGGGTCTCTTGGTGGCAACGACATCGACTGCGGACGCGGTCGCCGCTTCCGAAGCGGTGATCGTTGTAGTTCCTCTAATGACCGATGGCGAGGGTACCCCGGACTTCAGGGCCATGGATGCCGCCACCCGAGACATTGCTAATGGACTGCAACCAGGGACGTTGGTCTCCTACGAGACGACGCTTCCGGTGGGGACGACGCGCAACAGGTTCCTGGGGATGCTAGAGGAGCAGACCGGAATGAAGGGGGGCTCCGACTTCTTTCTGGTCCATTCACCAGAGCGAGTTTTCTCGGGTCGCATCTTCAGTGACCTCCGTCGCTACCCGAAGCTCGTCGGCGGTATCAATGCTGCTTCGACACAGCGCGGGATCGAGTTCTATCAGGCAATTCTCGACTTCGACGACCGCCCCGACCTGAACCGTGCCAACGGTGTTTGGGCCATGGACTCGGTGGAGTCAGCGGAGCTGGCGAAATTGGCCGAGACAACATACCGCGATGTCAATATCGCCCTGGCGAACGAGTTCGCACGGTTTGCTGAGGGTGCCTCGATCGATATCAATGAGGTGATCGAGGCTTCCAACAGCCAACCCTTCTCCCACATCCATCGCCCCGGAGTGGCTGTGGGCGGCCATTGCATTCCGGTTTACCCCAGGTTCTACCTTGCCGGCGACCCGGGGGCGCGGCTGGTTGAGACCGCCCGCCAGGTGAACCTCGACGTACCAGGGAGGGTTGTGGACACGGTTGCCGAGGAACTCGGGGGCCTCGAAGGGGAAACAGTTCTCGTGCTTGGCGCTGCATATCGCGGAGGCGTCAAAGAGACCGCGTACTCGGGAGTTTTTGCACTGGTCGATGCGGTGCGCGGCAAGGGAGGAAAACCGGTTGTTTCCGACCCGCTCTACAACGATGCCGAACTGGAGAGCCTGGGACTGGATCCGTGGGACGGGAGCGAGATTGCGGCAGTGATTATCCAGTCCGACCATGCCGAGTATCGCGACCTGGCCACTTCGGACCTTCCCGGCGCAAGACTTGTCTATGACGGGCGCGGGATCATCGGCAGCGATCAGTTCTCTGCTGAGGGGCCGGCTTTGCGGGTGATCGGCCGGGGGTCCAGCGCTGCTTGAAGAGCGTGGTCGGGCCGGCTCGTGGCCCATGCCTCTTCCGCCACGATCCTGGCCCTGACCGACAACTCATTGGCCCACTCGGGCTCCGCAACCAAACGCCGAATCAGCGCTTCGCATTGATCGATTGTGTCAACTGCCAGCACCGGGTCGATGCGCCCGACAAAGTCCGATTGGCCGGGCAATGAGGAGACAACCGGTGGGATGCCGGCGGAGCAGTACTCCCACAATTTCGTTGCCACCGCGTCTTGGTACGCCGGCAGCGGCTCGAGCAATGACAACCCCGCGGCTGCGCCGTGGGCCAGTGTCCAGGCCTCCTCGTGGGAAACCCGGCCTGCCAGTTCGAGGTTTCCCGCTTCGGCCGCGGATGCCATTCTCGCAGCCAGATCCTCACTCACATTCCCCACCACCAGAAAGCGGATGCCAGGAAGCCGCCCGGCGAGTTCTGCCATGGTGAGGGCGCCCCTGGCTTCGGTCACATCGCCGACGTAAATCACAGTCGGCGGTTCGGCTCTCTCGTCTGATATCTCGAAGTCGGTTGGATTGGGCGTATTCAGGACCAAAACCGACTTGTCTGTCGAAAGCTCGGGCGCGGCAACAAGTGTCGTGCTGGCTGCGACGGTCCCGAGCCATGTGTTGAGACCGGCCAGGGAGGAAGCCAGAGGCTTGAGCCAGTCCGGAATCCACTTCCTGCCGCGTGCCGCGCTTGCATAGTTCTCGTGGATATCGATCACGCCTTTAGTACCCCTTACCCGGGCAACCAGCGCGCCGACTACGAACAACTCGGGGTCGGGGAGGATCACCGCGTTGGGCTGCTGGCTCCAGATCAATCTGGCGGCCTGGAACACCTTGCTGAGTCGCCCGGCGCGGGATTCAGACTGAAGAGCTGTGATGCTGGCTTCGATGCCGATCTCGCTCAGGTAGCGGACATGACGATTGAGTCTTGGGTCGCCCGGCCAGTGGCCGGTTGTCACGATCATTACCCGCTGCTGCTTTCGGCGCCTCACTGTCCGCTCCCATTGAGAAATCCGAGACCCCAGGCGATGTGCATCGTGGCCAGGGCAAGGATGGTGCCCGCATTCGCCCGGAGGCGCCGGGGCATCATCAGGGTTCCGACGGCGATGGCGATGAGGTAGGCGGCAGGGATGGCGAGCGCCCAGAGCCAGAAAAACGAGACGATTACAGCGAGGAGGAGCGCGATTACCAGTAGCGGGGGTGCCAGTTGCCGCCAACGGAGACCCCCCGGATGGCGTCGGGCGAAGAGTTTCTTTGCCCGTCCATATTCGAAGTACTGATCCCAGAGCTCTCGCAACGAGCCTCGCGGTCGATACTCGACTTTCAATGCAGGATTGAACCAGACCACACCGCCCGATTCGACGATCCGATGGTTCAACTCGTAATCCTGATTCCGGGCGAACTCAGTGTTGTATCCGCCGAGGGCATCTAACTTCTCCCTGTCGAAAACACCCAGGTACACGGTCTCAGCCGGGCCTTCTCTGCCCCCTGTCCGGTACCGGGCATCGCCGGCTCCAATCGGCGAGGACATGGCCGCGGCAATTGCCCGCTCCCAGAATGTCGTGCCAACGGGCACCTGCATGCCCCCGACATTGACTGCCTTGGTGCGGAGCAGGGTCGCGACAGCAGTGCTGATGTAGTTGTCCGGGAGCACCGACTGGGCGTCACAACGAACTACAACATCACCGGTAGCAAGACCGATCCCGAGATTGAGCGCATCAGGAGTCCTCCCCGACGGATTGGGCACGACTATCGCCCCTGATTCCTTCGCTACGCGCAGGGTGTCGTCATCGCCGGCGGCGACGATCACCTCGGCGATGTTTTTGTACTCCTGGGACTTGATCGAGCTGAGGGCAGTGCCGATCTTGTCGGCGGCGTTGAGCGCCGGGATCACGACTGAGACCGATGGCAGCGAATTGTCCATTGGGTCATATGATGCCTCGTCGTGCCTGCTGATTTAGCGACCATCGCCGATCCAACCTTTGTACTGCTCGCCTGGAGCGCGGGGCTGGCACTATCGGTGGCCTCTATCTCTCTGGCTCAGATCGTCGGTCCGGGTTACACCTGGCTTGCCGGTGGGGTATCGCTGATCATCGCACTGCCAGCCGCCTTTGCCGGGGGAGCGTGGTGGGGGCGAGCCGGAGTCCTCCTCGTTGCCTTCGCCCTGCTCTGGGCACGCAACCGCCCATTCGCCGGATTGCTCCTTGCGGCAGGAGGGCTGGCCCTCATCGTCGAGGGTTCGCTTCTCGGCGGTGTGATCCCGACATTGTCCGCCGCACTCGCTCTCGGAGGTGTGACCGGGGAAATGGTTCTCGGGCACTGGTATCTGGTCGACCCCCGCATGCCGCGCTGGGCCTTACGTGCTCTCGGTGGAGTCGCCATTGCCGGCCTGGTGGCAGATGCTGCCGTGTTGAAGGTTGGCGTCGGGTTTCCGTCTGGCGGCGGCCAGTGGGCGTTCTGGCTGCTCGTGACCACCTCAATCGTGTTGATGGTCGCAGTCCTGGGAGCCCTCAGGCAACCCGCCTACTCCGGGGTGATGGCAGCGACTGGTTTGTCATATCTTGCCGTCCTCACCACGCTTGGAGCAGTTTTCCTGGGCAGGGCACTGGCTATTGGCCTCGGACCTTTCGCATAGTTGGACAGACGACAAAAGGAGTCGGACATGAAAATAAGATCAATCGGTGAAAAGGAGATCTCCTCCGACTCAACCGTCATCGCTGGTGTCTTGGCGGGCCTTGAACCGTTGCCGGGCTCGGAGTGGGTCCTCGAGGGCGTCGACAGGCGGGTACTCGAAGTCTCCGGCTTTGAGGGAAAGACGGGCCAGGTCCTGACCACACCTCACGGGGAGGGTGTGGCGGTCCTCGTCGGTTTGGGTGATGAGGCGACATTCGAATCGCTGCGGGCTGCATCGGGCAATGCGGTGCGGGCCGTCAAGACGGGTGACGCGGCTTGCCTGCTTGCCCTGGCACCGATCGATGGTGCCACCAGGGCGGTAGTCGAGGGTCTTGTGCTCGGGGGTTACCAGTACCGGCCGTACAAAACCTCCGACGAGGGCGCGAGCAAGGTGGCTTCGGTTGGGGTTGTTGGCGTTGACGAGAAGGACGTTGTTTCGTCCCTTGTAAGCGCAGACGCCACCAATCTGGCCAGAGACTGGACGAACGCGCCGGCGATCGACACCTCACCCGTCGACCTCGCGGCCTTGTTCGTTGATGCCGCCAGCGATGTCCCGGTTGAGATCGAGGTGTGGGATCAGGCACGGATCGAAGCAGAGAAGTTGGGCGCATTGCTGGGAGTGGCTGCGGGATCGGATCGACCCCCGGTGCTGATGATCATGTCGTATCAGCCCGCCGACGCTGTCACCCACCTGGGGCTGGTCGGGAAGGGCATCACTTTCGATTCCGGGGGCCTATCGATCAAAACAGCGCCATTCATGGAAGAAATGAAAGACGATATGACGGGCGCCGCTGTCGTCGCCGCAGCCACGATTGCTATAGCTCGCGCCGGCCTCCCGCTGCGTGTCACAACGGTCATCCCCCTGACTGACAATGCAATCGGAGGCAATGCAACTCGTCCCGGGGACATTCTGAGACCCGTACAAGGCCCGACAATCGAGGTTCTGAACACCGACGCCGAGGGCCGGCTCATCCTTGCGGACGGTCTGGGGGTCGTACGACGCTACGAGCCGGATCTCATCGTGGACGTGGCAACGCTCACCGGAGCCGCAAAGGTGGCGCTCGGGGAGAAGATCGCCGCTGTCTTTGGCTCGGACTCGGAAGTTGCTGACAGGATCCTCAAAGCCGCGTCACGCGCCGGTGAGTTTTTCTGGGAGATGCCGCTGTTCAAGGATTACAGAAAGGCCCTCGACTCCACCATCGCCGATATCAAGAACATCACCGGCAGCCGCTACGGGGGCGCCATCGCCGCTGCCCTGTTTCTCAAGGAGTACGCCGGTGACGGCGAATGGGCGCATCTGGACATAGCCGGGCCGGCGATCTCTCGCGAGACTGCGGGTGAGCAGGTAAAGGGTGGCTCGGGTGTGGGGGTCAGGACCCTCGTCGAGTTGGCGCGCTCGCTGGTAGAACCCGACGCATAGGCCTTCGATTCCCTACCATCGCCGCCATGCGTTCACGGTTCCTGGTTTCCGTTGCGATCGCGGACCTCACATCGTTGGCCGTGGCCATCGCGCTGACCTCGTTTTACGTCTTCGGAGTGTTCCTCCCCTGGAGGGCCCAGCCAGGGACCGAAGTGATACCCCTCATTCTTCTAATGGCTGGTTCAATGATCCTGGCCTCCTGGCTGACGGAGTCGATGTCGGCGCACGGAGTTCCCCGTCCCAGCTACGGCCGGATGCTGTCGATTCTGATGTTGACCGTGGCCACCACCGCTGTGGGGCTTGTTTTGATCCGGTCCCTCTACTTCTCCCGCCGCTTCTTCATCGGAGTCTCGCTGTTGTGGCTCCTGTTTGCCACTGTCCATCGCATGGCCCGAAGGGGCCGGCCCTGGCAGGAGTCGATTGGTCTCATCACGGCCGAAAAACAATTGGTTGGCCATCTGGAGGGATCCGATCATGCAGATGTCGTCTGGGTGCTCGACCCGAGAAGTGAAGGCGAGATCGAGCTTCCGGATCGGAATGTAACTATCGCTGTCGACCTCCGCTCAGTTCTCTCCGAGCGCGTCGCCCAGTTCGTTTCGTCATGCGACATCGCTGGATACACCGTGAAACCGTTTGTTTCCGTGTACGAGGAGCACGTGGGGCGGGTCCCGCTGGTTCATCTGGCCGAGGGATGGGAGATATCAGCACCGCTTCTCGAGGTGGCGCCGTGGCTGCCGGGCAAGCGAGTGTTCGACGTAGTGATCTCGGTGCTTCTCGCTCCGGTGTGGCTGATCCTCGGAGTTTTTGTCTGGGTCTTCGTGAGGTTGGCGTCGCCGGGTCCTGCCATCTTCAAGCAGCGGAGGATCGGTCACGGGGGGCAGCCTTTCACGATGCTCAAGTTTCGTACCATGGACCTCGACGCAGAAGACGGCGGGCCACGGTTTGCCGAGGAGAATGACGAGCGGTTCATCAGGGGCGGCGGATTTCTCCGAAAGTCCCGGCTCGACGAGATTCCCCAGTTGGTGAACGTGCTGAAAGGGGACATGAGCCTGGTCGGGCCCAGGGCTGAGCAGATACCGTTCGTCCGGGCCTTTCGAAAACAAATTCCCTTCTACGAGCACCGTCATCTGATCCGTCCCGGGATCACCGGCTGGGCTCAGGTCAGCTACGGATATGCCGATGATCATGCGGACACAATGGAAAAGCTGACCTACGACCTCTACTACGTGAAGCACATGTCACCCGTCTTCGATCTGCGGGTACTGGCGAGGTCTTTTCTTATCGTTCTCACCGGCCGCGGGGCAAGATGACCGAGATGATGCTCGAGGCGAACCCGCGCGGATTCCGGGCTCCAGGGACCACCTTCATGATCAGCGGTGGCCTGGTTGGCGCCGTCGGGGCCTATCTCTTCCAGGTGATCGGGGCCAACGCAATCGGCTCAGAAGCGTTCGCGCCAATCAGTCTGCTGTGGACAGCTTTCTTCATCCTCGCCACGATCTCGCTGGTCCCTATAGAGCAATATGTGACCCGGGAGGTGGCCTCGGGTCGCAGGGCGATCCCGAACGCGGCTCGGGCGACCTACTGGTTCGCAGTTGCTGCGGCGGTAGTTGCAGTCCTCTTCGTCACCGTGACCCGGGAATCGCTGTTTGCCGGGAGTTGGCAATACGTGATTCAGGCTGCGCTGCTCGTGATCGGGTATGCGTTGCTGTTCTTCGGCAAGGGAGTTCTGGCCGGCCGGCGCCGCTTCTCCGAAGTCGGTTGGGTGTTGGTAATCGAAACGGCGGTCCGGCTTGTTGCGGGAATCGTTGCAATTCAGCTGTTCGCTACCGCTGAGTCACTGGGATGGGCAATGGTCCTGGGCGGTTTCTCGGTGCTAGGTATGGGTTGGTGGCGGAAGGATGAGGGAGATGCCGATGCAGTTCCGGCTCCTGCCTCCCGCTTCTTGGGCGGATATGTCGGTGGTTCGACGTCGTCACAGCTCCTGTTGGGAGGGGCGCCGATCGCCGCCGCACTCTTCGGGGCTCCCGCATCACTGGTGTCGGTGGTGTTCGTTACCTTCACTCTCTACCGGGCTCCCCTCACCCTCATCTTTGCCCTGCAGGGCCGGGTTCTTCCCTACCTGGTCGGTCTGACCGGCGGGACCGATCGTCAGCGGCTCGCCCGGATCGCCGCGCTGGTCGTCGGTGCAGGTGTGGGGTTGGCCCTCCTGGGAGGAATAGTTGGATGGCTGGTCGGCCCCGAGGTGGTTGGCCTTCTCTACAACGAGGAGTTCATCCCGGACCGGACCGTCGCCGCTCTCGCCGCCGGCGGGGTAATGGCTGCAGCGGCAGCCCAGATCGCAGGACAGGTTCTGGTGGCTGAGGGCCGCACCTCGAGGCTGGCCATCGCCTGGTTCATCGGCTTGCTGGTCGCTCTGCTCGTGATGGCGGTCTACCGCCCGGAACCGGACCTGCGGGTGGCGGTGGGTTTCGCCAGTGGCGAGTCGGTTGCTCTCTTTTTCATGTGGATGCTGGCTGCCCGCAAATAGGCGGAGGGCGAGTTTCGTTTCCGGCTGTCCTCCCGCCTCCGGGAGGAAGGTCCCTGCGCCCGACGGAGGAGGGCGGAGGTGGGGAACTCCCCACCCTCCCGTAACTAAACGATGACGATCTCGACCAAGTCCGCCACGGTGGCGAAGTCGGTCCCGTTCCTCGTGAACAGTGGGAGCCCGGCGGAGAGGGCTGCGGCGGCGAGAAGCAGGTCCACCGCCCTTTGCCCTCGGGCTTTGCGGCCTGCGCTCATTGCTGCGGCAAAGACCCTGCCATAAGCGCGGGCGGCCTCGATGTCGAATGGCAAAGGGTCGAAGGCCGCCTCGGCGCGCTGGAGACGGTCCAGTCTCCTGCTCCGTTCGCCGGGGTCGTCGGTGGCATGTGGTCCGGCAGATAGTTCAGCCATTGTGATCGAACTGATTGCAATCTCGAGAGGAAGCAGGGAGGGGTCGATTGTCTCCAAATCGATCAGGACCGAAGTGTCGAGAATGCCGCGTGGCATCCGATCAGGCACCCGGCACCGGATTCTGATTCGCAATCGCATCGAGATCGGCTCGGAAACGTGCGCTGTCGACAGGCGGGGCATTGCGGAATATGGCAAGGGCCTTCTCGGTCTCGAGAAATCGACGGCGATGGAGCGGGGTGAGCTCTGCGACGGGGATGCCATTCCGGGTGACGATGAAACTTTGGCCACCGTCGATTTCACGCATGATTCTCCCGCTGTCGTTGCGGAGCTCTCGTTGGCCTATCTCCCGCATTCTGAAAGTGTAGCACGGGGTGCTACACTTTCAGGAGGCACCTGACTTCTTATTCTCTTCCCCCGGCGCCGTGTTTGGATGCTCGCCAATAGACGGGTGTTGGATCCAACGGCTGTGTTCGCCTGCGAGCGACGGTGGGAACCTCCAACGGAGTTCACGGGGAACTATGGGGAACCGGTTCCCCACTCTGATGCCGTTCGAGGTCACAGATACGAGGTCGGCGCGGAGGAGGTGAGGTAGGTATCTGGGTAGCCGCACCTCCTCCCCCTTCTCGGCTGCCCGGACCAAGCGGAGCAGCTCTGCGATGGCACCCGAGCCAAGTGCTGCTACCCAGAATCTCCGAATGTACGGGTGGGTCGCGGAAAAGGGCCCGTCGCCCTCCACGAGTTCGACGGGCACGAACGGGCGGACCCGGGCGGTCGCACGGACAGAAGCGCTCCCGGCCGACACAGCGTCTTTAGCTGGAGGACGATCAACACCGTTAACCGAAAGCGCTTCTGTCTTCATAGTTAGTGTTCTACAGAAGAACGTTAACTAGCGTCAAGTGGCGTAAGGAAGGACGCGAAAAGAATCTGTGCTCGATTCCGTTCGGGATGTGTAGGACACTAGTGCGTAGGACAGCTAGCTCGAGTTGGGGTCAGCGACGCCGATGAAGATGGTCACCGTGGCCTGGCCCTTAACTGTGGCCCCCGCCTTGGGGGTTTGGGACACTACTCGGTCGATCAGGGCAGAATCAGTGGTCACCACCGTATCGGTCACGACACTGAGGCTGACACCTGTCACCGCCTCAAATGCCCTCGCAGCTTCCAAGGCTTCGTCGACTGTCATCCCACCGAAGCCCGGCATGCGGCCCTGGGGAACTACACCGTTCGAAACGTTGATCCTGACGCCTGACCCCTCGGGGACCTCCGCCCCCGGTGACACTGACTGGGAGACGACCTGATCGATTGGCTCCAGCGAAGGGACTTCTCTGACAGAGACGTTCAGCTTCGCTGCCTTTAGTCGACTGACGGCTTCACTTCGATCGAGGCCGACAACTGAAGGAACGATGGTTGTCGGCGGCACCAGGTAGTCCTCGATGTTGGCCGGTTCGTCCGGGAAGGGGATTTCGGGTAGGCCGTCGAGCACGAAGGTCATGAACTCGGCCCAGATCGGTGCCGGCACCGAACCTCCGAAGACCCGGCTGTATTGCTGGCCATTGATCACGACATTGGTTAGCGGGACCTGCTTCGACTCGTAACCGACCCAAACCGCAGTGCTGTACTCCGGGGTGTATCCCACGTACCAGGCGTCGAGATAGCTCTGGTGGGTTCCGGTCTTTCCACCCTGGGGCCTCCCGATGTCTGCCCTCGGCGCAGTTCCCGCGGCCGTCGGGACCTGGGCGAGGGCGCGGTGTGCTGCGCTGAAGATGGCTGGATCAGCCACCTGTACCTGATCTTGCTCGGCCTCGTAAACCACGTTGCCGTCGGCGTCGACGATCCGTGCGATCAAATAGTCGTCAGCGTGGAGGCCATTTGTGGCGAAGTTGGAATAGGCGTTTGCCATCTCCAGTGTTGACACTTCAGAGGTGCCGAGCACGATGGAGAGCACCGGGTTGAGAGAAGATTCGGTGATTCCCATCCTCCGGGCGACATCGACGATATTGGACGGGCCTACCTCGTTAGACAGCTGGGCGTAAACCGAGTTCACCGAGGCTGCGGTGGCCTCTTCCAGCGTGATAACGCCCAGAGAGCTCCCGGCGTTGGTGACGGTCCAGATGTTGGTCCCGTCGGGGGAGCACACGAATTCACATTCGATCTTGATCGGGCTCGCCCCGCTCCAGGAGTGCCCGAGTGTGAATCCCTGCTCCAGGGCGGCCACCAGGGCGAATGGCTTGAAAGAAGAACCCGGGTTGCGCCGGCCCTGGACTGCGAGGTCGAACTGGGAGAATTCGAACGGAAGACCCGAGGCCATCACCTTCACTGCTCCGGTGTGGTTGTCGACCATGGTCAGCGCCCCGGTCGGCGAACAGGAGTGGGTGAGCGAATAGGTGGCGAGGAACTCGTCGGACTCCTCGGGGTAGATCTCACGGCATGCGGCGAGGTTTTCCTCGTAGGCGGGCAGGGGCATCCAGGTCTGCAGGATCTCGTTGGCCTTTTGCTGCAGGGGGAGGTCGATTGTGGTGAAGATCTGGTAACCCCCGCCACCCTCGCAGGCGACGTCGTCGGCGGGGCAGCCGAAGATGGCGATCTTCCGCTCCTCGTTGGTTTCACCGAGGAAGTCGAACTGGCGGTCGTTGAGAAGCTGGCGCTTCACTTCTGCAACCACGTGGTCCGCCTGGCCGCGCCGGAGCGGGGTGTCGACGACGTCGATTGCCTGGGCCTTGGCGACAATCGCCTCGTCTTCGGTTATCCACTCGTTGTCCGCCATCTCGTCGATCACGGCGTCGCGTCGCTCCAGCGTGATCTCCGGCCTGGTTCTCGGGTTGTAGAGCGAGGGGTTCCGGACCAGGACAGCGAGTGTCGCTGCTTCGTGGATTTCGATCTCAGTGAGATCCTTGTTGAAGAACTCCTCCGCAGCGGTCTGCACCCCGTAGGCACCGCCGCCGAAGTAGACCGAGTTCAAGTAGAACTCGAGGATTCGCTCTTTGGAGAACCGACGTTCGACTTCGGCCGATACGAATGCCTCGTTGACCTTGCGTCGAATCGTGTTCTCAGACCCGACGAAGGCGTTTTTGACGACCTGTTGGGTGATTGTGGAGCCACCCCTGGTTGTGTCATAGAGAATGTTGTCGATGGCTGCGGAGAAGATCGCCGAGAAGTCGACACCCTCATGCTCGAAGAATTCGCTGTCCTCGGCGGCGAGCATGGCGTTGACCATCACCATGGGAATGGCGCTGTAGGGGATCGGCTCAGAGTTACGGCCGTCGTGGAGCTCGGCAAGGAGCTCTCCCGAATCGGCGTAGATCTGGCTGGTGCGGCTGAGGTCAGGGAGAGTCAGCTGCATCGACCGGGTGTCGGGGACCCAGTCCGAGGTCACGTCCTCGAAGGTCCCGTACGCCGAGTTTGCCCCGAGGAACGCGAAAAGGCCCACCCAGCCCGAAAGCAGGAGTGACATAGAGAGGAGAGTTGCGAAAGCGCCGAACCAACGTCCGCGCCTTTCACGAGCCTCTATCTGATGGATGAGGGATTTTCTTGCCATCTGAGAGATTGACGTCATCGGCGGCCGGCAAGTTCCCGACCTACGATCCGATTGACTTCTGTAAGGATACAGCCCGGCATGAATAAACCCCGGATCACCACCAGCAATATCGAGATTCAGCCGGTCTATACCGACCTGCCTCCGACCCACCAACACGAGTCGCCCGGGGAGTTCCCCTACACCCGCGGCCCTTATTCATCGATGTACCGGGGTCGTTTGTGGACGATGCGCCAGTATGCCGGGTTCGGCACGGCCGGTGAGACCAACCGCAGGTTCCGCTCGCTGCTCGAGGCCGGCCAGACCGGGCTCAGCGTCGCTTTCGACCTTCCCACCCAGATGGGGCTCGACTCCGACCACGAACTGTCGGCAGGTGAAGTCGGCAAGGTGGGTGTGGCAATCGACAGCCTCGGAGACATGAGGGCCTTGCTCGAGGGGATACCGCTTGACGAGGTCTCGACCTCGATGACGATCAACTCCACTGCCCCCGCCCTGCTTCTCCTCTATGAGCTGGTTGCCGAAGAACAGGGTGTCTCGTCGAGTTTACTGCGAGGCACCGTTCAGAACGACATCCTCAAGGAGTACGTGGCGCGTGGCACCTACATCTATCCACCCCGTCCTTCACTGCGGTTGGTAACCGACCTCTTCGCTTATGCAAACGAGAAACTCCTGAACTGGAACACGATCTCGATCAGCGGCTATCACATCCGCGAGGCAGGTTCGACGGCAGCTCAGGAGCTTGCGTTCACGATTGCCAATGGTCTGGCCTACGTGGCGGCAGCACGGGATGTAGGTCTCGACCTCGACGACTTCGGACCGCGTCTCTCATTTTTCTGGAACGGTCACAACAACCTCTTCGAGGAGGCGGCCAAATTCCGGGCGGCAAGGAGGATCTGGGCGAGCCGGATGCGGAAGATGGGGGCGAAAGACCCGAGGACCGAGGCAATGAGATTCCACGTCCAAACCGCGGGCTCCACACTGACCGCACAACAGCCGCTGAACAACATCGCCCGCACCACGCTGCAGGCTCTCGCCGCTGTCCTCGGCGGCACCCAGTCGCTGCACACAAACGCCTACGACGAAGCCCTCGGCCTGCCTACCGACGAGTCCGCCCTCGTTGCCCTCCGCACCCAACAGGTCATCGCCAGCGAGTCAGGGGTAGCCGATACCGTCGACCCTCTTGCCGGCTCCTACTTCGTCGAAGCCCTGACCGATGAGTTGGTAGTCCTGGCCGAAGAACTGATCGACCGCATCGAGGAAATGGGTGGGGCGGTGCAGGCGATCGAAGACGGCTGGATGCAAGGGGAGATCGAGGAGGCGGCCTACCAGGAGGCGAAACGGCAATCGGACGGGTCCAGCGTCGTCGTCGGGATGAACAAGTTCGCCAGTTCGAACGATGCGGCGATCCCGGTTCTCGACGTAGACCCTGACCTCGAATCGGCCCAAATCGAACGCACCCGGCATTGGCGTGAGCAACGCGACGCTGAGGAGGTCGACGCGGCGATCGAGGTGCTGACCCGGACTGCTGGAACGACCGACAACCTCCTCCCGCCGATGAGGGACGCGTTGCAGGCCGGAGCGACGGTTGGCGAGGTCTCCGATGCCCTCCGCAGTGTCTTCGGTGTTTACAGACCTGGCGGATGAAGCGACACCACAACCCCGCGGTTACCGTCCCAATCTGCATATGAACAGATCGAGCACTCATCTCCTGATAATCGGTGGGGGACCGGCAGGCACCCAGGCCGCCACTACCGCCGCAGCGAACGGGGCAACCGTAACCCTGGTCGAGAAGGACCTCATCGGCGGTGCCGCCCACCTCTGGGATTGCATTCCATCCAAGACCATGGCTGCCAGTGCGCTCCGCCATACCTCAGTGAGGAACTCGGCGAAGCTGGGACTGGTAACCCATCCGGGAAAGGTCGACACCGACGTACTCACCTCGAGAATCAAAGACATCACCGAAGACATCCACGACAACTGGGAGAGGATGCTGGCATCCCAGGGTGTGCGGTCGTTGGAGGGATTCGGGCGCTTTACCGGCCCTAACTCGGCGGAGGTAACCGGACCGGACGGGACACTGTCCTCGATCGAATTCGACAGTGCGATGATCTCGACCGGCTCGGCACCCCGTGTCCCCGAATGGGCGCCCGTGGATGGGAAGAAGGTTCTCACCACCCGCCACTGTTATGACTTAGGGCTGATCCCAGAGCACATGGTTGTAATCGGATCTGGTGTGACGGGTGTCGAGTTCGTGCACATATTCGAGAGCTTCGGCTCAAAAGTCACTCTCGTTGTCTCTCGACAGCAGATCCTTCCCCATCGCGATGCGGAGGTGGCCGCGGTGCTCCAAGAGGGATTCGTCGAAAGGGCAGTCGACCTGGTCATCGGCGCCCGAGCCGAAAGTATCAAGGTGGAAGGCGACGAGGTTGTGGTTGCTTGCAACGACGGTCGGGTCATCCGTGGCTCCCACGCTTTGCTGGCAGTCGGATCGGTCCCCCTCACCGAGGGCCTGGGTCTTGAGGCGGCCGGGATCGAGTCTGACCACGGGTATGTGACTGTCGACGAGTATCAGCGCACTTCGGTCACGCATATCTACGCAGCTGGTGATGTGACCGGCCAGATGCCGCTGAGCTCGGTGGCTTCGATGCAGGGTCGCAAGATCGCCCGCCACGCCCTCGGGCTGCCCGTCGAGCCACTCGACTATGACAAAGTCGCCGAGGCCATTTTCACCGAACCGGAGATTGCCTCCGTAGGTCTCGCTGAGGTCGACGCAGCGGCACAGGGCCGCAAGGTGCGAACAACCAAAGTTCCCTTTGCTTCCAATGCCCGCTCGGTCCTCCAGTTCTACACACGGGGCTTCGTCAAAGTGATATCCGATCCCGCCACCGGTGTCGTGTTGGGCGGGACCATCGTGGGCCACCGCGCATCGGAGTTGATCGGAGTGGTCGCACTAGCGGTCCAGGCCGGTGTCACCTCCAACACGCTGGTCAACACACTGATGGTCCACCCTTCGATGACCGAAGCCATCACCGACGCCGCCGAATAGAGAACCTCCGCGCGTAAGCGCGTCTCTCCCTCCGCTTGCAACTATCCCTCGGCTTCCAACTCCCCCTCCGCTTGCTTGTGGAGGGAGTACCTCCGGCCGAGGTTCGTCTCTCCCTCCGCTTGCGGAGGG
>JBGTNX010000066.1:0-2209 GCA_041742825.1 Acidimicrobiia bacterium | reverse complement strand
TGACCGCACGATCCGACGCCGCCTCCAAGGTCCTGCCTTCCGCCGACTTGTGTCGGACGCGACTGCTGACCTTCACGCCGAATCTTGGTCAAAGCTTCTTGGGCTCCGGGAGAAGGCGGCTTCGGTTCTTGACGAGTCTCTCGAATCCGAGAACGAAAGAGTCCGGCTCCAAGCCGCCAAGTATGTATTCGAGATCGGGAGCCGTACGCGCCGCGAGCAGCAACTCGATGAGATGAGACGGAGGATTGACGACCTAGACAATCGCCTGTCGCCCGACCCGAACCCGGAAGAAGCATGAGAGAGCTAGAAAAGCGCCTGACCGCTCTCGAAGAGCGCGCCCGCGCAATCCCACTCAAGATCGACGATGCGACGATTCTTGGTCTCGTCTGCGGGCATCGAACTGATCGATCAGCCATTCGTCCAGCTCTTGAGAAACTCTTCGAAATCGTCGAACCGGCTCTTCTTTCCTCGCTCACGATGGGAACCGATGCGAACGAGTACTGCGATACACGAGGAATCCGGCGCCCTGACCCAAGCGGACCTATGAGTCTCCTCGCCGAGATCAACCTCTACCCATACGACGATCAAGTACCTGAGAACCTTGCTCGGAAGTTTCGAGCCCTGGAGAGAGAGGTCGAGGCGTGGCTATTCCAGGCCGATATCGAGAGTTCCACGAGTCTGTCGGGGGAGCAGGTCCGATCCTATCTAATCACCCAACTCTTTAAGCATAGGCCCGCAGCAATCAATCGACGGGCGAGGCCGCCAATGCCCACATGGACGAAAAGTGAAGCAGATCGAGTGCTACGTCTAGTTGTGCTCCGCGGGGAGGTTGTTCCGGATGATGGTGGTGGGTGTGGCCCAGCCAAGTGATCCGTGGGATCGGTGGTGATTGTAGAAGTGGATGAACCCGATGTATGCCTGGTGGCGTTCGTTTTCTGAGTTCCAGTGGCGGATGTAGGCCCATTCCTCGAGGAGGATCCTGTGGAATCTTTCAACCTTGCCGTTGGTTTGTGGCCGCCGCGGCCGGGTCTTCTTCACGGTGGTGCCGGTGCCAGCACATGCCCGATGCCATAGTCCGGACCGGTAGCAGGATCCGTTATCGGTGAGCACTCGTTTTGGGGTGACGCCCTGGTCGGTGAACCAGGCTGCGGCTCTGATCCAGAACCCGGCAGCAGTGGCGGCTTGTTCGTTGTCGAGAATTTCTGAGTAGACGAGGCGGCTGCGGTCGTCGACTGCGGTGTGAATATACCGGTATCCGTATCCGCCCTTCCCGTGTCGTGGGTCATTGCCCCGTCCTCGGGTCCGCCATCCGCCACCAGGCGGAACCGCAGCGAGTTTCTTGATATCGACGTGGATCAGATCCCCTGGCTCATCCCACTGATAGCGGTGGACAGGCCGAGAAGCGGTGGCCCGGTCGCCACGATCCAAACGGCCGATACCAGCCTGGTTGAGAATGTTCTGGACCGTCGAAGCAGCCAACCCGACCTCGAAGCCGATGTGGTCAGCACCCCACCGGCGTTTCTCCCGGAGTCGTATAACCCGCCGGCGCAGCTGTCGGGGTGTCCGGTTCGGCGAGTGATGCGGCCGAGAAGACCGGTCCAACAAACCGGTTTCGCCTTCGGCGACGTATCGGTCACGCCACTTGCGGACCGTCTTCGCGTCGACCTGGAACCGTTCCGCGGTCGACTCCACCGTCCAACCCCGATCAAGAACACAAGACACCATGCGACGCCGGCCCTCCGGGGTAAGCGGCGCATTGGGATGCTGTGATATAGCCTGCGACATGAGCCCTCCTTTGACTTGTGAGTCGCTAACCCACAGTCAAACCGGAGGGCTCAACCAATCACACCATTCCACCAGGGACAACGTCCCCGGTTGTCACACCTAGTCGAGCCAATCGAAGACCTCTCCCTTGACCTGCCGCTGCTCGTTTGGAAGGACTCGTACAACGGCATTGAGACCTCGAGTTCGAGGGGTCCGAGAGCGTGGACCCCCGTCGACGTGGGCTTGGACCGACCCGGCTACCTCCTACTTGCGAACGGCGGATCCGGAGACTCGTCGTCAGGCACAACGACACCTGGCGATGGGCCAACCCATCCTCTGATTCGGAGTATTCCTGCTTTGGGCGATCCAGGCATGGCCGACGACGAAGTGGTTGCCGAATTGACTGCTCGCACAACTCCGTTCGTTGGTGGAATGCCGAGCGTGC
>JBGTNX010000065.1:0-57572 GCA_041742825.1 Acidimicrobiia bacterium | reverse complement strand
CTCAACGGCAACCCTCAAACCGGTCGGAGCGCGATCTACCTGAAGTGATCAACGTCACAGGAGGGAACAGCGCTCACCGACCAGCAACACGATCCCAGCCTTACACAAAAAACCAGAACCACCCCCATTAGGAGGGAGAGGTCCCCGCGGGCTGGGAGCTCGAGTGCCGTTGGTGCGAAGTCCCCGCACTTTCCGGTTCGTAAGGCGACTTCGCTCCCGGTCGGTCTCTAAGTCCCCCTCTGTCGTGACTTTGTCACGACATCTCCCCCATGCGACTTCGCCTCCCGGTCGGTTTCCGGTGCCCCCTTTGTCGTGACTTTGTCACGACATCTTCCCCATGCGACTTCGCTCCCGGTCGGTTTCCGGTGCCCCCTCTGTCGTGACTTTGTCACGACATCTCCCCCATGCGACTTCGTCTTTGGGGGAGAGACGCAAGAATCCTTTCGGCTTCTTGCTTGGGGGGCGAGACGTTCGCCCGGCTGGCGCCGGGCTTACTTGGGGGGCGTATCCCAGTCTTGTACGTTTTTGCCTTCTTCTATGGCGAGGATGTCCAGGGCTGCGGTGGCTCCTGCGCCTGCTGAGATGATTGCCTGGCTTCGTTCCGGGCGTGCCGACCGTCCGATAACGTAGACACCTTTCATCGAGGACCGGTAGTCGCGATCGACCTCGATGACTCCGTTGAGATCGGTCTTCAGTTCGAGGCTCCTGGCGAGTTCGGGGTTTTTTCCTTCGGAGAGGATCAGATATTCGGAGTTGTGGCTGCCAGCGTCTGTGGAGATGGCGAATCGGTTGGCCACCGAGACGGCAGTCACCATTTCTTCGCGGATCACGGCACCAAAGGACTCGACCTGACGCCGGGCGATCTCCTGAAAATCGCTTCCGTCGATTTCGGGCAGACCGAGGTAGTTGTAGAGGTGGGCATGGTGCATGGCTGTCTGATTCATCCCGAAAACGATGACCGAATGCTTGTTCTTGGAGAGGAACAATGCAGCGGAGAGCCCGCCGGGGCCGTCACCAACTATTGCAACTGTCGCCATTGCGAAACTCCTGTCTCAAACTTCTAGCCCGTTAAACGTACAACGGTTGCCTGGTATGCCCACCGTTTCTCTGTGGGATCATGGATTGTGGCGAAAGTTTCGATACCGGTTTCGGTCCCTCTCGACCTGAGGAGAACCCTCGCCCCCCTCCATGGAACGTTTCGGGATGGCGCCTGGTGGCACACGGCCCGGACTGCCGACGGCCCTGCGACGCTGCGGGTCACCCGGACAGACTCGACCCTCGACGGGGAAGCTTGGGGGAGCGGTGCCTCCGTCTTGCTCGAGCGGCTGGCGGGTATCGGTGGCCTCGCGGACCAATCGGATGCGTTCGTCACCGATCACCCGGTGGTGTCCGAACTGCATAGGAGGAATCCCGGTCTCCGCTTCGCTGCTACCGGTGAGGTTTTCGCCCAGCTGATGGTGGCAATCGTGGCCCAGAAGGTGACAGGAACTGAAGCCGGCAGGGCGATGGCCGGGCTGGGTCGCGTGTTCTCGGATCCGGCTCCCGGCCCTGCCACGGGGTTGATGCTGCCCCCCGACCCGCAGCGAATCGCGAGGGCCCGTTACTGGGACCTCCACCCGTTGCACCTGGAGAAGAAACGCGCTGAGACTCTGATCAGCGCAGCGCGAAAGGCAGGGTTGGTCGAGTCCCTGGCAGATGTCGCGCCCGAGGAAGCTGCAGAAACCCTCCTCACACTTCCCGGGGTTGGCCCGTGGACGGTTGCCGAGACTCTCGCCCGCAGCCACGGCGACGCCGACCAGGTCTCTGTGGGCGACTACCACATCAAGAACATCGTGGTCTATCACCTGACGGGAAGGGCACGGGGCAGCGACGAGGAGATGCTGGAGCTCCTCGAGGAGTTCCGGCCGCATAGGGGACGGGTAATTCGCCTTCTCAACCAACTCGGGCACGCCCCCAAATTCGGCCCGAGGAGCACGCCGCGCAATATCACCCGGATCTAGACAGGCTTCCCGCTCGCCGCGGTTGGTTCCGGCTGCGGCCGCAGCGCCAAACCCACCGATAGCGCGGTTAGCGGCGCCAGGAAGAACGTGACGCTGGTTGGAAGCAGAACTGCGGCGAACATGGAGACCCATCCCGCCCGGCGAAATAGAGCACTCCGGAATCGCTGGCTTCCGTCAAGGCTGAGTAGAAACACAGTGGAGCCAACCGCACCAATCAGACCGAAGAAGTAGAACACGGCGAGCCAACCCGCCCCATAAGAGCGATTGGCGGTGTGCATCACCGTTGCGATCGTCAGCCAGCCGCCATAGATGAGGTTTGCCACTCCGACGAACCGCCCGTACCAGCGGTATGCATTTCTCATCCCTCGATCCAGGCCACGATCAGTTCGCCGACCACCTGAGGTGAAGTGACCCCGGAGTGGTTTATTCCCGGAAGAATTGCCAGCTCGACCGGAACCCCTCCCGCCTCCAGGTTTGTCGCGAACGACTCAGAGAAGTCGACCGGGACCAATCCATCAGCGTCACCGTGGATGAGCAAAACGTCGAGATCGGTGTCGTCGCTCACCAGGTTCATCGGATTGCCAGACGCCCACAGGCCGGGATCTGCCGCCAGGTCGACTCCGAAGAACGCAACGACAATCCCGCCGACCCGTTCGATGTCGTACGGGCCGGCAAGGCCAATAAATCGGCCGGGCGCACCCGAATCCGGGGGCTCACAGCGATCATCGAAGCTATCGGCCGCCAGGGCAACAATCGCCCCGATGTGTGCGCCGGCGGAGTGCCCGATGATTGTGACCTCGCCATTGGACCGGGGATGGCTGGCCGCCCTGGCGACAGCACAGCTGACATCCTCGACGGCGCCAGGAAAGCCGGGCGCGTTGATCGAAAGTTGATAGGAGGTGTTCACTGTGAGATAGCCCTCGAGGTTCAAGTAGTCGGCGAGGGCGGTCATCGTCTCCGGGCTGCCCACGACCCAGCCACCGCCGTGTACGAGGACAACTGAGGGAAAAGTGCCGTCGCCTTCCGGAATGCCCACCTCCGGACCGACCGGCGCGGTTGTGGTCGACGTTTCGCCGACGGTCGTAGAGGAAGATGGAGCCGCAGTCGTCGTGGTGATCAGCGAAGTGGGGACACCCTCCGTCGTCGTGGTTCCTTCACCGCTGCCGGAGCATGCGGCGAGGAGAGCCGCCGAGATCAGGAGAGCAGCGAAGCTGCCTGGCGGTCTACGTGCCATTCGACTCTGGTCTCATTTCCGCCCACTTTTCCAGCCGGAGTGTCCCCGGCCAGACTTGCTTTCAGTGCTTGTGCCTTTGACTCCCCGACAACGAGGAACACGATTCTGGATGCGGTGTTCAGCAGGGGGTAGGTTGCCGTCAGCCGGATCTCTCCGGTCCCGGGGATCACGTTGGACACGTAACGGTGCCGGGTCTCATCGAGGGCCTTGGAACCGGGGAAGAGCGAAGCAGTGTGGCCGTCGTCGCCGAGGCCGAGGAGGACCAGATCGGGAGGCGACTCGAGGTGGAGGTCACGGAGGAGCCGCCCGTACTGAGCGGCCGACTCGTCTGGATCCATCTGCTCCGAGAATTCGGGTCGGACCAGCTTGGCCGGCAGAACGGCGAAGAGCGACTGCACCGCCATCAGGCCGTTGGAGCGGGGAGAGTCGTGTGGAACCCAACGCTCGTCGGCAAGCCAGGCGGTCACATTCGCCCAATCGGTGGTGGCCCGGGCCAATTCCTTATATGTCGACTCGGGCGTCGAGCCACCCGCAAGCCCTAGTGAAAACGTTGGTTTCCCGGATGCAGCGCTCTCGTTGATCTCCCGGGAGACCAACGAGCTCACCGCATTGGCAACTGCAGCGGCGGAGTCGTGTACGACGTGTTCCATAAGAGCGACGCTAACCGAAAGCCAGCGCTTCACTTGCCCGGTCGGTCGTACTATTTCGTTGTCCCTTGCCAGGGTTGCCGACCCCTCGGCCTCGTCTCGACGTGTGAGATCGACTCGATCTCATCCCGTGGGAATTCGATGATCTGGCCCTCGTTGCGCTCCGGCCACGTGACGAGGAGTCGATAGGAGGCAGGCCCGGTACACACCGGTATTCCAACGCGAGTCACGGTCCGACCGTCGCGTTTTACCCGGATGACTTGTTCGTTGTGGTTCATGGCACTCGACGTCCGTATATACCTGTATATACCTGTCACCCCCCCGGGATAAACTTCCTAGGGAGAACGGGGCGGATTCGCCCGAATTGCCACGACAACCCCCGCATTCGGATAACGTCATCAGGTGCCCGACCCCCGCCCTACACCCGAATCACCGGAGCTGATAGTTCCCGCGGATCGTCGCCTCCCCTCGTGGTTTATCACCCTCGGAGCGGCCTCCTGGCGCCTGATCGCAATCGGGCTCGTCATCTACTTCGGATTCCAGGTTCTCCAGAGCGTGAGCGTGGTCATGATCGCCGTGGTCATCTCCCTTTTCCTGGCATCGGTTCTCTGGGCTCCAGTCAAGTGGCTCATCGATTCGGCGAATTGGCCACCGATCATTGCCAGCTTCACCGCCATGTTTGCGGCGGTCCTTGCTTTGACTGCACTGATGTTTTTCGTCGTCCCGTCTATAGCCTCCAACTTCAGCAACCTGAGCGACGACGTGGTTCGGGCATGGGACGGCCTGACCGATTGGCTGATAACAGGCCCGCTCGGCCTTTCTCAGAGTCAGGTAGATGGATTTGTCGACTCTTTGCTGGAACAGCTTCAGTCGATTCGGGGAGAGTCGTTGCTCGGAGGAGCGACGGTGGTTGCAGAGTTCTTCAGCGGTATTTTCCTCGCTGTGATCGTCACATTCTTCGTCCTCAAGGACGGCCGGCCGATGGCGAAGAAGTTCATATCGAGGCTTCCGGAAAGACGGTCGGACGACTTCGCGGTGGCGATACGAGTGGGCTGGCGGACCCTGACCGAGTACATGCGGGGCATAGCCCTGGTTGGGCTCTTCGACGCCACAGTCATTGCAATTGGGCTGTGGATCGTGGGCGTGCCTCTCATATTGCCCCTGGCGATCCTGGTCTTTTTCGGTGCGTTCTTGCCTCTCGTCGGCGCGTTTGCCTCCGGCCTGTTCGCTGTGGCGGTTGCTTTCGTCAACGGGGGATGGGTCGACGGCGTGGTCGTTCTCGCCATCGTGGTTGTCGTCCAACAGGTCGAAGGCGATGTCGTCTTGCCGCTCGTGTTCGGCCAGACAATGCGACTCCATCCTCTGGTGATCCTCCTCGGCATCGCTGCCGGAGGTTTCGCCTTCGGCCTCCTCGGGGCCTTCCTCGCCATCCCGCTCATCGCAGTGGCTGTATCGGTGCACGAAGCCCTGCACGACAACCACGACACCTCCTACTGGGGTTTGATCCGGGGCTGAGCGCCGCCCGGAATCAGAGATGGCACGCCGGCTGAAGATCGTATGGGATACCGGTGAGGTGACCGGAGTCCTAGATGGCTCTGGTCCTGACGGAGTTCTCCTGGCTCACGGCGCAGGAACGGACCAGGACCACCCGAACATGGTCGCCTTGCGCCAGCGTCTAGGTGAAGAAGGTCTCACCGTGATGACGTTCAATTACCCGTACACCGAGCGAGGAACCAAGCGGCCCGACCGCCCGGAGAAGCTCGTCGAGTGCCATCAAGCCGCAGCCGAAGCCTTGCGCCAGTCCGTCGATCGGGTGTTTCTCGCCGGGCGTTCGATGGGTGGCCGAATGGGAACCTACCTTGCAGCAGAAGGTTATGACTGCGCCGGGCTGATCCTCTATGCCTATCCCCTGCACCCTGCCGGTAAGCCCGAGAAGCTCCGGGTGGCGCACTTTCCCGACGTGACGAGTCCCATGCTCTTCTTCCAGGGGACTCGCGACCCTCTCAGCCGGATGGAGTTGTTCGACCGGTACATAAGGCCGTTGCCGAATGCGACGGTCGAAGTCCTCGAAGGTGCCAATCACGGGTTCAGCGGCGGGGGATGGAATCCGGAGTCGATGATCGAGCGGCTGGCGACCCGCACTGCCTCCTTCGTCATATCGGTCTCGTCTGGCGAAACTAACCGGACCACGGCATAATTGGGTTTTCACCCCTCATCTTGAAGGAGTCTTTTCAATGTCGCAGGTCACCTTGCGCGCCGAGGCCGGCCGAACCCCCGGCTCCCGAGAATCGCGTCGGATCCGCCGTACAGGCAATGTGCCGGCCGTCGTCTACGGCCACGGAACTGAAGCCCGCCCGATCTCTGTCGATGCCCACGAACTCCGGGTCGCGCTCCACACCGAAGCTGGCACCAACGCCCTCATCAACCTCGAAATCGAGAAAGAGAAGCCACTACTGACGATGGCCCGGGTCGTCGAAAAGCACCCGTACCGCAACGAGTACCGCCACGTCGATTTTGTCGCGATTTCGCTCGACGAGAAGCTCAGTTTCGAGATCCCGATCCACTTCGAAGGCACGGCCGCCGGAGTGATCGAGGGAGGCGTCTTCTCTCCCCGACGCACAACCGTTCAGGTGTTGACCCTCGCCTCGACAATTCCGTCGTTCGTCGAACTCGATGTCTCGGCCGTGGAACTCGGTGAATCGCTGCGTATCAGCGACCTGCCCGTTCTCGAAGGGGTGGAGTACGCCGAGGACCCTGAAGCCGTGATCATGTCTGTGACCGTTCCTGCAGCGGAGATCGAAGAGGAGCCTACGGAGGTCGAGATGCTGGAGGGCGAAGAGGGCGCCGAAGGCGAAGAGGGCGCCGAAGGCGAAGATGGCGAAGGCGAAGAGGGGTCCGCAGAGGGCTCAGACGAGGAAGCCTCCGACTGATCAAACGGTCGCAGCACACTTCGCTTGTAGTTGGACTCCGCAATCCTGGGTCCGACTACGACGGCACCCGCCACAACGTGGGGTTCGAAGTGTTGGCCGTCCTGCTCAAACGTCTCGGCGAGAAGCTCGGACG
This sequence comes from Acidimicrobiia bacterium, assembly GCA_041742825.1. Lineage (GTDB taxonomy): Bacteria > Actinomycetota > Acidimicrobiia > Spongiisociales > ZC4RG35 > MA-ANB-1. The sequence continues at coordinate 50,628 of JBGTNX010000065.1, read as the reverse complement.
CGGGCCGCTCCGCATCCAAGGACAGGTAGCCAAGTCCGGTTCTGGCGACAGCAAGGTCATGTATCTCGCGCCCAACCGATTCATGAACGAGTCGGGAGAATCGGTGCGCGCCGCTGCGCTGTACTACAAGGTGGTGGCAGAAGACCTGCTGGTCGTCCATGATGACATCGACCTCTCATTCGGTCGGCTCCGCATCCAGGTTGGCGGGGGTAGTGGCGGGCACAACGGAATCCGATCTTTGGAGCGAGCCCTCGGCACCAAAGAATTCTCGAGATTGAAGGTCGGGGTAGGGCGTCCGCCGGGCTCAGTCGACCCGGCCTCCTATGTGCTCAAGACTTTCTCACGCGCGGAGCGCCCCGAAGTGGACCTGATCATCGAAGTAGCGGCCGACGTTGTCGAGATGTGGCTGACCGACCGGTCCCGGGCACAGGAGAAGGCAGCCCTTTACGAAGCCGGGCCCCCGCTCCACTAACTTCATCACTCAATGGCTGAGTTCATCGGTTCTCTCGACCAGGGAACAACGTCGACCCGATTCATGGTCTTCGACCACGATGGCGCAGTCGTCGCGTCGGACCAGAGAGAACACGAGCAAATCTTCCCGGCCCCCGGTCGTGTCGAGCACGACCCTGTCGAGATCTGGTCGAAGACAACATCAGTGATCGAGGGGGCCCTCAACAAGTCGGGCCTCTCCAGAAGCGATCTGGTCGCAGTCGGGATCACCAACCAGCGTGAGACGACAGTGGTCTGGGAGGCGGCGACGGGAAAGCCAGTGTCCAACGCGATCGTCTGGCAGGACACCCGCACCGCCCACATCTGTGAAGAGCTTGCGGGAAGCGCGGGTAGCGATCGTTTTCGTGAGAAGACCGGTCTCCCGATCGCCACCTACTTTAGCGGACCCAAGGCTCGCTGGGTCATCGACGAGCTCGACCTCCGGGAGAAGGCAGAACAGGGAGAGATCCTGTTCGGCACCATGGACTCCTGGCTGGCCTGGCACCTGACTGGCGAGCATGTCACGGACACCACCAATGCATCCCGCTCGTTGCTGATGGACCTCGGTTCGAGAACATGGGACGCCGATCTCTGCGTCGAGCTCAGGGTGCCTTCGGCGATGCTGCCTCGCATCGTCGACTCCGTCGGCATCATCGCCGAGTGCCGCGGACCGCTCGAAGGTGTTCCTCTCGCTTCAATGCTCGGAGATCAACAGGCAGCGTTGTTCGGTCAGGTCTGTTTCTCGCCCGGCGAAACCAAGAACACGTACGGCACCGGGAACTTCATGCTGATGAACACCGGGTCGACCCCCGTGGCGTCGGCAGCGGGCCTGATCACGACCGTTGCGCACACCGGGACCGACGCCGGCCCGGCATACGCTCTCGAGGGATCGGTGGCAGTCACGGGGTCTCTGGTCCAGTGGCTCCGGGACAATCTGGGAATCATCTCCGCCGCCGGCGACGTCGAGACGCTGGCTGACTCCGTGGACGACAACGGGGATGTCTATTTCGTCCCGGCCTTCTCGGGCTTGTTCGCGCCGCACTGGAGACCCGATGCCCGCGGTGTGATCGCCGGCCTCACCCGGTACTCGAACAAAGGCCACATCGCACGGGCCGCACTCGAATCGACCGCCTTTCAGACCAGAGACGTCCTCGAGGCAATGGTGGCCGACTCCGGGGTCGACCTGAGCGAGTTGAAGGTGGACGGCGGGATGACTGCCAATTCGCTTCTGATGCAGTTCCAGGCAGACCTGCTCGACGTCGTAGTCGTCCGTCCGGAGATCACTGAGACCACCGCCCTGGGTGCCGGCTATGCAGCTGGGCTTGCCTCCGGATTCTGGGCCTCGATGGATGAGTTGCGGTCGCTGTGGGCTGAGGATGAGCGTTGGGAATCGACGATGGACGCCACGACGCGGGATCATCTCGTGGGCCGATGGAAGGCGGCGATTCAGCGCTCGTTGGATTGGACCTGACCCGCCGGGGCTTTTCCCCCTTTGTCTTATTACAATCTCAATCCGAACACCTGAGGAGTTCCTGATTTCACTGGCCGATTTTCTGGCGCTGATTCGCATCGCCCTCGTCCCGGTGATCATGGCGTTCACCCGGTCGGAGCAGATCGACCACGCGCTCGGGATTGCGGCCACCCTCTTCGCCATAGCGGCTTTCACCGATTTCCTGGACGGCTATGTCGCCAGGCGGACCACGGGCGGGACGACCCTCGGCGCATTCCTCGACACGACAGCCGACAAGATCCTCGTCACCGGAACTCTGTTCGCACTGGTCTCGATCGACCGGGTCTCGATCTGGCCCGCAGTGATCATCGTCTTCCGAGAATTCACTGTGATGGCCCTGCGCGGTGTTGTCGCCGAACGGGGCGGGCTGATCCGACCCTCGACCTGGGGAAAGATCAAGGCGCTGACCCAGTTCATCGCTATCTTCTGGGCGTTTCTACGCTTTCCCGGGACAATCGGCCCCTGGTATTTCGACGAGTGGCTGATGCTCCTCGCGGTCATCGCCACTGTTGGGTCCGCATGGGGGTATGTGTCTGCCTTCTGGTACACGATCCACGAGGATGACGGTGGTGCGGTGGCAGTCGAGGTCGACTCTGACGGGCACCGGTTCATGGTGCCTACGCCCGAGGCGGACAAAGAGGTTGAATAAGCGCTGCGGGCGCACGCGATGAAGGTCGCAGTCACCGGGGGCTCCGGTGTCGTCGGGGCTGCCGTGGTGGGGATGCTCTCCGCTGGCGGGTTCGATGAGGTGCGGGCCCTGGCCAGGTCCGTAGAGAGCCGGAGACAGTTCGAATCGGTGGGAGCTGTTCCTGTTCGGGGAGACATTCTCGACACGGACTCGATGCAACTCCTGGTTTCGGGCTGCGAGATCGTCTTCAACATCGCCGGCATCAATCAAATGTGTGTGCGGGACACCTCGGCGATGGACCGGGTCAACGTCGATGGGGTGTCGGCTGTTGTCGAGGCGTGCCGGAGAGGAGGGGTGAGGAGGCTGGTCCACACGTCCTCGGCGGTGACAATCGGGGAACGTCGGGGGGAGATCGGGAAAGAGGACTCGGAACATCGAGGCTTCTTTCTCTCGGGGTATGAGCGCAGCAAGTTCCTTGGCGAGCAGAGACTCTTCGCTGAGGCTGGAGATCTCGAGGTTGTGGCAGTGAATCCCTCGTCGGTGCAGGGCCCGGGCCGCGCAACGGGTACCGGGAAGCTGATTCTCGACGTCGTAAACAGGAGGCTCCGCTACCTGGTCGACTCTCCGATTTCACTTGTCGATATCGACGACTGCGCCCGGGGCCATCTCATGGCCGCCGAAAGAGGGGAGGCGGGGAGCCGTTACATCCTCAGCGGTGGGACCGTAGGGGTCAGGGAGGCGGTGCGGGCTGCAGCTGAGGCGTCGGCAAGGGAGCTGGGCCCCCGTTACATCCCCGGCCCCCTGGTGACGGCTCTCGCCGCTGTCGCCGAACCAGTGGCACGGTTTGTCAGGAGGGATCTGCCGTTCTGCAGGGAGATGGTCAGGGTTATGCGATTCGGACACCGCTATGACGGGTCCAGGGCGGCATCTGAGCTCGGGCTGGAGTACCGCCCGGTTACGGAGACCATCGCGAGGACCATCTCATGGTTTGCTGCCGAGGGCTTGCTGGATAGTTGACCTCTGGATGGTTGACTCCGGCCTCCGGTTAGCATCGATTGGTTCCATGACCGCCCCCCTTTCCCCCCTTCTCGACGGCTGGCGATCGGCCCCCCTTCCTGTTCCGGGTGGGGTCTGGGCAGTCGCGCACCACGGCCGGGCCTTTGCGATCGCCGGTCTGGTCAGCCAGTTGGAGAAAACTGCCCTCGTGGTTGTGCCCGGCGAGCGGGAGGCAGGAGATCTTGCCGACGATCTCGCCCTCTTCCTCGATGATGTCGTGTTGGCACCGGCCTGGGAGACCCTTCCTTTCGAGCACGTTTCCCCAAACCTGTCAACGATGGCGGGCCGGGCCCGCGCCAGGCACCGCCTCCAGGACCCATTGAGGACCGCAGTCGTCGTTGTCAGTGTCCGGGGCGCCATCCAGAGGTTGTCACCGAGCTCTTTTACTCCACTCGTGCTTCGCTCCAACCAGTCTGTGGAGCTGGAGCAATTGGGGTCGACCCTCGCCGGCCTCGGTTACCAGCGAACCGACAGGGTGGAGGCCCGCGGTGAGTTCGCGGTCCGTGGGGGAATCGTCGACATCTTCCCTGCCCATGGCGACGAACCAGCGAGGCTCGATTTCTGGGGTGACGAGATCGAAGAGATCCGGGCTTTCTCGGCGGCAAGCCAGCGTTCCGAGGAGGTAGTCGACGAACTGGTCGTTTACCCGGCGCGGGAGCTTCGTCCCGGCGGGGACGTCAGTGAAAAGGCGTCCCTGCTGCTGACGTCCGCCCCGTGGGCGGCATCCACCTGGGAGCGGATCGTGCAACGCCAGGTCTTCTCGGGGATCGAGTCCTGGCTGCCATGGCTCGCCGACGAGGTCTCTTTGATCGATGAGGCTCCTGAAGAGGCAATTGTGATCGTTACCGACCCGGCCCGGGCCCGGGACCGCGCCCGGGAGCTTCGGGATGAGGAGACCGATCTCGCCGCGGCCCTGGCCCCCACGTGGGGTGAGTCGGCACCGGTCGCCGGTGAGCATCCGATGCTGTTCCTCGACATCGAAGATTCATTGGCCCGGCGCCATCTCTCGATGCCCACTGCGCCGACCGGACCGTCGGATCCTGTTTTCGAGGTTCGCGGTTTCGATGACGTTGCCGGGGACCCCGAATCGGTCGCTATCGCAATCAACCGCCTGCTCGAGCGGGGCACCATTCCCGTGGTGGCAATGGATGGGGCCGCAGCTGCCGATCGGGTGGCAGGGGTGTTGCTCGAGCACGGTCTGGCGCTCGACCTCAGGGACAAGTTGGAGAACCTTCGACCGGCCGTCGTCCCGACCGGCATCCACCATGGATTCGTATCCATCACCCCCGCCATCGCCGTTCTCGGGGAACAGGAGATCGCGGGCAGGCGACGTGCCCACCGCCGGGTGGGACGGTCGCGGGCAACGGGACAACCCCAGTATCGAGACCTCGCGGAAGGTGACTACGTCGTGCACCACCAGCACGGCATCGGGAAGTTCGAGGGTCTGGTGACCAGGACGATGATGGGCATCGAAAGAGACTATTTGATCGTCAGGTATGCCGGGGAGGACAGGCTGTATGTCCCCGTGGACCAGTTGGCCGCGGTCAAGAAATACACCGGGGGTGAGGCACCGCGAGTTTCCCGGATGGGAGGCAAAGATTGGTCCGACCAGAAGAACCGGGTGCGACGTGCCGTTGCTGCAGTGGCCCAGGAAGTGGTCGAACTCCACCGGCAGCGGGCCCGAGCCACGGGCCACGCTTTTGATACCGACAGCCCATGGCAATCGGAAATGGAGGCGACGTTCCCGTTCGAGGAGACGGTCGACCAAGACCGGGCGATAGTCGAGGTCAAGGCGGACATGGAGTCGCCGAAGCCAATGGACCGACTCGTTTTCGGAGATGTCGGGTTCGGGAAGACCGAAGTGGCGATCCGGGCAGCTTTCAAGGCGATCCAGTCGGGACGCCAGGTTGCGGTGCTCTGTCCGACGACGCTGCTCGCCCAGCAACATCATCAGACATTTGGTGAGCGATTCGCCCCGTATCCGATACGGGTCGAGCAGTTATCGAGATTCCTTACGTCCAAACAGCAGAGAGAGGTGGTCCGCGGGGTGGAAAGCGGCGATGTCGACCTGGTGATCGGCACTCACCGTCTCCTTTCGGAGGACATCGAGTTCAAGGCGCTGGGGCTGCTCGTCATCGACGAGGAGCAGAGGTTCGGGGTGGCGGCCAAAGATGCGATGAAGCGGCTGAAGGTTGGTGTCGACGTGCTCACCCTTACCGCCACGCCGATCCCCCGGACTCTCGAGATGGCCCTCACCGGAATCCGTGAGGTCTCCCACATCAGGACTCCACCCGAAGATCGCCATCCGATTCTCACTTATGTCGGTTCGATGGACGACCAGGCGGTTTCGGCAGCAATTCGCCGGGAAATCCTCCGGGAGGGCCAGATCTTCTACGTCCACAACCGGGTTCAGTCGATCGATCGAGCAGTCGCCCACCTTCGCGAGCTGGTACCTGACGCTCGGTACGCGGTCGCCCACGGGCAGATGTCGGAAGGCCAGCTCGAACAGGTGATGATCGACTTCTGGAACGGCGACTACGACGTGCTGGTGGCAACGACGATCATCGAGTCCGGCCTCGACCTGCCCAAGGTGAACACCCTCATCGTGGAGAGGGCCGACCTGCTCGGTCTCGCCCAGCTGTATCAACTGAGGGGACGCGTCGGGCGTTCCGATCAGCGAGCTTATGCCTATCTCTTCCATCCCTCGGATCGGAGCCTCAGTGAAGATGCCCATCGCAGACTGGAAGCGATCGGGGAGGCCACCGATCTAGGCTCGGGCTTTCAGCTGGCGATTCGCGACCTCGAAATCCGGGGAGCGGGTTCGATTCTCGGTGAGGTGCAGACAGGCCATATCTCTGCGGTTGGCTTTGATCTCTATGCAGAGCTGGTAGCCGAGGCGGTAGACGAGCTCGAAGGAAGAGAATCCGTCGAAAGTGGTCCGGCCGAGGTGCGCATCGATCTGCCGGTCGACGCTCACCTGCCGGAGAGCTACATCGAGGACCAGGAGCTGCGCCTCGAGGCGTACCGGCGCCTTGCCGCGGCGACAACCCACGATGGCGTTGACGACGTTGTTGTCGAATGGGCCGACCGCTATGGGCCACTGCCGGGATCAGCCGAAACTCTCGTCGAACTGGCGCGGTTGCGGGTCGAGGCGATCAGGGTGGGGCTCGAGGAGATCGTGAGACTGCGCAACGAGGTCAGGCTCAGCCCCGTCGACCTCAAACCCTCCCAGGAGATCAGACTGCAACGGCTCCGACCTGGTGCGGTACTCCGGGCGGCCGAGGGAGTGATGTTCATCCCCGAGCCGAAGCCAATTCTCTCCGGTCTCATCGACTTTGTTAAGAATATGTGGGACCAGGAAACCTCTGCCAAGTCCACGTTGGAATGACGAACACCTAAGATTCCGTCTGTCCCCTTCATCCAAGGATCTCTCTTGAAGAAAATCACTCTGTTGTTTGTGGCTCTCGCGCTCTTCCTGAGCGCTTGCGGCTCTGGCGCCGGCGAGGTTGCAGCCTCGGTCAACGGCACCGACTTCACCGTCGGTGACGTCAACGCGCTGAGGTTCGACGACTCGGAGACATTGTCGAAAGACCAATTCGCCCAGTACCTCGGATTCTTGATCCAGTGGGACATCGTGGTTGCTGCCGCCGAAGAAGACCTCGACATCTCCTTCACCGAGGAAGAGATCGACGAGGCCGGCCAGCAGATCTACGAGACCAACGCTGAAGAGGGGATCACCTTCGAGGAGTTCCTCGAGGCGAATGGGGTTTCCCAGGACTTCGTCGAGAAAGTCGCTCACCTCCAGCTGGTAGAAGCTGCCCTCGGTGAGAATCTGATCGAAGGGATCGAACCCCCGTCAGCCGAAGACATCGAAGCGCAGCGAGAGGCTGCTTTCGACAACCTCATCGAAGTATGTGTCTCCCACATCCTGCTGGAGACCGAAGCGGAGTTGACCGCAGTCTTCGACCGTCTCGATGGAGGTGAGGAATTCGCCGACCTCGCTATGGAGCTTTCCACCGACCAGGGGACCGGCGCTGAAGGCGGCGACCTCGGATGCTCCGCACCCACCCGTTACGTGCCCGAGTTCGCGGACGCCACGCTCGAAGCCGAAGTCGATGTCCCGTTCGGTCCGGTGGAGTCCGAGTTCGGGTTCCATGCAATCCTGGTGAGCGAGAGGACTTTCCCTACCGATGACGAACTCCCCACTGACGAGGAGATAATCGAGTCGACGATCAACGCCGAGCTGCCCTCCGTGTTGAGCAACTGGATTGGGGACTACCTCGAGTCCGCCGAGGTGACCGTCAACGAGAAGTTCGGCACCTGGCAGTCCAGCCCCGCAGGAGTCATCCCACCGGTGGACGATGACACCACCTCGACGACGACCCCATCGGGAGCAACCACGACAACAAGTGGCGGCTCCTCCGAGGAGACCACGACGACAACAGTCGAAGAGTGAACCAATGATCTTGATCACCGGTCTCGGGCCAGGCGACCTCGCCCGGGTTCCGGGGCCGGTGCTCGATATCCTCCTCGACCCGGACCGGACTCTGGTCATCCGCACGATCAACCATCCGGCGGCCGCCGAGCTGGCCGAGAAACGCGATGTCACCTTTTGTGACGATATCTACATGGCCGGGCTCACTTTCGAAGACGTGTACTCGGCAATCGCAGACAGGGTCCTGGCTGCAGCTACTGAAGGCCCCGTCGTCTATGCGGTGCCGGGTGGCCCGACCGTCGGAGAGTTTGCGGTACGTCAGATCGTCGACAGGGGCGAGGACGTCGAAGTCCTGAACGCCGAGACTTTCGTCGACGCGATCCTCGGCGAGGTCGGATACGATCCTTTCGACCGGGGCCTGCAGATCCTCAACGGCCACGAGTTGCCTTTCCCCCTGATCGTGGACAAGCCGACCATCGTCGGCCACCTCGACCGCCCGGAAGTGCTTGCCGACGTAGCCGCCAACCTGTCCCGGGTGCTTCCTGACGACAACGTTGTACAGCTGTTTGCGGGCCTGGGTGCGTCCGACGCGGTCAGCTGGTCCGGGCCGATCGAGGACATCGACCCCGCTCTGGCCGGTTTTCGCACATCGCTGTGGATTGACACAACCGCCGGTGGCCTCGCCGGTGCCATCCGGGTGATGGAACGATTGCGACGGGAATGCCCGTGGGATCGGGAACAGACCCACGCCAGTCTCACCAAACATCTCATCGAAGAGGCTTATGAGTTGATCGAAGCGGTTGCAGGTCTGGACGATGGGGACATGGTGGGGATGGCCCGCGTCGAAGAGGAGGTTGGCGATGTGCTCCTTCAGGTCTTGTTCCAGTCGGCGATCGGTGCCGAAACGGGAGGGTTTGACATCGACGATGTCGCCGAGGTGCTCCGCCAGAAACTGGTGAGGCGGCACCCCCACGTGTTCGGCGATGTCGAAGTGGCAGACGCATCCGAGGTCAAGACGAATTGGGACCGAATCAAGCAAGAGGAGAAGGGGGGAGGGATCAAGGACGCCCTGGACGGTGTGCCTCCCGGAATGCCTGCCCTGCATCGAGCGGCCAAGGTCCAGAACCGGGTGTCCAAGTCAGGCAGCGATGTTGCGGTACGGGAGCTCGGTCAGGTGGCAAGGGAGCTTGCCACGCTGGATAGCAGTACAGACGCAGATCGCCAAGACATCGTAGGACAGGCGCTCTTCGCCATCGTCGACTACACCCGGAGGGTCGGTATCGATCCGGAGATCGCCTTGCGCAGGGCCATCGAGAAGTTCGAATCGGATTTCACCGGTGTATCCGAAGCCCGGTGAACCGGGGCATGGAGGCGTTTCAGGGTTTCCTCAATTCGGGGGCAAAAGGCGTTTCGGACACGCCCCGGAGCGGGTAGAACCCAAGCCGACTATCAGGAGATCCCAATGGAATGTGCCCATGACAGCTGTACGTGTGACGCGGCGGCCTACGGCAGTGAGTATTGCGCCCCCTCTTGTCGCACCGGAGTGGCACCGGAAGATTCGTCAGGTTGCTTCTGCGGCCACGCCGAATGTGAGGCAAGTACCGGCGAAGCGCCGGTGTGACGTAATTCTCCAAAATTGAGGGGCCACCCGGGGAGACCCGGGTGGCCCTCGACGTGTGCGTGGCGCGGTTTAGACCTGGTCGGTGGACAAGTCGGACGGGCCCGTGGCGTCCGGGATATTTCCGGGCGCATGACGTGCCTGGCTCGCCCCGGTTCGGATTTCTCTCGGAGCCGAGTCCCTGGCAGCCGCGATTCGCGGCACTTCGGCTTCGGCTTTGCCCAACCATGTCTCCCAGCGCGAGCGCATTGGCTGGATTCCCCCGCCTCCGATAGCAATTATCAGCGAACCGGCGACAATCGCGAGCATCGCATAGAACAACCCGTTGACGATTGTGGGTGCGATCTCGAGTTGGTCGAGTGCGGCGAAGATCCCGACTACGAGGATTGCCACGTAGGCGACCGTCGCCAGTGTTTCCCCGTAGCTCAGAGCACCCAGTGAGGACCTGGCGATGTCCCTGACAGCAGCTGCGATGTAGGCGGCGATGACAATGATCAGAATCGCCACGAACACGTTGGGCAGGTACGCAACCAAGCCGTCGATCAGGTCGCTGACCGGATTGTCTCCGAAAACGCCGAAGGCGAGTTGGAGGACGACAAGGAAAAGCCCGTAGAACACGATCTTGGCCAGCAGGTCGCTGGCGTCGTGTTCGCTCTTGGCCAGTGCCCGTTTTATGCCGCCGCGTTCAACCCATCCATCAAATCCAACCTTCTCGAGAAGCGTTTCGAGAACCGTTGCCACCGCCCTGGCGATGATCCAGCCCACGATCAGAATCAGAAGAAACAATGCGACTTTGGGTAACACCTCCAGCGTGTTCTCCCATGCGCGTTCCAAGGCATCCATAACTATTTTCCTTTCGGTGTAGGTGCCCCACTTACCCCGCCCCAACATTTGTAAACAAACTGTGAAGATCCGGGACGTGGGCGGCGATGTCTTGACAATCTTGCGGAGAAACAGGGGATAGTGCGACTCGCTGGTAGTTTGAGCGAGGCATAAACCTCTATACCGGGACCATGAGCAGCACAACAATCAAGCGGGTACACGCCCGCCAAGTATTCGATTCGCGGGGTAATCCAACCGTAGAAGCCGAGGTGTACACCGCAGATGGCTTCGGACGGGCGATTGTGCCCTCCGGTGCCTCCACCGGCGCCAATGAAGCTGTTGAGCTGAGGGACGGCGGCGACCGATATGTCGGGAGAGGGGTTTCCCGCGCGGTCGGCCACGTCAACGAGCAGATTTCGGGGGCGGTGGTTGGCCGCGATTGCACCCGTCAGGAACAGATCGACCAGATTATGCTCGATCTCGACGCCACGCCGGATAAGTCGAGTCTGGGTGCAAACGCAATTCTTGCCGTCTCCATGGCGACAGCCCGCGCTGCTGCCGCAACCGTCGGTCTTCCTTTGTTTCGGTACCTCGGCGGCCCTTCGGCGCGTGTGCTCCCGGTGCCATGTTTGAACGTGTTAAACGGGGGTGCCCACGCTGCCAATAGCGTCGATATCCAGGAGTTCATGATCGTGCCGGCAGGCCTCCCTTCGTACAGCGAAGCGCTCCGGGCAGGCATGGAGGTCTACCACTCCCTGAAGCGGGTCATCGCAGGGCGCGGGCTCGGAACCAACGTCGGCGACGAGGGTGGCTTCGCTCCCGATCTCGCCACCAATGAGTCGGCCCTAGAACTTCTCGTGGAAGCGATCGAGATCGCCGGATACGACCTCGGTGACGAGATTGCCCTCGCTCTCGACGTCGCCGCCTCGGAGATCCACCGGGAGGGGCGGTACGAATTGGAGAGGCGCGAGCTGGGCTCGGGCGAGATGGTCGACTACCTGGCCGACCTCGCCGATCGTTATCCATTGGTCTCCATCGAAGACGGTATGGGTGAAGACGATTGGGACGGATGGAAGGAGCTGACTGCGAAGATCGGACGCCGCGTTCAGCTGGTTGGTGACGACTTATTCGTAACCAACGAGGAGATCCTCGGGCGGGGGATCGCCGAGGATGCCGCCAACGCGATCCTGATCAAGGTGAATCAGATCGGAACCGTTTCCGAGACCCTGCACACCATGGCCAGGGCGGAACGCGCCGGATTCGGGATGATGATCAGCCACCGCTCGGGTGAGACCGAAGACACATTCATCTCCCACCTCGCCGTGGCCACCAATGCAGGTCAGATCAAGAGTGGTGCCCCCGCCCGCGGCGAGCGCACCGCAAAGTACAACCAGTTGCTCCGGATCGAAGAGGCTCTCGGTGAGGAGGCTCGGTTCGCCGGCTGGGAAACTTTCCGGCGGTCGAAGTGACACTTACCCGACGACCCACGTTGTTCTTGATTGCGGCGCTCTTCTTGGTGATCGGCGCGGCCTTCCTCACCCAGCTGATTCCATATCGACAGATAATCGACTCCAACCGGCAGGTCGAGACGGCGCGCGCCGAACTCGCCGCCCTCGAGTCGGAGAACCAGCTGCTCCAGGCCGACGTGGCCGCTCTGGAAACGCCTGAGGAGATCGAGAGGCTGGCCCGCGAGAAGCTCGGGTATGCCCGGCCGGGGGAGACTGCATATGTCGTCCTCGATCCTCCCGGAGCGGGACAGGCGGTGATGAGGGAAGAACCCGAGCCAGCGGCACCGGAGAGGACGTGGGTCGAAAAGATCTGGGACTTCGTCTCCGGTGGTGACATCGGCTCCTGACTGTTGTGGCCGCTGACGATCGCGCTGTAGTCGAGGTCCAGATCGGGAGATCACCCAGGGCTTCATCGGAGATAGTTGCCCGATGCCATCTCGGGTTGCCGGTGGTGATCCAGGTTCCACCCCGTCTCGACGACGGGACCCCTTTCCCCACCCTTTATTGGCTCACGTGCCCGCTGGCCGCCACCAGGATCGGCCGTCTCGAGGGAGCGGGCGGGGTGAGGCGGATGGAGGCAAAGGCTTCGAGCGATCCATCATTCGGAGCGGCACTGGAGGCTGCTCACACCGAATACGGAACACTGCGCGACGCTGCGCTTCCCGATGACGACCTTCCCCGGCCGACGGGCGGTGTCGGCGGGTCGCGGGCGGGAGTCAAATGTCTCCACGCCCACTATGCCCACACCGCCGCTGGCGGAGAGAACCCGGTTGGCGCAGCGGTTAGATCCTGGATCGAACCCCTCGACTGTCACGTTCGCTGCGTTGTCGACGGTGGTTGGAATCCCGAGTGGTCGAACCTGCCGTGAACGTCGGGGTTGTCGACATCGGGACCAATTCGATGCGCCTGCTCATAACTTCCAGGCTTGCCGAGGTGGGCCGCTGGGTCGAAGTGACCGGCCTGGGCCGTGGGGTCGACAGAACCGGCAGGCTCTCGGAGGCGTCAATTGCGGCCTCCATCGAAGCCTTTCTCGGCTTCGGGTCGCTCATGGACAGCCACGGTGTGACACGGAGGAAGGCAATAGCAACTTCGGCGTCGCGTGACGCCGGGAACCGCGGGGAATTCTTCGAACGGGCACAGGCCTCCCTTGGTGTGATGCCTACCCTCATCAGCGGCGAAGAAGAAGCTCACTATGCCTTCACGGGTGCCACCAGCGGCCTCGACGACAGGTCCGAGGTCGTTGTCTCCGATATCGGGGGCGGCTCGTCTGAATTCGTCACGATCGATGCGTCGGTGTCGGTTGACATCGGATCCGTCCGTTTGACCGAGCGGATTCTCACCGGTCGACCTGCTCCGCAACGACAGCTCGAAGAAGCGGCGGCTCACGTGCTGGACCTCTTCGCGACCGTGCCCCGAAACGGCGTACGGTCGATCGGCATCGCCGGCACCTGGACTTCGCTGGGGGCGATCGCTCTGGAGCTTCCCGGCTACGACAGGGAGCGGGTTCACGGTTCCAAAGTGAGTAGCGCGGACCTCGATCGTGTGGTCGACATGCTCGCATCGATGACTGTGGAGGAGACCGAAACGATCCCCTCGCTCGATCCAAAGCGCGCTCCGGTCATCCTTTCCGGCGCTGTTGTCGCCCGCGAGGTGCTCCGCCATCTCGCCTTGAACGAGATAACGGTGTCAGAGCGCGATACTCTCGATGGCGTGGCCGCCGAACTTCTGGCTGATTAGCCCGAAGTTCAGACCTTGCCCGGGTGGCGGAACGGTAGACGCGAGGGGCTTAAACCCCCTTGGGCCGATTCGGCCCGTGTGGGTTCGATTCCCACCCCGGGCACGTGACCGCAACCCCCTCTGCATTGTGCGACGGTTCGGATCAGCCGCACCCTCATTTATGACAGGGTGCGGTGCTCGTGACAATAGAAAGGTCGCGGGACCCGGGCCGGTGGGTGGGGGAGGGGAGAGGAACCGAACCCGGGCCCCACGATGACCGGTGAGAGGTCCCACACCGAGGTTCCACCCTGGACCTTTCCCGTTGCATCTGATAGTAGCGACATAGTGGGGGTAGAAACGGGTAACACCGGCACTTGATCCGTATCCTTGTCAGGGGCGATCAGACGAAAGGCGACAATTGGGCGATTATCCGGTGGAGTACGAATTGGATGCGGTCCTCCGCGATGGCGGGGTCGTCCGGGTCAGACCGATCAAGCCCAGCGACTCCGAATTGATCATCCGGTTCTTCGAGAAGCTAGGGCCGGAGTCGAGGTACTTCCGATTCTTCAGGCTGAAGGAATCGCTGAATCCCGATGAGGTCGTGTACTTCACCACGGTCGACTATCGGGATCGTATGGCCCTCATCGCCCTTCAGGACGCAGAGATGATCGGCATCGCCAGCTATGACAAGGAGAGCGGTGGGCATCAGGAAGCCGAGGTCGCCTTTGCGGTCGCGGACGAGCATCAGGGCCGAGGGCTCGGCACCAAACTCCTGCAACTGCTCACCAACCATGCCCGGGGGACCGGGATCGAATCCTTCCGCGCCTACGTCCTCCCGGAGAACAGGCAGATGATGCGACTCTTCCGGAACAGCGGATATGAGCTGACGCGGACGATCGACGAAGGCGTCTTCACGGTCGATTTCCCAACCGCTGAAAGCGAAGAGTCGATGACTGTGGCCGGGGAGTACGAGAAACGGGCCGTCGCCGCTTCGCTGTTGCCCATGTTCTTCCCCCGTTCGATTGCCGTAATCGGCGCTTCGAACAACCCGGCATCCATTGGCGGGAGGCTGTTTCACAACATCCTCTCCGAGGGCTTCACCGGCCCGCTTTACCCGGTGAACCCGAAGTCGAGGGTTGTCCACTCGGTCAGGGCGTATTCGTCGGTCGTGGATGTGCCCGATGATGTCGATCTGGCATTTGTGGTGGTTCCCCAGCCCTTGGTAATCGGAGTCGTGAAGGAGTGTGTGGAGAAGGGGGTCCGCGGTGTTGTCGTCATTTCGGCGGGCTTCTCTGAGGTCGGGCCCGACGGCGCGGCGGATGAGGCCGAGCTACTCAGGATCGCTCGGGAGTCGGGAATGAGAATGGTCGGGCCGAACTGCATGGGCCTGCTCAACACTACGAGCGCGATTCGCCTCAACGGGACCTTCGCCCCGGTATATCCGCCGGCGGGAAATGTGGCGATGTCCAGCCAGTCCGGGGCCCTCGGGATCTCGATCCTCGATTACGCAACGCGAAACAACATCGGGATCTCTCAGTTCGTGTCAGTCGGGAACAAAGCTGATGTCAGCGCCAACGACCTGCTCCTCGCCTGGGAGGACGACCCCGAAACCGACGTCATTACCCTCTATCTCGAATCGTTCGGGAACCCGACCAGGTTCTCCCGCCTCGCACGCCGGATCGGCCGGCGCAAGCCGATAATCGCGGTCAAGTCGGGTCGGTCGGCTGCAGGCAGCCGGGCGGCGTCCTCCCACACTGGCGCCCTCGCCTCGTCTGATGTCGCGGTGGACGCCCTGTTTCGTCAGGCCGGTGTGATTCGGGTCGACACTATCGAGGAGCTGTTCGGTGCTGCGAACCTCCTGGCCAACCAGCCGGTGCCGGCGGGGACCAGGGTTGGAATCGTTACAAATGCGGGCGGGCCCGGAATCCTCGCCGCGGACGCACTCGAAGCCAACGGCCTCGAGCTTCCGGAACTCTCCGCTGGGCTACGCGCCGAAATGCAGTCGCATTTACCTGATGAGGCTTCGACGCGAAACCCGGTCGACCTGATCGCTTCGGGCGGCCCGGCCCAGTTCGAGGCAGTGACCCGTCTGCTGCTGGAGTCCGGCGAGGTCGATTCCGTGATGGTCATCTACGTTCCAACCTCACCCGATGGAGCCCACGACGTGGCCATGGCCATCCGTTCGTGTCAAGACAGCTACGAGGGAGACGTCGCATTGCTTTCGGTGTTCATGCAGGCCGGCGAGGTCGCTCGCCCGCTCGGCGGTGGGGACGGTCATCGAGGGATCCCCACATACGTCTTCCCTGAGGCCGCAGCCCTTGCCCTGTCCCGGGCCGTGGGCCACGGCACCTGGCGTGCCAGGGAGCAGGGGATAGAGTCGCGCCTCGAGCCCGACTCGGTCACGGCAATCAGAAGCGTCATCGATAGAGCGGCCGACGGTGCACCCGACGAAGGCGCCTGGCTGGATCCGGCCGATGTCGATCTCGTGCTGAAGGGAGCCGGGCTGCGCATTCCGAAGTCGGCAACTGCCACCACAGCCGACGAGGCGGTCGCACGCGCCGCCGAGATCGAAGGGCCAGTCGTTCTCAAAGTGATCTCGCCTTCGGCTCTGCACAAGTCCGACGTGGGAGGAGTGCTCCTCGGAGTTGAGGGTGAGGCCGAGGTGCGAGCCGGCTTTGCCTCGGTCACTGGAGTCGTCGACGACGCCGAAGGCGTACTGATCCAGGAGTTTGTCTCCGGTGGTCATGAGGTACTCGTTGGCATGACCCAGGACCCCAATTTCGGCCCGCTTGTTGTATTCGGCCTGGGTGGGATCTACGTCGAGCTGCTCAAAGACGTCGCCTTCCGGATCCATCCGTTGACCGACGTCGACGCCAGGGAGATGATTCGCGACACAAAGGGTTTCCGGATTCTCGAGGGCTATCGCAACCAACCCGAGGGGGACATCGCAGCCCTGGAAGACGCAGTCCTGCGGGTGTCGGCGCTGATCTCGGCTGTGCCGGAGCTGGTGGAAATGGACCTCAACCCGGTGAAGGTCCACCAGCCGGGCAGCGGCGTGACCGTTGTCGACGCCAGAATGAGAATCCGTCCGGTTCCCCCCTCCGAGCGCCCCGAGATGCGCGACCTCCCCGCAACGGAGCCGGCGCCGCATTGACGCCGGCCAGTTGCAACCCTCGTCCTTTACCATCACCCACTCGCCTATGAACTCGCTACCCACCGACCCCGAAGGGACGTTTCCCGACGAGTGGGATGACGATGAGGAGGAGTTCGAAGCCGTGCCACCTCCGCGGTGGCGGCGGCCGGCAGTTGTGGCCCTGGCAATTCTGGTCGCGGTGAGCCTGGCGATACTTCCCCTGCAGAGTCTGTTCGATGGGACTACGCCCGCGGTCTCCGACAGTGGCCTCGCGATATGCGGAGACGACTATTGCATCGTCCGGGAGGCAGTTGTTGAAGCCGGGCTCGAAGCAGAAATGAGCCGGCTGGCCAACACTCTCCTCGACGGCGCAGCGGCAGTCGTCCTTGTTAACGAGTTGACCGATCATCTCGGCATCGATCGGGTCGGTCTCGAGGTTGTCGACGATCTCGGCGGCCGTCTTGGTGGGGTGTACGATCCGGCGACCCGGTCGATTCGGATCGACAGGCCCGCCAACGCATGGGTTGTCGCCCATGAAGTGGCGCATGCGGTCGCTGCGGGCCACGGTGAGGAGTTCCAGCGCATTCTGATCGACCTCGCCCTGCACCTGGCCGGCGACTGACTGCCGGAGCACTAGCCTGCTGCCATGTCTCTAGTCGATCTCACCCGCGAAGGAGCCGTCGCACTGGCACGGCTCAACCGCCCACCTGTAAACGCTCTGAATCTGGAGCTCGCCAACGATCTGGTGGAGGCCTTCCGCGAGTGCGAGAACCCATCGATTCGCGCGGTTGTCGTCACCGGACAACCCAACTTCGCGGCCGGAGCCGACATCAAAGGATTCAGAGAGCAGATGGAAACCGGCTCCGAGAGCGACGCGATTGCAGGTTCGCTGGTGCAGGCAATCGACGTCCTCGAGAAGCTGAAGAAGCCGACGATCGCTGTGGTCCATGGGTTTGCCCTCGGTGGCGGGCTCGAACTGGCGATGGGAGCCGACTTCAGGTACCTCGCCGACGACGCTGTGGTCGGTCAACCTGAGATCCTGCTCGGGCTGATTCCCGGTGCGGGCGGGACGCAGAGATTGGCACGGCTGGTGGGGTATCAGCGGGCAAAGAAGTTGGTATTCAGCGGCAAACAGGTCTCGGCAGGGGAGGCGTTGGAGATCGGACTTGCCGACCAGGTGGCATCAGTCGATGACATCCTTCCCCTGGCGATGAGAGACGCTGCCGAGTTGGCCACGATGGCAACCCTGGGACTCGCCGAGGCGAAGCGCCTTCTCAACGAGACCGGTGTCAACAACAATTTCGACGCTGACATGGCTCGAGAGAGCGCAGCCTTCCAACGGCTTTTCACGACCGACGATGCCCGCGAGGGTGTGGCTGCCTTCGTCGAGAAGAGGAAACCGGAGTTCAACGCCGGCTAGTGCCCCTGGCTCGCCCTGAACATCGCCATCGTTGCTGGCCAGAGCACTACGAAGTCAGTCCTTGACCTCGATGTCGATGCCGTCCCCCTCCCATTCAACGCGTATCGAGATGGCCGAGTCGTCTGACTCGAAATCCACTCTGACTTCGTCCGGGCCCGTCTTCTCGATTTCCATCGAGTATCCGAAAGCAGGGGACGCACCCTGCAGGTGGACCTGGCCGCTGCCGTAAGAGACCGTCACAGTTCCTCCCGGGGAATTGATCGTCTCCACGCCCGATGGCAGCGTCGCTGTTGTCGTAGCGCTCCCACCGGGCCCGGTCGTCGATGTGGTTGCTTGAGATGTGACCGTCGAGCCCGGGGCAGTGGTTGTCGAGGTGTCGGGGAAACTGGATGACCCGCTGTCAACCGACGAGCTTGTCGTCGGCACGACCAGGGGAGCGCCTGCAGTTTCGTTGACCTCGCCGGATGCTGCTGCAACCACCCACCACGCGGCAAGGGTGACCAGAGTTGTCGCCAGTACCCAACCCAAGGCGTGTCGTGCTGAGATCATATGTCAATCATGCCTGATCCCGTATGTTTCTGTATCAGCGAAATATCAAGGTTTTCCTATGAGCGTTGTTGTGATGGATATTCTCAATAGGCTTCGTGGAGAATGGCCCGAATCCATCTGATCGAAGACGACTCTGATATCCGCAGGCTGGTTGCGGCCGCGCTTGCCCGGGCGGGGCACGATATTGAGACGTCCTCGTCTGCGCTCGAAGGGTTGCAGCAGGTCGTTTCCACTTCGCCCGATGTCGTGATCCTCGACCTCGGGCTCCCCGACCTCGATGGGGGTGAGCTGTTGCGGATGCTGCGTGCAGTGAGCCAGGTTCCGGTCATCGTCGCTACAGCGCGGGACGATGACGCCTCCGTCGTGAGGCTCCTCGACGCCGGGGCAGACGACTACATCGTGAAACCGTACTCCGCCGAAAACCTGGAGGCGAGGGTGAGAGCAGTCCTGAGACGGCGCCCGGGGGACGAGCCGGCCACCCTCACGGTAGGAGAGCTCACCATGTCCAGGGCGGCGCGCGAGGCAACTCTGGGCGGGAGCCCGCTCGACCTCTCACCCAAAGAGTTCGACTTGCTTCTCCTGCTCGTGGAGCGCGCCGGCAGTGTCGTCACCAAACGGGAGATGCTCGCTGAAGTCTGGCGTGAGCCGTATGGCGGGTCGGAGCGCACCGTGGACGTCCACCTGTCCTGGCTGCGCAAGAAGCTCGGTGAGTCGGCATTGGAGTCCCGCTACCTGCAGACCGTGCATGGAGTCGGAATCAAACTGACCGCCCCATGAGGGCACGTATCAACTACTTGACCGCCGGCGTGACCCTGCTCGTGGTCATCGCATTTGTGGTGCCACTTGGATTCTTGGTCACTCAGCAAGCCGACCAGCGCGGTCGGCTCGAGGCGGAACGGACTGCCCGCACACTTGCCGCGGTCATCGTCCCGGCAGCCATCGGAGCCGGGGGCAATCTCGAGCCTGGTGACATCAGCGGGCTCATCGGGCCGGTTCCTGAAGGTAGCGTGATAATTCTCCCCGACGGCCAGAATCTCGGTCCCGGTCAGCCCGACGACGCACTCATCGATGAAGTGCGTGCCGCCCGGAGCGCACTATCGGCGTATCGGGACGAAGGTGGATTCGGGATCGGGATCCCGGTGGTGACCGGCGAGGGAACCACGGTCGTCTACTCATCAGTGCCGGCATCTTCGCTGAACCGCGGGGTGACGAGGGCCCGGGCACTCCTTAGCCTGCTCGGCGTCGGGCTGGTCGGAGCTGCATTGGTTGTCTCCGATCGGTTGGGACGCGGCGTCGTCGGGCCGTCGCAACGCATTGCCGGTGCTGCCGAACGCTTGGGACGGGGAGAACTGGAGACAAGGGTTGCCGAGGAAGGCCCCGAGGAGTTGGTGGCGATAGCCATCGCATTCAATCAGCTCGCGGGGAGGATTCGGGGACTGCTTGCGGAGGAGCGGGAGGGGGTTGCCGACCTTTCCCACCGGCTGCGCACCCCGCTTGCGGCCTTGCGGCTCCAGGTCGAGCAGATGTCGCCGTCGGATGAGCGGGAGTCGCTGATCGAGAGTGTTGATCGTCTCCGGGTTGCTGTCGACGAGTTGATCAGTGATGCGCGAAGGATCCCCGAAGCCCGGAGTCCGGGTTGCGATGTGATCGGAGTTGTCAAGAAGAGAATGGACTTCTGGCGGGTGCTGTCGGTCGAGCAGGCCAGAGATCTCCAT
The DNA here is from genome assembly GCA_041742825.1 of Acidimicrobiia bacterium. Classification (GTDB taxonomy): domain Bacteria; phylum Actinomycetota; class Acidimicrobiia; order Spongiisociales; family ZC4RG35; genus MA-ANB-1. The sequence goes on along the minus strand of JBGTNX010000065.1, from coordinate 30,029 downwards.
GTCGACATACCCGAAGGAAGCGCAGCCGTTGCCGTGCCCGAGAGCAAAGTGGCAGCTGCTTTCGACGCTCTTGTGGGCAACGTGTTCGCACACACCGATCCCGGCGTCGAGTTCGGAGTGATCGTCAAGGTCCTCGAGGGAACTGTTGAGGTAGAGGTGGCTGATAGTGGCAGCGGCTTTGCCAACGGATTCGACCCTCTGGAGCGGGGATCGAGCGGGGCAGGCTCCAGCGGGCTCGGTCTCGACATCGTCCGCCGGCTTGCCCGCGAGGCATCCGGGACCGTGCGTATCGGCTCATCTCATTCCGGTGGTGCCAGAGTCGCCCTTCTTTTGCCTTTGCAGACGGGCGAAGCTACATGAAAGTGACCCCGCGGCCGTCACGCGCCACTTTTCAGTTGCGGCCAGTTCTACACGAGAAGAGCCTCCCGATGGGGAGGCTCTTCTCACTGACCGCGGATTTGGTTAGTTGAGCCGGTTGATCCGGTCCTGCGGCCCGGGGGCCACCGGTGAGTACAACCCGAAGTAGGTGACCAGGGCGTCGAGATCTACCTCGCCGCCGAGCCGGTCGGTGCCCTGAGCCAGGACGAAGAAGTTGTCTCCACCCTCTGCCAGGAAGCTGTTGACCGTTACCCGGTAGCTGGCTGCGAGGTCTAGGGCGACCCCGTCGATCATGATCGTTGCCGGATCGACTTTTTCACCGTCAGGGGCAGCGGCGTCCCATGTATAGGTGAACCCTTGCGAGACCTGAAGGATCCTCGGGTCGGTCTGACCGACCCACTGCTGTTCGAGCATGGTGTCGATCTGCGCTCCGGTAAGAGTCATCGTCACCAGGCTGTTGCCAAACGGTTGGACGCTGAACGCCTCACCATACGTCAGCTCACCGGGTGCCTCAGCCCCTGTCGGTGCGTACAGGATGTCGGCGCGGATCCCACCCGGGTTCATGAACGCAACCACCGCCTCGCCGAACCCGACAGCCTCGGTGGCGACGAGTTGGGCATCCGCAATCACATCACCTAGCGCCGACTCTCCGGCAGCATTCGCGGTTCGGGTGATGTCAGCAGTTGTAGTCCCGATGACAGTGTTGGCGAGTGGCGCCGACAGGAGGTTGTACTTGTCGATCAGTGCCTGGAGGTCCGGGGCATCGGGTGCGCTCTGTAAGTTGGGAACGTTGTCGATTGCCACGATCGACATCTCGCCGGTCGAGCGGCTGAGGGTCGTTTCGATGTTGGTGAAGAGCCGGCCGGCGTTGTCCGCCATAGTCACCCACTTGCCGTCGATTTCACATACGAACTCATCGTTCACGTGCCCGGCGATAACCAGGTCAACTGCGTCGTCGAACGCCGGCACGATCTCGGCGAGTGGTCCGGTAAAGGTTCCCTCGCAGCCGTCTCCCTCCGGTCCCCCTTCAGAGAAGCCTCCCTCGTGGAGGAGGATCACAAACGCCCTCACGCCCTGTCGTTCCAGACGCGGGATCAAGTTGTTGACGGTCTCCACCTCGTCGAGGAACGTGAGCCCGGCCACCCCGGAAGGAGTGACGATGCTTGGCGTGCCTTCGAGAGTCATCCCGATGAACGCGACGGGGACACTGTCGAAGAGCTTGATCGCATAGGGCGGGAACAGAGTCTTTCGGGTCGCGTCAACGACGACGTTGGCGGAAAGGAACCTGAAGTCGGCTCCTGCGAACCCGTCGCCGTCGAGGTCGCCATCGACCGGGTGGGACCCTCCGAACTGCATCCGGAGCAGCTCTTCGGGGCCCTCGTCGAACTCGTGGTTGCCCACGCCGGCGATTTCGAGGCCGATCAGGTTCATCGCTTCGATGGTCGGCTCGTCGTGGAAGAGGGCCGAGATCAGAGGTGAGGCACCGATCAGGTCACCAGCAGATACGAGGATCGAGTGCTCGTAGCCTTCCTGGGCTTCGCGGACGTTGGTCGCGAGGTTCTGTGCTCCACCTGTCCCGCCGAAGCCGCTCGAGAACGTGTTGATGTGGCCGTGGAAGTCGTTGATCCCAAGGATCTGAAGTGGAATATCGTTCGGTTTGTCGGCTGGTCTGAACGTGCTTTCGGGGTCGTCGAAGGCGCTGACCGGCATGGCAAGCGTGGCCGCGACGAGAGCAGCAACACATGCCGCGATCAAGACCCTGAAGGGACGTGATGTGATGTTTGTCATGGAGTTCCTCTCTGGGGCAAGGCAACTTAGGCTACTCCTGAGCCGGTGCTCCGCGCGGCCGAATCGCCGATCTGTAAGCGAATGTTCTCCACCATTTCAATTCGGCTGGAATCGCTCCGCGAATCGTTTCAGATTCCCGGACCATATGGAGCGGAGGATCGGTCGGGCGAAGAATGCGGCGACAGGCCCGCCGACCCACCAGGGAAACCGCAAGTTTTCCTCCCAGACCACGATGGTGGGGTTGTCTCCCTCCACCTTGAATTGGCCGCTACCGCTCACCAGCCCCTCGTGGTCGACGGTAATCGACTCACCTTCGACCCAGCCCGTTACCTCGAGGATGTCGGTCGTTCGGAAGGGGCCGACGCGAGTCGGAACCCGCATCCTCGTCCCGATCCCTGACTTCTCCTCCCCGAGGAATTCGACGGCGACTGCGTCTTTCATCCATGATGCGTGGGTGGCCAGGTTCGCCAACTCACTCCAAACCTCCTCCCGGGAGGCGCGGATCGATGTCTCGATTCTGATGCCCATCGGCTGATTCTGCCATCTGTGCCCCTGTTGACGCGCGGGGCCGGTTTGAGCCGATCGGGGTCGGGGTAACAGGCGCCCTGAATTCGACAAGGAGACAATTGGACTTCAGTCTTCTCTCGTCGCTGATTGCAGGCTTCCTCGCCACCGTGGTCATGACGCTTGCCACCGAGCTGGCGTCGTTCCGCGGTGCGACATCGATGCCTTCGATGCCACTTTTGCTTGGTGCGTGGGTCTCCGGCGACCACGACCTGGCGGTGGCACTCGGCTCGGCGCTGCACTACGGCGTCATCGGAACCGTTGCCTACGGAGTGCTTTATGCCCTTGTCTTCGCTCTCACCGGTACAGGTCTTCTCGTTGCCGCCGTCGTCGGGATGGTTCACGGTGCTCTCATCGGAGTTGGCCTCGGTTGGTTGAAGCAGGTCCACCCCCGGGTGGTCGACCGTCCGGGTGAGAGCCGCGAGGCAGTTTCGGCTGGCCGCGGTGAGCTCGTGTTCAACGACCCCGGAATGTTCGGTGTGGGTTGGGGGGATATGACCCCTGCGGTTGTGGTCGGAGCATATGTCGTCTACAGCCTGGTGTTTGCCCTTGTCTACTCGCTCGCGGTCTGAACCCCGCTACCTGCCTGGCTGGCTCAACCCGCGATAACTGCGAGAATGAGGGACTTGATCTATCTGGACCACGCTGCAACAACGCCGATGCGTCCCGGGGTATGGGAGGCAATGGCACCACACGCCATCGATTCGTTCGGCAATTCGTCAGGAATCCACGGCGTGTCGCGTCGCGCTAAGAATGCGCTCGAGGAAGCACGGGAGCGGATTGCCGAAATCCTCGGTTGTGGTCCTATGGAAGTCGTCTTCACATCCGGTGGAACGGAGAGCGATAACCTCGCCCTGACCGGTGCGGTGTTCAGTGGCTCAGATCGGACCGGGGTCGTAGTCAGTGCTACCGAGCATGAAGCCGTTCTGGAAACGGCGGACTTCCTGGGGCGCCGGGGAAGCGTGGTGGACACTGTCGGGGTGGATCGCGCCGGACGGATCGAAGCATCGGCGGTCGTGGCCTCGCTGACACCCTCGACCGCTGTGGTGTCGATCATGCTGGTCAACAACGAGACCGGCGTGGTGAACGACGTAGCCGCGATGAGTCATGCCGTCAAAGGCACCGATCCAGACGTGTTGGTCCATGCCGACGCCGTGCAGGCATTCGGCTCGATGAAATTCGACGTTGGCCAGCTCGGGGTCGACATGTTGTCGTTGACGGCGCACAAATTTGGCGGCCCTAAGGGTGCGGGTCTGCTCTATGTGCGCGAAGGGACTGCCCTCGAACCGCTGATCCACGGGGGTGGTCAGGAACTGGGGCGCCGATCCGGCACTCACGATGTCCCGGGTGCAGTTGGCCTGGCAACAGCAATGGAGCTTGCCGCGGCCGATCGCGACCGTTTCGTTGGCGAGGTCGGCACAATCAGAGACAGCTTCGAAGAGCACCTCACCCGCGCGTTCCCGGACGCAGTCGTCAACACTCCTGATCCGGACCGTTCACCGCATCATCTGAATATCCGTTTCCCCGGCGTGCGCAACGAGCCCCTCCTGATGCGCCTCGACAGATCGGGTGTTGCGGCGTCCGCCGGCTCAGCCTGTCAGTCGGGTGCTGCCACGGTTTCCCACGTGCTCGAAGCGATGGGACGGTCTCCAGCTGAGGCCCGGGAGTCGGTCCGTTTCAGCTTTGGCTGGACTTCGTCTCGCGAGGAGTCCAACCGGGCCGCCCGGATCGTGGTCGACCTGGTGGAAGATCTGCGATGAAAGCCCTGGTCGCGATGTCGGGCGGAGTCGATTCTTCGGTAGCGGCGGCTCTCATGAAGGATGCCGGCCACGACGTGGTCGGGGTGACACTCAAGCTGTGGTCAGGGCCAAACGGCGAGGCACCGACAGCGGGTTGCTGCACTGTCTCCGATGCCGAGGACGCCCGGAGGGTCGCAGCCCAACTCGACATTCCGTATTACGTGCTCGACTACTCCGAGGAGTTCAAGGGCGGTGTGGTCGACAGGTTCGTAACCGATTACGCATCGGGGAGGACCCCCAATCCGTGTATCGAGTGCAATCGGACCGTCAAGTTCGACCGGCTGCTCAATCGTCTCGATGACTTTGGGAGCGAGATCCTCGTGACCGGGCACCACGCCCGGAGCAGAGAAAACGGCGAGACGTGGTCGCTGCATCGCGGTGAGGACGTCGCCAAGGACCAGTCTTATGTGCTTTCGATGCTCACCCAGCGCGAGTTGTCGAGAACCCGCTTTCCAGTCGGAGAGCTGACCAAGCCACAGGTACGCAATGTTGCCGCCGGGATGGGCCTCCGGACTGCAAGGAAGCCAGAGTCGATGGATATCTGCTTCGTCGGACAACGCGACTACCGCGGTTTCCTATCCGATCACGCCCCCGGCGCATTCCACCCCGGCGATGTGGTGGACACTGCCGGAAACACAATTGGCGAGCACGAGGGAATTGCCGGATTCACCATCGGCCAGCGACGCGGCCTGGGGGTCGCAGTCGGAGAGCCGCGTTTCGTAGTTCGAATCGAAGAGGCAACCTCCACCGTCGTCCTCGGCAGTCGCGACGACCTCGAGGTCGCCGGAGTCGGGCTCGAACAGGTCACCTGGACCTCAGGTATTGCCCGTTCCGGTTGGGTCACCGCTCAATACCGGGCGCATGGCGAACCGGTGGGAGCGACACTGGATGGCAACCGCTTGGTTTTCGACGAAAGGCAGAGCGCCATTGCCCCGGGCCAGACCGTTGCCTTCTACGAGGGCGACATGGTGCTGGGCGGTGCCTTGATCGCGTCAACAATTTCGTAACAGCCGTCGGTTAACGTCCCCGCTGATGACCAACCCAGAGGACCGGGTCGAAGAGCTCCGCCAGGCGATCCGTGAACACGCCCATCGTTACTACATCCTCGACGACCCTACGGTCAGCGATGCCCAGTTCGACGCCCTCATTACCGAGCTCCGCGAAATCGAGTCTGCCCACCCCGACCTGATCACCAACGATTCGCCGACGCAGCGAGTCGGGACTCCGATCGGAGACCTCTTCGCCCCGGTCGAGCATCTCCGGCCCCTGTTCTCACTGGATAACGCCGAGAGTGAAGCCCACCTCGAGTCGTGGCGCCAGCGCCTGGTCCGCCAACTCGGCGAAGATCCTTCTGCGTACTCCTGCGAATTGAAGGTCGACGGTCTCGCCGTGGTTCTGACCTATCGCGAGGGAAACCTGGTCACCGGAGCGACAAGGGGAGATGGGACAACCGGCGAAGACATAACCCCGAATTTGCGGACAATCGACTCGATTCCCTTGCGTCTCCATGCGGCTGCTCCTCCATCGGTGGTCGAGGTCCGTGGTGAGGTCTACATGCCTTATAACGCATTCAATGAGCTCAACAAGCGTCAGGCCGAGAAAGAGGATCGTCTATTCGCCAACGCCCGGAATGCTGCGGCCGGGTCGGTCCGGCAGAAGGATCCTGCGGTCACGGCAAGCCGCGGTATCGACATCTGGGTCTATCAGTTGGGGCTGATCGAAGGAGGACCAGACCTCACGTCACACACCCAGACGATGGAATACCTGGGCACTCTCGGTTTCAAAGTCAACCCGTCGTCGAAAAGGGTTGAGAGCCTCGAGGCGGTGATGGCTTATGTTGCGGAGGCGGAGAAAAGCCGCCACGACGAGAAGTATCAGACCGACGGCGTTGTTGTAAAAGTCGATTCGCTCGCCGAGCAGCACCGGCTCGGATTCACCTCAAAGGCTCCGCGCTGGGCAATTGCATACAAGTTCCCTCCCGAAGAACAAGTGACACTGCTCAAGGACATTGCCATCAACATCGGTCGGACCGGTGCAGCTACGCCATTCGCCGTGCTCGAACCTGTCTTCGTAGGTGGCGCGACCGTCGGTTTGGCGACACTTCACAATCAAGACCAGGTTGCTTTCAAGGACGTTCGCATCGGCGATCAGGTCATTGTGAGGAGGGCTGGCGATGTGATCCCGGAAGTTGTCGGGCCGGTGCTCGCGGCCCGCACCGGCGAGGAGCGGGTCTGGTCGATGCCATCCAAATGCCCGTTTTGCGGGAACCCGATCGTTCGCCCTGACGGTGAGGCGGTGGCACGGTGCACCGGAGGATACGCGTGCCCCTCACGACTTCGGGAGTGGCTCTTCCACTTCGCCGGACGGGGCGGGATGGACATCGAGCACATGGGCTACAAGACGATCGACATGTTGCTGGGCGAGGGCATGGTCAAGGGTGCGGCTGATCTATTCACGTTCGACGTCGATCAGCTCAGGGGACGGGAGGGTTGGGGCGAGATATCGGTCAACAAGCTGAAAGCAGCCATTGACGGCGCAAAGAAAAGGCCGGTGTCGCGCCTGCTGACTGCGATCGGAATCCGTCATGTCGGCGGAACGATGGCACGTGCCCTGATCCGTCACTTCGGTGGACTCCCCGCCTTGCTGGACGCATCCGAAGAGGAGATCTCGGCAATTGGCGGGGTCGGCCGGTCAATTGCTTCCGCTGTCGTCGAATGGGCAAGCGACCCGGCGAATCAGGAACTGGTGGAAAAGCTGGGCGCAGCCGGGGTGAAACTGGTTGAAGATGTGGATGATTCCGCACCGGGCGATCTCCTGGTGGGTGCGGCGTTCGTGATCTCGGGAACGGTGGAGGGATTCACCCGCGAGGAGGCGCAGGCGGCTGTCGAGGCACGAGGCGGCAAGGCGACAGGGTCGGTATCGGGCAAGACGACCGCCCTTATCGTGGGGGAGTCACCGGGTGTGTCGAAAACCGAGAAGGCGGAGCAGCTCGGTGTGCCGATCATCGATGGAGACACCTTCAGGAAGCTGCTCGAAGAAGGCCTGAAGGTCCTTTCCTGATGGGTGTGTTGTCCTGGCTGCTATCCGACCCGGAACGTCCATTCGAATTCTCCCGGGTCGGGAAGGCCGTTGACTGTGTCATAGACCACGCGAATCGTGTGTTCGCCCGGTGACCACTCGTTGATCGTCGGGTTGGTGGGCGTGGGCGACCATCGGTAGACACCGATCCCCTCGACGAATCTCGCATCCTGGACCAGCCAACCATCGACGTAGATGTCTGCGGTATAGCCAATCTTCAGGTCGATCTCGATTCCGCTCTGAAACGGCACCAGATCGCCCGGCGCGGGGTAGACAGCCTCCACCGGGTCGGGCAATACCACCGGGTCTCCGCCACTCCCCAGCGCAAATCCAAAAGCTACGGCGGCGACGAGGACCAGACCGAGCCCGAGGTATATGTAGCGGTAAGGCACCGTCGCAACGCTAGAGGCAAGAACTACTTATGCGACAGGTACCGAATCCCCGGTATAAAGGGAGCACGGAGACGTCTAGTTGTCGTGGAGAGCGGCGTTGAGCCCGCCCCACGAGCCGGAACGGGGAAGAGCCTCGACTGCTCCTGACACCGAGTTTCGTCGGAACAACATTTCGGATATCCCGGAGAGTTCCCGCCCCTTTGCGGTACCGCGATCCGGGAGAGTGACGACAGTGCCGGCGGTCAGGTACAGGCCTGCTTCTACGACGCTGTTGTCGCCCAGGGAAATGCCAACACCTGAATTGGCCCCGAGCAGGCAGCCTTTCCCGATCGAGATCACCTCCGACCCGCCACCGGACAGAGTCCCCATGATGGAGGCCCCGCCGCCGATGTCGCTTCCGTCGCCCACCACAACCCCGGCGCTGATCCGCCCCTCGACCATCGACGCTCCGAGGGTCCCGGCATTGAAGTTGACGAATCCCTCGTGCATAACGGTGGTTCCCTCACCGAGGTAGGCGCCGAGCCTGACCCGGTTGGCGTCGGCGATCCGGACCCCTGAAGGCACCACATAGTCGGTCATCCTGGGGAATTTGTCGACACCGTTCACCCCGAGGTAGTGACCGGCGGCTGCGCGGGCTGCGGGGAAGTCGGCGACCGCACACGGGCCGAGATCGGTCCAGACGACGTTGGTGAGGATGCCGAAGAGCCCGTCGAGGTTGATCTGGTGCGGGCGGAATACCCGGTGGCTGAGCAGATGGAGCCGGAGGTAGACATCGGCGGCGCTGGAGGGTGGAGAATCGGGATCCACAGTGGTCTCGACGAGCTGGCGGCTGACCAGGGTTGTCGGGTCGTCTCCCGTCAACGCTTCGAGATCGACCGCGGGGGTGAGCACGGTGGGCTCTGGATACCAGACAGAGAGAACGTCACCGCGCGCTGTCGTCGCCAGACCGGTCGAGGTGATCGAGTTGCTCACGTGCGGGGAGCGTAGTGGCTCCTGTTACCTTCCCCTACTGATGAGCACCCTGGTTGAAACACTCGCATGGCTGGTTGGCATCCCGTCGCCCACCGGCTCCGAGGCGGCAATTTGCAAGGCCATCGCCGAGAGGTTGGCCGCCTATCCGGTTCGGGTGGTGCAGGAGTCGGTGGTCGTCGGCGAGCCGTCGGATGACAAGGTGCTTCTCGTCGGCCACATCGACACGGTTCCGCTGCAGGGAGAGACGGGCGCACGGCTCGAGGGGGATCGGCTCCACGGTCTGGGATCGACCGACATGAAGGGCGGCCTGGCGGTGATGATCCACCTCATCGAAGCCCTCGGCACCAACGGGATCGTCGGGATCTTCTACGCCGGCGAGGAAGGCCGGATGAAGGACAACCAGTTGGGGCCGATTCTCGACACCGTCCCGGTTCTTGCATCAAGCAGAGCCGGCATCGTGCTCGAGCCGTCAAATCGGGAACTCCAGGCCGGCTGCAACGGCGTGATCAATGCAACGGTGAGATTCGAAGGTGAGCCGGCACACTCGGCCCGCCCGTGGCTCGGTGTGAACGCGGTGACGCGTTCCGCTCCGTTCCTGACCGCGATGGACGGGCTCGAGCCGGAGGTACACGACGTCGGCGGGCTGATCTTCAAGGAAGTCATGTCGGTAACAAAGGCCGCCGGCGGCATCGCCAATAACATCATCCCTGGTCGTTTCGAGCTCAACGTCAACTACAGGTTCGCTCCAGACCGGAGTATCGAGGACGCAGAGCGGAACCTGAGGGCTGTCTGTTCACGGGCAGACACAATCGAGATCACCGACCTCGCCCCAGCGGCGATGCCATCGGTTGACAACCCCCTCTTCTTGTCCCTCGCCGAAGCGTCGGGAGCGCCGGTGACGCCCAAACAGGGTTGGACCGATGTCGCCCAACTGGCGGTGCGCGGGATCCCTGCGATCAACTTCGGGCCCGGTGAGACCGATCTTGCCCACAAGCCCGGGGAGTCAGTTCGGATCGACGATCTGCAATGGGCATTCGAGTCTCTGCGCCGGGTACTCACGTGACGGGACGAGAGCCGCTGGACGTCGAGCGTTTATCAGGCGGCCTATTGCTGACGGATCCTTAGACTCCCGGTCTCATGCCTGTTGAAATCGATATCGCCCACGTGGCCCGGTTGGCCCGACTCGCCCTGTCCGGCTCCGAGCTGGAGCACTATCGAGACCAGCTTTCCGTAATCCTCGAGCATGCCGCCAGGGTTCAGGAACTCGAGGGTGGCCCCGAGGTGAACGTGACTCACCCACTTGGTTTGGTCAACGCCTTCCGGCCGGACGAGGTTCGAACCTCGCTGGATCGTGATGAGGTCCTCGAACAGGCTCCGGAGGCGAGGGACGGGTTCTTCGTGGTGCCCCCTGCGCTCGAACTGTGATGACGGCTCTCACCATCGCCCGGGCGGGTGAAATGCTCCGCGACGGATCGCTTACAGCGACTGATTTGCTGGAAAGGGTTTTGAAGACCGCTGCCGACACCGAAGCGCAGATCCACGCCTTTCTCACAATCGATCGCAGCGGTGCGCTAGAAGTCGCAGAACGCGCCGACAGCGAGCTGGCCTCCGGGGTCGATCGCGGGCCGCTGCACGGAATCCCGGTCGCGGTAAAGGACAACATGGCGACGAGGGGACTCGAGACCACGGCGTCGTCACAAATCCTCTCCGGATATGTGCCCCCATACGACGCAACAGTTGTCACCCGGCTCCGCGAAGGCGGGGCGGTGATCGTCGGCAAGACCAATCTCGACGAGTTTGCCATGGGCTCATCCACGGAGAACTCGGCCTATGGCCCGACCTACAACCCGTGGGACATCACCCGAATCCCGGGTGGTTCTTCGGGAGGGTCGGCTGCGGCGGTGGCGGCGGGCTCGGCGCTGGTTGGCCTGGGATCGGATACCGGTGGGTCAATTCGCCAGCCGGCAGCGCTGACAGGTGTCGTTGGGATGAAGCCGACCTACGGCACTGTCAGCCGGTACGGGCTGATCGCATTCGCCTCTTCTCTCGATCAAATCGGGCCGCTCAGCCTCACCGTGCTCGACTCTGCGCTCACGCTTCAGGCGATCTGGGGTCACGACCCCCTCGACGCCACCTCCTACCGTGGGGATTACCCCGATCCGCTGGATTCGATCGGCAAGGGTGTCGAGGGGCTCAGAGTGGGAGTGGTCACAGAGTTGGCGGGCGAGGGCTACGAGGCTGAGGTCGATGAGCAGGTGTCGGCGATGGTCGATCGGCTGCGTGCGGCGGGTGCAGGCGTCGTCGAAGTCAGCCTCCCCACATTCGAAATCGCGCTTTCCGCTTACTACCTGATAGCACCGGCCGAGTGCTCGGCGAACCTTGCCCGCTTCGACGGGATTCGTTTCGGGTTGCGTGGCGAGGGAGAGACCACCGAGGAGATGATGTCGCGGACCAGGGCTGCAGGATTCGGTCCTGAGGTAACCCGGCGGATTCTGCTTGGCACATACGCCCTCTCAGCCGGCTACTACGACGCTTTTTACGGCCAGGCCCAGAGGGTGCGGTCGGCAATTCGCGCGGACTTCGCCCGAGCCTATGAAAAGGTCGACGTGCTCGTGTCCCCGACCAGCCCGACCGTTGCTTTCAAAGCGGGGGCGAGGACCGAGGACCCGCTGGCGATGTACCTATCCGACATTTGCACGATCCCTTGCAACCTCTCCGGGGACCCTGCGATCTCGGTGCCCATCGGCCTCGACTCTCAGGGCCTGCCCATTGGGTTTCAGATAATGGCGCCCGCGCTGGGTGAGCCGATGATGTACCGGGTGGCTGCAGAGGTCGAGGAACTCGCCGGTTTCGATGCGCGGCCCGACCTCGAGTTGGTGGCAGGTTGAGCTGGGAGAGCGTTATCGGGATTGAGGTCCACGTCGAACTGGCCACCCGGTCGAAGATGTTCTGCGGGTGTGCTGTGGGTTTCGGACAGGAGCCCAACACCAGCATCTGCCCGACCTGTCTCGGCCTTCCCGGAGCACTCCCGGTGCCCAACGCAGTGGCGCTCGACTCGATCATCGCCATCGGGTTGGCGCTCAACTGTTCGGTGGCCCCCTCTGCGGTGTTCCATCGCAAGAACTACTTTTACGCCGACCTCCCCAAGAACTATCAGATCTCCCAATTCGACGCTCCGATCTGTGTCGAGGGCCATCTCGATGTGACCGTCGACGGGCAAACGCGTCGAATCGGGATCGAGCGGGCCCACATGGAGGAGGACACGGGGAAGTCGACCCATATCGGAGATGGGGGACGGATCCACGGTGCCAGTTCCACCCTTCTCGACTTCAACCGATCGGGAGTCCCTCTTGTCGAGATCGTCTCCAAACCCGACATCCGCTCCGCCGCCGAGTCCAGGGCCTACGCCCAGGGCCTCCGCGCCGTGGTCGCCGAACTGGGAGTTTCCGATGCCCGGTTGGAGGAGGGATCGATCCGCTTCGATGCCAACGTCTCGATCCGGCCGGCCGGCGTCGACGTCCTCGGGACAAAAGTCGAGGTCAAGAATATGAACTCCTTCCGGTCTCTGGAGCGGGCGGTCCAGTATGAGATCGACCGTCAGATAGCACTGGTGGATTCCGGCGGTGCCGTCGTCCAGGAGACCCGGCATTGGGATGAGGAAGCCGGCCTGACCAGGTCGATGCGATCGAAAGAAGGGTCTTCCGACTACCGCTACTTCGCCGAGCCCGACTTGACCCCGATGGAGATGGACCCGGCGTGGATCGAGCGGGTGCGGGCGACTCTGCCCGAGCTTCCGGCGCAGCGGATCGAACGCTACGTTGCTTCAGGGCTCGATGGGCCGATGGCCGGTGTCCTTTCCGGGGCCGGCTCCTCGATGCGTGGACTATTCGAATCGGCAGTTGCAGAGGGCGCCGACCCCCGTTCTGTGGCGAATTGGGTCACCGGGGAGATCACCGCCTGGCAACGTCGCGAGGGCGCCGAGAGCGAGGAGGTACCTCTCACGGGCGCCCAGCTCGCCGGCCTCATCGGCCTCATCGACGACGGGAAAGTTTCGACATCGGCAGCCAAGGAGGTGCTGAGCGGCGTGCTTGCCGGGGAAGGCGATCCGCTCGCGGTTGCCCGGGAGCGCGACCTGATCCAGATCTCCGATTCCGGAGCGATCGAAGCGGCTGTCGACTCCGTCCTCGCCGACAACCCCGACGCTCTCGCCTCACTCCAGGCAGGGGAGGACAAAGTCCTCGGGTTCCTGGTCGGCCAGGTGATGCGGGCGACGCAGGGTAAGGCCGACCCCACGCTCGTCAACGAGGTGATCAGGGCGCGGGCCGGCGCCTGAAGTATCGTCACCCTCATGGAGTTTCTCGGTGAGGTCATCGGCGATGCCCTTGACGCGTTCTCCGAGTTCGGGCCGGAGCTTGTAGATGTAATCGTTCTCACCCTGGCGGTGTCGGGGATCTCGACGGTGCTCGGAGTTCTGGTCGGCATCCCCCTGGGCACAATCCTCGAGATGGAGCGTTTCCCCGGCTCGGCCCTTGTCCGGACGGTGGTCAACGTGGGGATGGGCATTCCCCCGGTCCTGGTCGGCCTGTTCGTTCTCCTCCTGTTCTGGAACGCAGGCCCATTCGGCTCGCTGGGCCTCGTATTCACCCCGGCCGCGATGGTCATCGCACAGGTCTCCCTCGCCATCCCGGTGGCGGCCGGAGTGACGAGGGGTGCGGTCGGAGGGCTCCCGACCGAGGTGATCGACGAAATCGATGCGCTCGGTCTTCCCGCCACAATGCGGTATCGGCTGGCGATCGGGGAAGCCCGCTCAGGTGTCGGTGCTGCGGTAGTTGCCGCCTTTGGAAGGGTGATCTCCGAGGTGGGGGCGGTCCTGATCGTCGGTGGCAACATCCTCGGCGAGACCCGGGTCCTGACGACTTTGATCGTCCAGGAATCTCGCCAGGCGCGTTTCGGGATTGCAATCGCGGCAGGAATGGTGCTGCTGGCCATAAGCCTGGCGGTCAACCTCTCCCTGGGACGCCTGAATCGCCCGAGGGGGGTGGGGGTGTGAGCTTCGACATTGTGATCCCGGCCGACGGAAGCCGGCTTCGGATATCCGGGCTGGAGCTTCACCCGGAAGAGACAACGGTCATTTTCGGGCCCAATGGTGCGGGTAAGACCACCCTTCTCAGATACCTGGTGCGAGAGCTGGGCGGGTCAGGCACGGTGGCTTACATCCAGCAAAGACCGCACATGTTCCGGGGATCGGCCGGGTTCAACCTCGGCCTTGGACTGGAGTCGGAGTCTGCGGCGCGCGCCCGCCAGCTCGCTGATCGTCTCGGTGTGGGAGGACTACTCGAGCAATCGGCACCCTCGCTGTCGGGTGGAGAAAAGCATCGCCTGGTGATCGCCCGGACTCTCGCCAGATCTGCTGATTGGTGTCTCCTCGACGAGCCGATGGCCCCGATCGATTTCGCCGAGCGGGGGGAGATCCTCTCGCTGCTCACCACGGAACTCGAAGGGCGCTCTGTCGTTGTCGTCACCCACGACATCAATGTCGTCGCCGCACTCGCCGATCGGGTTGTGATCATCGACAAAGGAAGCATCGTCGAGCAGGGTGAGGTCTCCGCCGTGATCGGGTCACCGTCATTCACACGCAGCGCCGAGATCCTGGGCAAGGCAAACCTGATCGACGGCAATGCCCGGCCCGCCGATGGTCTCTGTGTGCTCGAGTCAGGAAATGTCAGGATCACCGGGATGGGCGGAGCCGATGGGCCGGCACGAGCCCTCTTCGGGGCTGAGGCGGTAACACTCCGCCTCGCCGGGTCCGGCCATGACATCTCCAGCCGGAATACGTGGATCGGCAGGGTTGTCGCGATGGCGCACCGGGCGCAACTTGTCGAGGTCACCGTCGATATTGGAGTCGAAGTAGTTGCGTCGGTCACACCGGGTGCACTCGTCGATCTCTCGATTGACGTCGGGACCGAAGTCGGTGTGGCGGTCAAGGCGAGTGCAGTGACAATTGTGATGGCATGAGACGGTGGCTCGCCGTTGTGCTGATTCTCGCCGCGGGTTGCGGGGCGGGCTCTGAGCGGGTGATCGTTGCCGCCGGGACAACCCTTGTTGACTCCGGGCTCATCGATGAGGTGATCGCTGAATACGAGGCGCTCAACCCGGGAGTCGAGGTCTCGGTCGTGGCTGAGCCCACGGCTCTTGCTCTCGAACTCGGTCGTCGCGGGGCCGCCGACCTCTTGATCGTCCATGCTCCCGATCAGGAGGCCACCTTCGTGGAGCAGGGTCACGGGTTTGCCTCCAGCCCTCTCGTCGAGTCTCGCTTTGTCCTCGTTGGCCCGGCGGAGGGCTTGGCGGCTATGGGAGGCCCGGTGACAGAGGCATTCATCGCCATTGCCTCGGGAGGGATCACCTTCGTCAGTCGTGGCGACCTCTCCGGCACTCACGAGCGAGAACTTAGCCTCTGGGCCGGGTTGGGGATCGAGCCCGGTTCGCAGGAGTGGTACATCGAGTCGGGCCAGGGGATGGGCCAGACCTTGCTGATTGCCGACCAGAGGTCGGGTTTCACCCTGGCAGAACGCGGCGCCTTCCTCGAGGCGCAGGGCGCCTTGTCGCTCGTCGATTATCTCGTAACCGGCGATGAGCTGGCGAACCCCTACACGGCTTATGTCCCCACCGCGGCATCCAACCGTGACGGGGCCGTGCAACTCCTGGAATGGCTTGGCTCTGAAGAGGGGACAGCAGTGATCGAATCGGTGAACCTCCGGCTATTCGGCGAAATCGTTTACGGACCTGTCACGGAGTAGACCTCTCCTCTGCTTAAGTTTATGAAACACATGGACCGCCACACCAAGATCATCGCGACGATGGGCCCAGCAGTCGCAGACGCCGAATCCGTCGATGCGATGGTTCGGGCTGGAATGGATGTTGCCAGGCTCAATTTCTCTCACGGTGAGCACGAATTGCACCGGAGCTTCGCCGGCTGGGTACGCGACGCTGCCAAGCGCCACAACAGGTCGGTGGCTGTCGTCCAGGACATTCAAGGCCCGAAACTCCGGGTCGGAACCTTCCCCGAAGGCCCAATCTATCTTCTCGAGGGAACCCAGGTATCGCTCTCGCCGGCCGGCGGAAACGGGTCGCTGGAGATCATCCCGGTCGGGTATCCGGAGCTACTCAACGACGTCAAACCCGGCGATCGGGTGATACTTGCCGATGGTCTGGTGACGCTGATGGTGGTCGGCGAGGAAAAGGAGATGCTGATTGCCGACGTGGTCCAGGGCGGAGAGATCTCCAACCACAAAGGGGTAGCGTTTCCCGACAGCCTTCTGACTGTTGACACAATCACCGAAAAGGACGAACGAGACCTGGCGTTCGGAATCGAGCTGGGCGTCGAGTACGTGGCCGCCTCATTTGTCCGTTCTGGCGAGGATGTGACCAGCGTCAAGCAGCTATGTGGCGATGTGCCAATCATCTCTAAGATCGAATTGGCCCAGGCTTACGACAATCTGGATTCGATTCTCGCCGTCTCCGAAGGGGTGATGGTCGCCCGGGGAGACCTCGGTGTGCAGCTGCCGCTGCAGCGACTGCCGCTAATCCAGAACGACATTTTGAAGCGGACCAACGCGGCTGGCCGGATCTCGATAACTGCGACGGAGATGCTCGAGTCGATGATCCATAGCCCGCGGCCAACCAGAGCCGAGGTCACCGATGTGGCAAATGCGGTGTTCGGCGGCACCGATGCAGTGATGCTCTCCGGGGAGACGGCAGTCGGCTCCTACCCGATCAAGACCATCGAAGCCATGGCTCTGATCTGTCTGGAGACTGAGCAGGGGACGCTCTCAGAAAGGGGGGATCACCCGGTGCCTTTCGTCGGGGACGGAAACACCGTGGCTTCGGCGGTGGCCCAGGCCGCGACAGAAATCGCAGTCAACGTCGACGCCCAGATGATCGTCGCATTCACCGAATCGGGGAACACCGCCCGTCTCATCTCCAAATACCGCCCTGAAGTTCGAATAAATGCATTCACCCCGAACCCGGTGACCGAACGGCGCATGGCAATTTTCTGGGGGGTGGCGCCTCATCCACTCGACCGCCGGACCTACACCGACGAGGAGATGGCAGCCGCTTCCCGGTATCTCGAGTCCCAGGAGATCGCCAAGCGCGGCGACCGGGTGGTGATGGTGGCCGGTGTGCCTCCGGGCCGTCAGGCCTCGACCAACCTGGTCAAGGTCCATGAGATCGGTGAGGATTCAGGTGGGATGGGTTCCTGAAGTAACATCCCGATTCGTATGGGACAAACCGTAGAAATCCGCAGTGTTGCCGAAGTCGGTGACCTTCTACTTCTCGACACCGACCGGAGCCTCACCGGCCAGGACGGCCACGAGATGACACCCGGCCACCCCGGGAGCGCAGTCCCCGGACGTCTCGCTGAGCGCCTGTTCGGCATCGACGCCGGAATCGACCATGTATTCGTCCTGCAGAACACGATAACTGTGCGACGGCCCGGCGGGTGGGACGAGACCACCGTGGCCAGCGTCAAGGAAGAGACCCAGAGTTTCCTCCGCTTCTACGAAGAGGAACCCGAGCCCGTCGCCTGACCGATCACGGTGGGGCAGTTGTAGTAGGCGGCGCCGTGGTGGTGGTCGTCGGTGGCACGGTGGTTGTGGTCGGCGGCAAGGTTGTTGTCGTCGGGCACGTCGTTGTGGACCCGGGCATCATGCAAGGATGGACTTCGTAGACGGCGAAGCGCGCTGCATATCGGACTAGCCACTCTTGTGACTCGACCTCCACCTCGTTGACCAGGATCCTCCGGGTGACGGTGACGCTCCAACCGTCGGTCTCGGATTGGAGGGTATTTGTGACCTCGGGGCTCAGTTCGGGATTGGCCTCGTACCGCGGCTGTCCCGGCTGGGTCACGGCAAATGGGTCGGACACCGTTCCCTTGACGTGGCGGGCCTCCGCTCCGCCCGACTTGTCCACCCAGATGTTGAGTTTTCCCCCGCTCTGCTCGCCTTTGAGAGTTCGTCCGTCGTTTTCACCGAAGAAGCGCACGGTGATCGAGGTGTCAGAGACTCTCGTGTCGATGAGGACCGCGTGGTCCCGGTTATTCCGGAACTTGAGGTCGGGGGTCCTCCAGTTGAGGGTTGCCTCGATTCCCATCGGATAACGATTGAAGTAGTAGGAGTGGGCGCGATGTTCCACATCTTCATAGCCACCCCAGAAGACGGCGTTGTAGAAGGTGGTGGTGAACTGGCTGACCCCGCCGCCGACGGTGTCTTCGATCTCTCCGGCAACGATGGTGCCGGCCGGAAGGTAACCCTTCGTCTCCGTGCGTTGCCCGACGTGGTCGTTGAGGCTGAAGGTCTGGCCGGGAAGGACCAGGGTCAGGTCGACATCCCGGGCGATCTGGTGGATGTTGGTGACCCGGTCCGCACAGCAGTCGTAGTAGGTAGTGAACTGGGACACCAGGTGGTTGACGTTGAGACCCTCGAGATAAGCCGTTGTCACGTCCGGTTCCGCACCTTCGACCAGGGGGAGGACCCCGGTCCGCGTCGGTGAGATACCGGCCTCGTAGAGTCTGGTCGCGGTCTCGACTTCGTCGATTTCGGTGCCATTCGATCCGGCGATTATCGAGATCGCGTCACCTTCGATGTCGAACCTTGCGTCAACCGGCTGCAGCTCGAACTCGGAGCGAATCGGGTCGAGGAACTCGCTGACTACGGCAGGGTCGAAGCCAAGCTCG
The DNA here is from genome assembly GCA_041742825.1 of Acidimicrobiia bacterium. Taxonomy (GTDB): domain Bacteria; phylum Actinomycetota; class Acidimicrobiia; order Spongiisociales; family ZC4RG35; genus MA-ANB-1. Next base: position 11,325 of record JBGTNX010000065.1, on the reverse strand, counting down.
ATCCGCGCCGGGGCCTCGGTGATCGTGTTTGCCACGAAAGCATTCTTCAGTTCGCCGGAGTCGACGGTGAGAGTTGTCCCCTCATGTGTCATCAGGATCGGGGCGGACAACAGTTCTTGTGCAACAATGAGCGCATCATCGACCTGTGCCGGAGAGAGGGCGGGTTGAATCACCCTGGTCTCGATGACCCCAACCGTTGGCCTGGTTTCGAGCATGATCTTGAGAATCTCTGTCCCGGCTTGCTCTCTGAGGATCCCTGTGCCGGTAGCCGGGTACACCGGAGCCGGCTCGTTGTCGACGAGGATGATCCCGCCGGGGATGGTCGGCTCGGCGATGACACTCGTCTCCCACTCGGTCAGTGTGATGTCGACGAGGGCAGAGTCGACCGTGCCCAGCAGCGAGATCGTGTGATCGGTGAGGATATGGGTGAGCCACCACCAGAAGTCACTGAACGGATTCCCGGTGCGGCCCACTTTCATCGCGGTGCCGACGATGGAGTACTCGTCGATGTCGAGCCCAACTTCGGGAGGCGGCAGTTGCACGGTGGAACCTTCGATGGTGAAGACTGCCGTGCGGACGTTGAATGCGTCTTCGACCTGGACCATTGTGCCCAGGGCTGTATCCCGATCGAGCCCGCCGAGTTGTACCCCGGCTACCTCGACCCTCCCCATCACCTCGCCGCGTGAGGCGAAGCGGGTCGCACCGTATGCGAGCAGGAACAACAGGACCACCGCAAGCGCGAGAATCGCGGACGCGGTCTTAGGAGATTTTCGGAAGGAGACGTAGTCGTGCATTGGAGAGGAGGCACCGGGGTTGGCCGGGCGAAGATCCGATGGTAACCCGGGCCGGTCCGTTTGCTTAATCATCGGCATCTAGAGTTCCGACGTGACACAGGTTGAAATAGTTCCCTCCCTGCCGGGGGAAGACGTCCGGATTTCAGCCACGTCCTACCTTGCCTACAAGCAGTGTCCAGCACGCGCCGATGCCCGCTACCAGGGAAATTATGGGACCGCTTCGCGCTCATCCTTCGTCGGTAGCCTGGCCCATCAGGTCTTCCGCAGACACCTTGTCTCCGGGCCGATCGAAGAAGCCGATTTCGAGCAGGCCTGCCGGGAGGAGATCGGAGGGTCCCAACGACTCAATAACTCGATGAGTGACCTCAGCATGAAACCTTCGGATCTAAAAGGCATTTTCGAAGAAGTGCGGGCGCTCTACCAGCGGTTTGTCCGGTTCCCGCAGGAGGGCTTCGAGGGAGCAGAGATCGTGTTCGATATCGCAGTAGCTTCCGGTGTTGAGCTGGTCGGTCAGATCGATGCCGTTTACACCGGCGATCCTGAGGGGCACCGCCTCGTCGATTGGAAAACAGGTGAGCTGGGTGAGGCCCGGGAGCAGATGGGTTTCTACGCTCTCCTCTGGATGCTCGACCGCAAGCAGTTACCGGTATCGATCGAGGCTATCTCCGTAAAGACGGGCGAGCGCTATTCCTCGGTTCCTGTCAACAGCGACGTGGTGAAAATAGCTGGCGAAGTGTCACAAATGGTCGATGACTTGAGGAGTCACTGGTCTTCAGGCGCGGATTTCGAGAGGAGGGGAGGGCCATGGTGCCAGTACTGCCCGGTGCTCGATGGATGCAGTGAAGGGGAAGCGACCGTAAAGATCCTGGAGAATTCGAGCTGATTCGGGGTGTGGTGCGCCCCCACAGCGCGGGACGCACCACTTTGTCGAGGTGGTTAGCAGCAGTTGCAGCCGCCGTCGCAACAACCGGGGTCGTTTCCGAGAAGTGACATCGTTCCTCCTTTGCAATAGATCGATGAACTTCGATGTATTGAACTATATCGATGTATCGACTAGTGTCAATATGAGAAATGGACTTCTGCTGCACACCCTTGTTTGACGGAGTGGTCGATGACACCGCCGCCGATGACATGGCCGCGACGTTCGCCGCCCTCGGTGATCCGGTGCGCCTCCGCATCGTTTCGATGCTCGCCGCCGCCCCTGAGGGAACCGCCTGTGGATGTGACCTGGAAGGTCCTCTGGGATTGTCCCAGCCGACCGTCTCGCATCATCTCAAGATTCTCCGCGAGGCCGGCCTGGTCGAAGGTGACCGGCAGGGGAGATGGGTGCACTACCGGGTTGTACCGGAACGGCTCGAAAACCTCCGCTCCGCACTCGCCACCGGAGTTCTTGCTAGTGGCCTGTCGCCCAACTATTGACGGCGTTTCTCCGGCCCTCGAGTCCCCTGACTGCGTTGAAGTGCTCGCCGCAGCTCCCCGGCTGCGACTGCGCTCTTCTCCTTGTCAGATGAACTCGATGACTCGGAGCTACGCGCGCCCTATTTGACCGACAGACCACTGCCGGTAATCGCTTCCCGGAAGGCCCCGAACAGAGGCTCCTGATGTGCGGGATCCATCCGCTCCGGGTGCCATTGAACCCCCAATGCCCACCAGTCTCCGCTGCAGCGCGCCGCCTCGATCAGCCCGTCTTCAGTCCGACCTTCAACGATTAGAGAAGGGGACAGATCGGCAATACCCTGATGGTGCAGGGAGTTCGTCTTGATCTCAGTGGTCCGGTAGAAGTCGGCGAGAAGTGAGCCGGGCTCGAAGTGGACAGCATGGCGCTGACGGTTGAGAGTGTCCGGATCGGAATCCTGGGAAATCGACTCATGGACAGTCCCCACGCGGGTGACTTCCTGGTTGAGAGTTCCGCCCAGCGCCACGTTGAGTAGCTGAATTCCCCTGCAGATGGCCAGTACCGGCTTGCCCTGTTCTCTTGCTGCCTGCACCAGGGCTACTTCGAATTCATCCACATCCCGGTGTTGCCCTTTGGACGATTCGTCGCCTGCCCCGTAGGTCTCGGGGTCGACGTCGTCTCCTCCCGAGAGCAGGAGACCGTCGACCAACCCGACCAATCGGGCGGCACTGGCCGGTTCCTGGCCGTTGGGGAACATAACCGGAGTCATCCCGGCGTTGATGACCGCGCTCGAGTAGAAGTCGGAGAGGGTGTGGAGCAGTTCGCGCCCGAGGAAGGTCTCGAGTTCTCTCCTCCACGCCGTTATCCCGACCAGTGGGTTGCTCAATCTCCAAGCTCCGATTCGTAGTGTTTGGCACCGGGCCCCCGAGGAGATCTCACCCCGCGGAACTCCCAGTCCCCGCCCAGCGCTGTCGAGAGTACCTCCTCCGATTCGCTCGGCTGCGCCCCGACCCGGTCGCCGATAGGTGTTGGGCCGGCGACAATTGTGTTTGTCAGCTCTCCGAGCCCGTCCACCGCAACCGTGACGATGTCGCCGGGCACGACCGGCCGCGATCCTGCTGGTGTCCCGGAGAGGATCACGTCACCGGGGAGGAGGGTGATCGTTCGGGCGAGGTCGGCAACCAGATAATGCATGTCCCACTCCATCTCTGAAGTGTTCCCCTCCTGGACCACGCTGCCATTGACCAAAGTGCGAATCGCCTTGGAGTGGAAGTCCCAGTCGGTCACAAGGCCAGGCCCGAGCGGGCAGAGGGTGTCCGATCCCTTGACCCTGAGCATCGATCCGGCGTCGGTGTCCCTGAAGTCGTGGAGCCCGTAGTCGTTGGCGATTGTGTAACCGGCGATCACCGATCCGGCATCTTCCCGATTGACGTTGCGGGCCGTGTCACCGATCACAATTGCGATTTCCCCCTCGAAATTTAGGTACTTGCAGCGTTCCGGTCTGACCACATCGCCGCCATGCGAGTTGAGGGCAGTTGTGGGCTTTTGGAAGTATGTGGGTGCCGGCGGGAGTCTCGTCATGAATTCCTCTACCCGGCTCCGGTAGTAGAGATGACAGGCGATGATCTTCGACGGTTCGACAGGGGGGAGGTGCAGTGCGTCGGCCGCAAGGGCGGTCCGCCCATCAGGGGAAATCAGCGTGTCGCCCTCGCGGCGCACTCTGGTCACGGACCCGTCGAGCAGGATTCTCCGGTACTCGGTCAATTTCTACCTCTACACATCGGTGCCAAATTGCGATTATGTTCGCTTCCTAACGATTCCATGGCAACCAACGTACTCCACGAAGACCGCGGCGACCCGCACGCCGACATCACCTCACACGACACATATCTCAGCGGATTTCCCCACGCCGCCTTCGAAAGGCTGCGAAATGAAGAACCGGTTGCGTGGGTGACCGAGGCCGACGGGTCAGGATTCTGGGCGGTCACGAAGCACGCCGACGTGGTCGAGGTGAGCCGGGATTTCAAGAGGTTCTCCGCCGCAAGGGGGATCAGGATCGAGGAGATGGCCGACGACGAGCTCGAGGCGCGGCGGTCGATGATGGAGCACGACCCACCCGAGCACACCCGTCTCCGCCGTTTGGTCTCGCCCGGCTTCACCCCCAAAGTGGTCGCCACGTACGAGAACGCCTTTCGCAAACTCGCCGGAACCGTCCTCGATACCGTATTGCCGAAAGGTGAGTTCGACTTCGTCACCGAGATTGCGCGAGAGCTGCCGATTCGACTTCTCTGCCGCCTTCTCGGTGTGCCGGAGGCAGATGCCGACAAGCTGGTCTCCTGGGGCGATCAGATGATCTCCAACGCCGACCCCGAGTACACCCCGGTAATCATCGACAAAGTCGATACCGAGGAGTGGCGCCTGCTCCCGTTCCGTTCCCCGGCCGCGCTGGAGGTGTTCCGTTATGCCGAACAGGCTGCCCTCGAGCGCCGGGACAACCCCCGAGAGGACATCATCACCGATTTGCTCACGGCCGAACCTGACGGCCAGCCCCTCACCGACATCGAGTTCAAGAACTTCTTCACGCTGATGATGGTGGCCGGCAACGAGACCACGAGACACACAATCAGCCATGCCCTGGTCTATCTGTCCAATCATCCCGCTCAGTTCGCCGAATGGCATGCCGACCCGTCTGCGATGTCGGTGACCGCGACCGAGGAGGTCCTGCGGGCTTCGGCCGTCACCATGCACTTCCGGCGCACGGTGGTCGACGACACCGAGATCAGGGGAGTCCCGCTCAAGGCAGGCGACCGTGTGGTGCTCTGGTACACCTCAGCCAACTACGACGAGGACGTCTTCGCCGACCCCTTCACTTTCGACCTAAAGCGGTCGCCGAACAACCACGTCACCTTCGGCACCGGCCGTCATGTCTGTCTCGGGGCGGCACTCGCCAGGCTCGAGGTGAGGGTGGTGTTCGAGGAGCTCCTCTCCCGGATCAGCGGCTTTGAGATCCTCGGGGAGCCCGACCGGCTCCGAAGCAATTTCATCTCGGGTATCAAGCACCTACCGGTGCGATTCGACCTCGCCTGACCCGGGGAGCCCGTTGAACAATGGGCAACCGGCATTATCCAACGGACTCCTACCCGATCAGCGTCTTCTCGATCAGGTCGATTGCGTGGTCGACGTGCTCGACGGTGGTTCGGCGGTTGAGGATTGCCATCCTGAGCACAAAACGCCCGGCGACCTCTGTCGGGCTGAGATGGACCAATCGGTCTTGATTCACACGTTCCATTGCCTCGCGGCCGATGTCGTCATCCTCGAATCCGAAGGCCGCGATCGAGAGGTCGGGTTTCCACAGCGCTCTGATGCCGTCGAGGTGGCTGACCCGCTCGTATGCGTGGCCCGCAAGGTCCAGCGCCTCGTCGAGAGCAACGCGAAACGGTGCGATCCCGTGGACGTGGAGGGGAAGCCAGACCTGTAGCCCACGGAACGGGCGGGAAAGCTCCGGCCCGAGTGAGGAGATGTCACGCAAGCCCTGGTGTACTTCGTCTCGCTCCAGGTACGCCCCCCGGCCGTGGTTGGCGTCGATCAGGTGATTCTGGTCCTTCACGACCAAGGCCCCGACGCCGAAGGGGATCGACAGGCCTTTATGCGGGTCGAGAGCGATCGAATCGGAGTTCTCGATCCCGGCGAGAATCCCGCTCCCACGCTCGGTCAGCTGGAAGAATCCTCCGTATGCGGCGTCAGTGTGCAACCAGAGGCCCTGATCGCGGGCGACCCGGGATACTGCCATCAGGTCGTCGACGGTGCCGGTGTCGGTGGTGCCCGCGGATCCGACGACCAGGAAGGGGCGTTTCCCCGCCCCGCGGTCTTCTCCCACCATCTTCTCGAGGACGTCGACTCTCATCCGCAGGTCGTCGTCGACCGGGACCAGTCTGATCTGGTCGTTGCGGAATCCGGCGATCCGGGCCGCTTTCGCCACGGAGTGATGGGTGTGGGTGGTGACGTAGAGAGCGCCGTCGTCGAATCGCTCCCCGAGACGGTTGACCCGAGCGGCGACGACGCCGGTGAGGTTTGCGGTCGAGCCTCCGGAGAGGAGGATGGCGGCAGCGGACTCTCCGAGGTCGAACAGGGACGCGATCCAATCGGTGATGCCGGTTTCGATTGCGGTCATCCCCGGTGCCGCACCGGCGACTCCGGTGTAGCGGTTCAGCGCAGCTGCGATCATGTCGGCGAGGGCCGCTGTATATAACCCGCCATTGGGGATGTACGACATGTGGCCGCCCGATCGATGGACGATGCCGGGCTGGCCAGCCTGGTCGAGTGTGTCCAGGACCTCATTCATCTCACGTCCCTCTTCGACGGGTGGTGCCATGAGGGACCTGATCTGAGCGTCATTCAGGGGACTGCCTGCGGCCTCGATGTCGGCGGTACGGGTGAACCAGTCTTCGACGAAACGCTCGGCCAGCGAGTTGAGCTCGGATCGCGCCGCGGCGTCCGGCTCCAGAGGTATCGGCATAGGGTCAAGATAGCGATTTCGGGCAACCACGCTCAACCGGGAAAGCATCTACGATCTGTGGCGCCAAGTCAGGAGGAAAGTGCCAGAAGACTACGAACGTTTGCGACTGTTGTGGCCCGATCATCTCGGCCTCGCCCGGGGTAAATACCTCCCGCGAGACTCCCGGACCCAGACCGGGCACTGCCTCGCATTGTTCACCCTTGGCTTCGACCGGGAGATGACTCCTCACGACGGTGGGATGTTTTGGAAGGGCCTTCCCGACCTCGAAGCAGGGTTCGATTGGGAAAATGCACGACCCGGCTGGGAGCCCAACACCAAGGTGATCATCCCCGAGATCACCCGGGAGGGCAAGCCGGTGCCCTTGGCCCCGCGCAACCTCCTCAAGTCGGCAATCGAGGCCTGGGAACCGCACGGCTTCACCCCGATGGTCGGCATCGAGACCGAGGCATTCCTCTTCGAATCAGACGGTGCAGGCGGCTGGCAGCCGATCTCAACTCCGGGCGCATTCGTCTACGGAACAGGCACGGCAGTCGACCCGCACGGGATCATCGACGCCATCATGTACAAGGCCCACGAGGCCGGTTTGCCCCTGGAAACGGTGAACAGCGAATACGACAACGGCCAGTTCGAACTGACCCTGTCATACGCCGACGCACTGTCCGCCGCCGACGACGCCTTCCTATTCAAAGTGATGGCCAAGGAAGTCGCCGCCCGGATGGGCTATCTGCTCACCTTCATGGGAAAGCCGATCAACGGCCGAGGGGGGAGCGGGCTGCACATCAACCTTTCGATGGCCGACGACGACGGAAACAATCTCCTTGCCGACGAGGAGGCCAGCGACGGGCTAAGTGACCTGGCGCGGTCCCTTATCGCAGGGATGCTCAAGCACCACGTCGGGATGGCCGGACTCCTCGCTCCGACGGTCAACGCTTACAAGCGTCTCAAACCGGGCTCGCTGTGCGGGTACTGGGCCAACTGGGGCTACGACCACCGCGGCGTCACGGTCCGGGTGCCTCCTTCCCGGGGGAGTGCCACCCGGCTCGAGCACCGGGTGGGGGACGGCTCGGTGACTCCACACCAGGCGGTCGCCACCGTGCTCACCGCAGCCCGCCTCGGCTACGAGAAGGGCTATGAGCTTCCGGATGCGGAGACGCTCGATTGCATCGAGAACGCCTCGACCGATGTGGTGATCCCGCCGACCCTCAGCGACGCCCTCGATGCACTCGAGGCCGACACCGACCTGATCGAGGCGCTGTCCCCTGCATTTGTCGACGGCTACGTGACAGTGAAGCGCGCCGAGTGGGAGCGTTACAACAGCTGGACAACTGATTGGGAGATATCCGAATATCTCCCCTTCCTCTGATGGAGGGCTTCCTCTTTCCGAAATCGCCGACGGGCAATGCCTCTTTGATCCCGCCCCCGCCATGGCACTACTCGGGGGAGATGATCACAGTCGAATACCGCACCGACCCCGATCGGGTGGCCGAGCTGCTTCCTGACGGGGTCGAACCCGCTACCGAAGATCCGGGTGCGGTGGCCGTTATCTGGGCCGACTGGCAGAGCTGCGGCGATGATTTCGCCGAGATCCTCGACCCGGTCCGTGCCCAGTACAAAGAGTGCTTCGTGGTGATCCGGGGCCAGTGGGAGGACCAGACCTGGAGCCGCTGCGCCTACATCTGGGTCGACAAGGACTTCGCCCTGGTCCGCGGCTACCACCAGGGCTACCCGAAGAAGCTGGGGGAGATCTGGATGACCCGCCCGGTGACAGTAGGCCGCGCCGGGCCGCGGCTGGAAGTGGGAGAACGTTTCGGTGCGACTTTGTCCGCCAACGGCCGGCGTCTCGCTGAGGCGGTGATGACTCTGCGGGGGCCTTCCGACAGTGCGGGTTTCGTCAACGGTCATCCGATGCTGCACAACCGCGCCTGGCCGGCGATCGAGTCCGACGGCACCAATTCGATGGACGAACTGGTCACCATGCGCGGCTACGACGGCGAAGTCGCCGACGTCTGGTCGGGTGACGCCCAGATCGAGCTGTACGACTCACCAACCGAAGACCTGGCACTACTCCGGGAAGCCGAGATGATCGGAGGTTACTACCACAAGGTAGGAGTCTCCTGGAAGGGCGGCACGACCCTTCGGTCGGATTAGCCCGGTACCCGCTCAGCCGCCGTGACTGGTGTCGATTATGCAGAACCGGTTGCCCTCGGGGTCTTCCATGACCACGAAGTCCGGATCCTCGGGGTAGAGGTCCCAGTCTGCTTTCGAACCGCCGAGGGAGATGAGCCGCTCGATTTGGGCCTGCTGATCCCCGGCATCGCCGGCATAGAGGTCGAGATGAACTCTCGGATGTTCCTGCACTGGCGACTCGCTGGTATCGAGGGCGAGGTGGGTGCCGTGGCCGGCACGTGGGACCAGGACCATGAAATCGTCGTCTTGGGTGATCGGCCGCTTGGGGACGTAGTCGAGGGCGGCGGTCCAGAATTCGACAGCGCGTGCGAAGTCGTCCACACCCATAACGATGGTTCCGATTTCGAGCATCACCCGATTCTGGCACGAAGGTCAGGTTCTTCGAACACGTTGCTACGGACTTTATTCAACCAAGTGGTTGACAAGCAGAGGTGGTTTCGATAAGGTTGTATTCAACCGATGAGTTGAGTATCTAGGGAAGGGGTTTTGTGAGCGCGGATCCGCTGAGTCAGGTGTTCTCGGCTTTGGCCGACCCGACACGTCGTGACATCGTCGCCCGTCTTGCGGTCGGGGACGCCACGGTGAACGAGTTGGCCGAGCCGTACGACGTGACTCTTCAGGCAGTCTCCAAGCACCTCAAGGTGCTCGAGGGCGCCGGAGTGGTCACCAGGAGTCGGGAGGGCCAGCGCCGTCCCGCCCATCTCGATGCGGAAGTGTTCGATCTGATGACCAAATGGATAGAGCGATACCGCCAACAGGCGGAGGAGAGATACCGCCGGCTCGACGCCCTGCTCGAAGCGATGCCCGATGAACCGGCCCCGAAGGACGAGACAACAGGAGAAAGAAAGTGACAGTGACCAAACACGAGACCGAAATCAGAATCGACACCGAGGTGCCGATGGTCCACATCATCCGGGAATTCGACGCACCAGTGGAGAAGGTGTTCCGCGCTCATACCGATCCCGAGCTTTTCGCCAAGTGGATGGGCCCGAGGTATCTCGAGGCACGTGTCGATGAATTCGACTCCACCACCGGAGGCAAGTACCGATATGCGATGATCGCCGACGGTGAGGAATACGTGTTCTACGGATCCTTCCACGAGGTACGTCCCGGCGAGCTCATCGTCCAGACCTTCACCTGGGAGGGAATGCCCGATGGAGTTTCACTCGACAAGCTCCGTTTCGAGGAGCTGCCGGGGGGACGGACCCGGCTGGTGAGCACGTCTCTCGTCGACTCCTTCGCCGACCGCGACGCCTTCGTGGCCAGCGGGATGGAGACAGGTGTGATCGAGGGCTACGAGAAGTTGGACGAACTGCTCACGACAATTTAGCGGAAGAGATGTATGAGGTTCCCTTCCGGTCCGTGGAGGATCGGTGGGGAACTTCGGCGTTTGGTGGTGCGCCCGACGAAGGAGGGCGGAGGTAGGAGGCGCGGTCCCCTGGGCTGAGAGATCGAGTGCAGTTGGTGGGCACGGTCCACCCTCCCCGGCGACTTCGTCGCCGGTACTCCCTCCGCAAGCGGAGGGAGAGAAGAGGCCGCCGCCAGTACTCCCTCCGCGAGCGGTCGAAGAGCTCTGTTGAGCCGGAGCCTGGCTCAGCCCTACTTGTGTTTCAGGAGGCGGAATAGACCTTTGGCTGGCTTGTAGACCCGGTCGGGGTATTTCTCGACGAGTTTCCAGACCGCATCCGTTGACCGTTTTCGGATGAAATTTTGGGTCCGACTTCTCGATCTTGGTTTTGAGGTCGGTCCAGCTCAGACCTTCCGGATTCGTGTCGAGCAACTTGAGGGCCGTTGCATTGATCCTCTCCGTCACTTTGGAAGAATTGATGTCGGGAAGCTCAGGGTTCTGGGGCATGCAGTCACCTATCCCTGGATCGGGGGTCGCTGTTTGCGATAGGAGTTCTTGATGACGATCGCTCCGTCGCGGATGGTCAGGAAATCACACCCGTTGACCTCGAGACGTCGGCCGTCGGCCGAAGTGCCTTTGAGGGTCCATTCGGACACGCCGTAGTCGGGAGCGAGGACGTAATGGCGTCCGTCGCCCCATTGGGCGTCGGGCATCGATTCGAACACCGCGGCGAAGGCCGCCCTGACCGCTTCATGACCCTCGTGCCGCGTTCCGCAGACTTCGTCGCCTCCCGAGGCCTCGAACACGCAGTCCTCAGCGAAGAGACTCATCAGTGCCTCCAAATCGTGACGGTTCCACGCCTCTGTATGTTCGACGAGCAGCTCCTGCAGGCCGCCTAAGTCAGGCTGTGACATTTCATCTCCTTCGGGTGGTTTCAAGGCCCTACCGCACTGTGCCTTGGCTGATTTGTAGGGTCTTCAGGTCGGAGTGGAAGTCGAGGGCGTAGTCGCCGCCTTCTCGGCCGATGCCGGAGAGGCGGCAGCCACCGAAGGGGGCAGTGAGGTCGCGGACCAGGAAGGTGTTC
>JBGTNX010000064.1:0-9021 GCA_041742825.1 Acidimicrobiia bacterium | reverse complement strand
CGACCTATTCGGTCGGAGGTACTCCCTCCGCAAGCGGAGGGAGAGACGCGTGTCGAGGTCCTCCCGCATTCCTTCTGTCCTCCCGCTTGCGGGAGGAACGTCCCTGCAGCCGCCGAATAGGCGGCTGGAGGTAGGAGGGAGAGGTCCTCACGGGCCGGGAGCTTGGGTGCTGCTGGTGGGACCAGCCTCCCCTCCGACCTACCGGTCGGAGATAACTCCCTCCGCAAGCGGAGGGAGAGAAGCGTGTTTCGGTCTGGGACAGCGGCTTTCCGGGGTCCAATTATCTGGCGCCACTAATCTGGAATGGCTTATGCCGCTTCTACCCCAGATCACAGAGCCTGCTGATCTTCGCTCGTTGAGTTACGAGCAACTCGGCGAACTCTCCGCCGAGATCAGGCGCTTTATTCTGGAGAAGGTCTCCGTCACTGGAGGCCACCTCAGCCCCAACCTCGGCGTTGTCGAACTCACACTGGCGCTGCATCGGGTCTTTGACTCGCCGCGCGACAGGATGATCTGGGACGTCGGGCACCAGGCCTACGTGCACAAGCTGGTCACCGGCCGCCAGGACGAGTTCACCACCCTGCGCCACACCGGAGGCCTCTCGGGTTATCCAAGCCGGGAGGAGTCCGAGCACGACTTCGTCGAAAACAGCCACGCCTCGACCTCGCTGAGTTACGCCCTGGGCCACGCCCTCGCCGGCTACCCCGGACACACGATTGCGGTCATCGGCGACGGTGCCCTCACCGGTGGGATGGCTTATGAGGCTCTGAACCACATCGCGGTGACTCGACCCAAAAACCTGATAATCGTCGTCAACGACAACGGGCGCTCCTACGCTCCAACGGTCGGAGGGCTGGCGGCCCTCGCCAACATCGCCCACTACCGGTTCGACCCGCGCTACGAGAAGGCCAAGAAGGCGCTCGGACGGGTGCTGCGAGGCGTCCCCGTGGTCGGTGAGACCGCCGACGAGCTCGCCAACAGGACCAAAGAGGCGATCAAGCAGATGATCGAACCATCCACCGTTTTTGACTCCCTTGGGCTCAAATACACGGGTCAGATAGACGGTCACGACATCGAACTGCTCGAAGAGACCTTCGAGAACGCCAAGGCCTACGACGAGCCAGTGGTTATCCACGTCGTCACCGAGAAGGGCAACGGCTATCAACCTGCCATCGAAGACGAGATTGAGAAGTTGCACGGCGTCGGGTCATTCGACGTCGCCACCGGGAAGGCCCACAAGTCGGAGCTGAAGCTCACCGAGGTCGCTGGCCGCGCCCTCGCCCAGGCCGCGGCGGAGCGTCCCGATCTGATGGGGATATCGGCGGCGATGATCTCGACGACAGGGATGAGGCAGATGTGGGAGCGATTCCCCGATCGCGTCTTCGACACCGGCATCGCCGAGCAGCACGCCGTCACCCTCGCTGCCGGCATGGCGATGGCGGGTAAGCGGCCGGTGGTGGGCATCTACTCGGCCTTTCTGCAACGGGCGTTCGACCAGATCGTCGACGACGTTGCACTCCACAACCTTCCCGTGGTCTTCCTGATCGATCGCGCCGGCATCACCGGGCCGGACGGCCCGTCGCATCATGGCGTGTTCGACATCTCCTATTTGAGGATGATCCCCAACATGGTCATCGGCACGCCGTCGAACGCCACGGAACTGTGCGCCATGGTGGAGACCGCTGTCGACCACGATGGGCCCATTGCCATTCGCTACCCGAAGGGTGGTGCCACCTCGGTTCCCGCACTTCCGGTCGAGCCGATCGAGGTCGGTAAAGCAGAGTTGCTCTCCGAAGGGAGCGACGTCCTCTTTGTCGCCAGTGGCCGGATGGTGGAGATTGCCGAGAAGGCTGCAGGCGACCTCAGTCAGGGGGGTGTGAGCGTCGGCGTGGTCAACGCCCGCTGGGTCAAGCCGCTCGATCCGCGAATCTCGGAGTGGGCGGCAGCTGCCCGCTACGTGGTGACGCTCGAGGACAACGTGGTTGCGGGAGGTTTCGGTTCGGCGGTCCTCGAGGACTTCACCGGAAGAGGAATGAGCAAAGACGTGACCTGCATCGGTGTTCCCGACCGGTTCCTCCCCTTCGGCGCCCCGGATGATGTCATGGAATGGGCCGGCATGGACGTCGACTCGGTAGTCGACCGGGTCAAGGCACTCCTGGCCCGCTGACAGGACTACGCCGACTGGGGATTTCGTCCCGGGATTGCGATCTTCCGCTCGTACCAGCGCAACAAGAGGCTCAGACCGAGCGTCAGGACCACGTAGATAATCATCAGGATCAGGAAGGACTCCCGGAAGCGGAAGCTGGACCCCGAATAGAGTCTTGCCATCTGGGTCAGCTCGCGGACGGCGAGGACCGACACCAGCGAGGTGTCCTTCATGAGGGAGATCAAGTCGTTGCCCAGAGCAGGGAGCATATTTCGGACTGCCTGCGGTAGGACAACCTTCCGCATGATCTGGCGTTCGGTCAGCCCCAACGCCCGGCCCGCCTCTGATTGTGGCTCCTCGACCGATTGGATCCCGGCCCGGAATACCTCAGCGATGAACGCCGCGTAGAACAACGAGAGAGCGGCTGCACCGCGAAGCGCTTGAGGTATCGCCCTGCTCTCCACTCCGACTAAATCGGCGAAGTCGGGAGCGATGAAGAAGGCAACCGCGAAGATGAAGACGATCATTGGTATGCCGCGGATGAACTCGATGTATACGGCGGCCGCATTGCGCACCACGGTCCGCTTGCTCACCCGGGCGAGGCCGATGAAGAGGCCAAGGATGGTGGCGACAATGAACGAGCCGATCGTCAGGTAGAAGGTAAGGAGGATTCCCTCACCGGCTCGCAGCGGGAGCGGGAAGATCCTGGTGAAGGCCTCGCGGTAGTTCGGGTCGAGGATTACCGCCACGATCATCCCGCCAATGATCAGGAGCATCACGACGAGCCACCAGGGGAAGTCGTTCTTGTCGAACTTGTACGCCCCGCCCGGAGTGGGGGCCAGCTCGCCGGGTTTCAGTTCGGGGTCGATGCTCATCGGCTCATAAAGAAAGTGCACCGGACCTTAAAAGGCCCGGTGCACTCCCTGTCGTCTCGATAGAGGTCGATCAGCCGACTTCTTCGATGTCTTCGTATCCGATATCGAAGTCGGGGCCGAAGTACGTCCGTCCCAGCTCTTCGAGGGTCCCATTCTCAGCCAAGGCGGCAATCGCCTGATTGACCGGGTCAACCAGCTCTGAGCCCAGCGGGTAGATGAATCCGAGCGGATCGGACTGGAGCGGGTCGTCGACCGTCTTGATCGACTCGGAGTTCTCGCCGATGTAGCCGAGACCGGCAGCATCGTCGATGATCACGGCGTCGACGTCACCGGCGATGAGCGCCTGGATGGCGAGGGCGAATTGGTCGAATGCCTGGATGCGGTCCTCGCCGACCAGCTCAACAGCCAACTCGTAGTTGGTGGTGCCGACCTGGGTGGCAATTGTCGCTTCCGTATCGTCAATCAGATCCTGCGCCGTCGCGTAGCGATCGTCGTCGAGCTGAACCACGAACTTCTGCGTCACCGTCATGTACGGGTCCGAGAAGTCCACGATCTCTTTGCGCTCGTCGGTGATCGAGATGCCATCGGCGGCCGTGTCGATCTCTCCTGCTGCGACCTGGTCGATCACTGCCGGCCATCCGGCTTCGATGAACTCAGGAACACAGTTCAAGAGCTCACAGATCGCTGCCCACGCGTCGTAGTCCCAGCCCGTGCCCTCGGTCTCACCCAGTGGGATGTAGTTGAAGGGAAGGTAGGCGTTCTCGACACCGACGGTGACAGTGCGTCCCTCGAGGTCGGGGAGCGCCATGTCGTCAGCAGTTGTGGTGGTCTCTTCGCCGGCAGCTGCCGTGGTGGTGGTGTCGCCTCCGGTGTCTTCGCCGCAAGCAGCGAGGACTAGAGCGAACACCGACATGATTGCTATAAGTCGTTTTGTCTTTGTCATTGGTTAATGGTCCTCCTTTGGAACCAGTGCGAAAGAGTATCAACCGTGGCGCTGTTGTAGCGAACCGATCCGGTTTTCTCCGCATGGCGCCGGGTTTTCTGGTTAGGGTCATATGACGTGTTGCGGGTGGCTTTGTCCATCTGTACGCCTAAATCACGGAGGAATAATGAAAAGAATCAAGCTCTTGGCGCTCATTTGCGCCCTGATGCTGGTCTTCACCGCCTGTACGTCGGACGACGGCGGCGACGAGACCACAACCACTGGTGCCGACGGCGGCACTGAAGGAAATGGAGACGGAGACGGTGAAGCCGGCGGGACCCTCGCCGCTGTCATCGCAGCAGACCAGGTCGTGTGCGGTGTCAACGATGCCCTGCCCGGGTTCGGCGTCGTCGACGACACCGGAACCTACAACGGCTTCGATGTCGACTTCTGTCGTGTTGTCGCAGCCGCGGTACTCGGGGACGCAACCAAAGTTGAGTACTTCCCGCTCACGGCTGAAGCCCGGTTCCCGGCACTGCAAGCCGGTGAGATCGACATGATGGCCAGGAACACCACCTGGACCGCGACCCGTGACGGCCAGGAGGGAGCAACTTTCCTGTTCACAACGTTCTTCGACGGTCAGGGAATGATGGTCCCGGCATCATCGGGGTTCACCACACTAGAAGACCTCGAGAATGCGAACATCTGCGTGCTCTCAGGTACAACCACCGAGCTGAACCTGACGGCCGTTTTCGAAGCCCGTGGGATCGCTTTCAACCCGCAGGTATTCGAAGACAACACACAGTTGCGTCCTGCATATGAGGGCGGGACTTGTGAGGCCTGGACCTCGGACGCATCCCAGCTCGGCTCGTGGAAGTTCACCCTCGAGAGCGAGGGCGGTGAAGAGCAGCTCATCATGGACGAGATCTTCTCCAAGGAGCCGCTTGGTCCCGTCGTCGCTGACGGCGACACCGAGTGGGCGCAGATAGTCGAGTGGGCAGTGATGGCCACAGTCCAGGCATGGGAGTTCGGCCTCGATTCGACCAACATTGGAAGCTACTCCGGTGAGGATCCCAACATCCAGAACTTCATTGCTGGTGGGGAAATCGCAGCCGGACTCAACCTTCCTGCGGACTTCGCAGTTCAGGTGGTGGAGCAGGTCGGCAACTACGCCGAGATCTACAACAGCTATCCGGAGCTAGCTCCGCTCGAAGGGTCGGTGAACGACCTGTGGAGTAACGGTGGGCTGATGTACGTGCCTCCATTCCGATAGAGGCAATATCTGAGAAGGGTGGCCTCCGGGCCACCCTTCTTGGCATCACCTCGCGATGACCACAAGCCAGACTACCGCCGTTGCCCGCCCGCCCTTCTGGCGGGACATCAGGGTGATTCGTGTGGTGGGTCAGATCGTGGCAGTCGTCATTGTCTTCTTCCTGCTCAGATACTTCTACGGCAACCTGGTCGAGAACTTCAACCGGCTCGGAATCAGCACCTCATATGGATTCCTGACCGGCCCCACCAACTTTCGGATCACCTACCACGAAGCGTTCGATCCTCGCTCGCCGGTGTGGCAGATGGTGCTCGTCGGGGTCAAGAACACCTTCCTCGCCGGATTCTTCGGGATCATCCTGGCCTCGGTCGTGGGGCTCGTCGTCGGTGTTTCCCGTCTCTCGGACAACTGGCTGATCAACAAAGCGGCAATGATCTACGTCGAGACCTTCCGCAATATCCCACCCCTGGTCATCATCGTTTTCTTTGCCTTCGCCGTCTTCTTCTACGGGCCGTTCCCGATTTTCTCGGATTCCTGGGAACTCAGTCTTCCCGGTTCGGAGAACATCTTCCTCATTCTCAATAAAGACAGATGGGGGATTCCCGGATTCACCGAGATCGGGAATCTGACCTTCTTCTGGGTAGTGCTTGCCCTCGGGATCGTGGCTGCCTTTCTCGTTTGGAAGTGGCGCACCCGCATGTTCGACCGGACCGGTCAGCCCCACCACCGTGTCCTCTGGTCGCTAGGCGTAATTCTGGCCTTCGCCGTCGTTGGATACATCGTCACCGGTCAGCCGTTCGAGGTGTCCTATCCAGCGATCTCTGAAGATCGTCGTCTGCTCAACGGCGGGTTTGCGATCAACTGGGGATTCATCTCGGTGACAGTTGCGCTCGGTTTGTACACGGCGAGCCATATCGGTGAGATCATCCGGGGCTCGATCCTGGCGATTCACACCGGCCAGTCCGAGGCCGCCAACGCTCTTGCCCTGTCCGGGTTCCAGCGCTACCGATTTGTGGTCCTCCCTCAGGCGATGCGCATTGCCCTGCCGCCCACAATCAACCAATACCTGAACCTCGTCAAGAACACGTCGCTGGGAACTGCAGCCGCCTACGCCGAGATCACGGCCCTGACCAAGACGTCGATCGGGAACGGCCGGCCGACCTTCCAATCGATCATCATCATGATGGCGGTCTACATGGCTTTCTCGTTGGTAATCTCGGCGATACTCAACGTGGTCAACCGGAGACTCAAGTTGGTTGACCGATGACCGCCTCTGCACCCGTCCTGGCCAGGCCGAACGCCGCCCAGTGGGCGAGGAAGAACCTGTTCAACAACTGGTGGTCAGGTCTCGTCACCGTGATTGCTCTCCCGTTGCTCGTCTACCTTGGATATCGAGTTTTCCTATTCGTCTTCGTCAACGCCCAGTGGGAAGCGGTGACCAGGAACCTCACCCTGTTCATGCAGGGGACGTTCCCCAGAGATCAGCAATGGCGACTGATCGCCCAGGTCTTGATCTTCGCCCTTGCTTTCGGGGTTGGGGCAGGTACCAATTCTGCCTCGACCCGAGATGCAGCTCAGGACGCCGGATTGAAGTACACCAAGAGCACGATCGTCGGCACCTTCCGCCGAATGTGGTCGCTCGCTCTCTTCATTGCCATCCTTCTCTACTTCGCCACCCTCGACCCGGCGGGCGCCTGGTACAACCCCTTCCTCCTCATCGGTGCCGTGGCCGCGGTGGCTGTGCTCGGGTACCAGTCGAAGCGGTTGCCACGTCGCGTGAGGAACCTCGGGTGGGTACTCACCGGAATCCTCCTCGTCTTCGGTTTCCAGGTCGTGTCCGGTTTCGACGCCGGAGGATGGGTTCCGGTTGGGCTGATCCTGGGTGTCGCAACCTACATGTCGATACCAGAAGGCAGGTTCAACAATCGCTGGGTTGCCTTGGGGGTAAGGCTCGCTGGAGCCATAGTCGTCGCCCTCGTCGTGCGACTCATCTACGGCGTTGTCGACACCACCGGTGTGGGCTGGGATGTCTGGTCGGGCCTCCACCTGACCCTCATGGTCTCCGCTCTAGCCATCGTCCTCGCCTTCCCACTTGGGCTCCTCCTCGCCTTGGCACGGCGTTCGACCCTCCCGGCGCTGCGCTGGATAGCCACCGGGTACATCGAGTTGATCCGGGGGGTCCCCCTGATCGCGCTGCTTTTCATGGGCCAGTACGTGTTGGGTTTCCTCCTCCCCGAAGGAACGGACTTCTCCAGCATCACCCGAGCCATCGTCGCCATGTCCTTGTTTACGTCCGCTTACGTCGCCGAGATCGTGCGTGGCGGTCTGCAGTCGCTTCCCAAGGGCCAGACCGAGGCGGGCCAGGCTCTGGGAATGGCGCCACCGACCATAATGCGCCGGATTGTCTTGCCTCAGGCCCTGCGCGCCGTGATCCCGGCAATGGTCGGCCAGTTCATCTCCTTGTTCAAAGACTCGTCCTTGTTGACGATCATCGGCATCCTCGAGTTCCTGGGGGTTCGCGAGATCGTGCACGCCCAAGCCGATTTCAGGGGTGTTGCGATCGCCGAGACCCTGGTCTTTGTAGCATTCGGCTATTGGGCTTTTGCCTTTGCCATGTCACGTGAGAGTCAACGATTGGAACGAAGATTGCGAGTGAGCCGATGACATCCGAACGAAACCCCCAGGTATACGCCGACGCAACGCAGTCAAAGGGCGACGAGGCAGTTATTGAATGCATCGCGGTCGACAAGTTCTTTGGCGACTTCCAAGCGCTCTACGACATCAATATGAAGGTCGGCCAGCAGGAAGTGGTGGTGGTAATCGGCCCATCCGGATCGGGCAAGTCGACTCTGATCCGCTGTATCAATCGTCTCGAGAAGCACGACCGGGGTTCGATCACGGTGGGTGGGGTGGAGCTCACCGATGACATACGCAATGTGCAGGAGATCCGACGCGAGACCGGCATGGTCTTCCAATCGTTCAACCTGTTCCCTCACCTCACCGTCATCGACAACATCACCCTTGCCCCCCGACAGGTGCGGCGGGCAGCCAAGGATGAGGCCGAGTCCGAGGCGATGAAGCTCCTGGAGCGGGTGGGGATCCCCGAACAGGCCCGCAAATACCCGGGTCAGCTCTCCGGTGGCCAACAGCAGCGAGTCGCCATTGCCCGGTCGCTGGCGATGAAGCCAAAGGTGATGCTCTTCGACGAGCCGACCTCCGCCCTCGACCCGGAAATGATCAAGGAAGTCCTCGACGTGATGGTCGAACTGGCCAAAGGCGGCATGACGATGATCGTCGTCACCCACGAGATGGGATTTGCCCGCGCCGTTGCCGACCGGGTCGTCTTCATGTCCGACGGCCGCATCGTAGAAGTCGGCACCCCCGAGCACTTCTTCACCGACCCCCAAGAAGACCGCACCAAACTCTTCCTAAGCCAGATTCTCTGATACTGCAAGGGGGGGCCGACCCCCTTGTATCCCCCCGACGGGTTGGTGGGCGTCTCTGGTCCTTCTGGGATACATGATTGGCTGCGGTTGGGTTGGTGATTCGGACTGTGACATTGCAAGGGGGGCCGACCCCACTTGTATCCCCCGACAGGTTGGTGGGCGTCTGTGACTGTCCTCCCGCTTGCGGGAGGAAGGTTCCTGCACCCGCCGAATAGGCGGGTGGAGGTAGACACCCCAGGGCTGTAATTGTCAAGCTGCTTTTGTTTGTTGTGTGGTTTGGCGGTGGGCCCAGGCGGTGTGTTCGTCGTAGCGGGCCTGGTGTTTGAGGCATCCGTGGAGGATGCCGACAAACCTGTTGCCGA
>JBGTNX010000063.1:0-12639 GCA_041742825.1 Acidimicrobiia bacterium | reverse complement strand
CGCCCTAGAAGCATAACCTGCCAATAGTCATCTGTCCCGGCGTCGGCTCCGAACAATTATCGTAGGGTGTCCGATTAAAGTTGCGGGAGAGGATGGAAGACATCGTGGGGTTATTGAATGCGGCCTCGGTGGCCGGTGCAGGGTCAGCGAGTTCAAGAATTCGCGTCCGTAGGGGAGTGTCGGCCTTAGCGGCAGTTTTGGTGGTGCTCTTTTCCTTGGCCCTCCCGGCCAGCGCCCACTCGGGGGAAGAGAGTTACGTATATCTATCCATCTTCGACACATCGATCGAAGGTCGGGTCGAGTTTCCTGTGACGGATCTGGGCGATGTCCTCGGTTTGGATATTCCACAGGACGAAGCCGGGGCGTCCACGGCGATCTCGGCTTCTCTCACCGCAATCCAGCAGTATGCCGAAGATCACTTGAGCCTCGGCGACGCGACGACTGATTGGAACCTCGAGTTCGAGGGTTTCGAGATTCTCGAAATCTCAAATGGCACTTACGCCCTTTTCCCGTTTGTTGTGGACAGGGATTTCGCACCCTCCGTACCCCGCGAGTTCAACATCTCATACGACGGGATGATCGAATCGAAGCCGGAGCGTTCCGCCCTCCTGGTAATTGAGACCGACTTCGGGTCGGGGACTTTTCAGAACGAGGCCGACGCCTTGCTTCGATTCGCATCGGACCAGACCGAACAGGTGGTCGATCTCGACGATCCGTCTCTGTTCAAGGGATTTGTCGCCGTTGTCGGCCTCGGTGTTGAACACATCCAGATCGGTTCCGACCACATTCTGTTTGTCGTTGCCCTGCTGTTGCCGGCCGTGCTCATATTCAGGCTACCCAACGGTTGGGAGCCAGCGACTCGATTCGGTTCCAGCCTCTGGCGAGTCGCCAAGATCGCGACCAGTTTCACCATCGCTCACACCATCACCCTCACGCTGGGCGGGCTGGGCATCATCGAAATACCTTCTTCAATCGTTGAACCCATAATCGCCCTGTCGATCGGCCTTGCGGCTTTACACAACCTTCGTCCCGTTTTCTTCAACAAAGAATGGCTGGTCGCCTTCGGGTTTGGTCTCTTCCATGGTTTTGGGTTTGCCAGTCTGCTCTCCGGCCTTGGTCTCGATCGGAGCAACCGGGTGATTTCTCTTTTCGGATTCAATCTCGGGATCGAGTTGGGTCAGATTGCAATCATTCTCCTGCTCTTCCCGGCCCTGTTCTTGCTTCGGCGCACCCGGACCTACCTCCCAATGATGAAGGCAGGAAGCATCGCGCTCATGGCGATTGCCGCTGGTTGGTTCGTCGACCGCACCTTCGGCCTCGACATCGGCGTCGACCGGATCGTGACGCCGGTCTTGCTCTGGCCGCGACCGCTTTGGGTTGCTGCGGGCATCACCCTGATCGCTTCGCTCGTCTACTTGTTCGAGCGCGATCGCGACCGGCTCATACCTGTGGAGCCAGTGGCATCAACGACGGACTCGAATCGCGAGCAGGCCAAGGTTTGAGGGGCGGCCAGTGACGACCTCCGGGAAGGTCGCTGGCAAAGACGGTGTCGATAGAGCTTTGATCTCGGCGCTCCATTCGCGGCGATGGAGCGAAGCGATCGATGAGCTTCGACGCGAAAACCTCGATACCCACGGTCGCGACCGACTCGATGAAGCCGTATCGGTGACCGGCGTGATCTCTAAGTCGCTCGTCGACGAGGGAATCAAGTTGACCTACCAACTACGAGAGGCGGGGATTTCGGCCCGGGCGGTGAGTGGAAGCAGTCGAATCGACGGAACGGTTGAGGTTGTAGTGGGGCCAGCCGAAGTGGGCGGGACGATTGTCTTGCTGGGCGCTCTGGGCTTTCACCCACAAAAGAAGATGTCACCCGGGGCGATACGTGCCCTCCCTAGATCCTCGTCTGAATTGGTATTTGTGCCCGATGACTCTCCGATCACCCGGTTGATTGTCAGATGGGGCGACAAACGTGGGCGAAGCCGGCCCTTGGCCGCTCTGGAACCATCTTTGGGAGACCTTGCATCGGTTCGGCTCCCTGGGTTCGCCTGGTGGGCGTACTGGCCGATTCGCCTGTTGCGAGTCGCTCGAAGGATGTTGCTTCCACGGCGGTATTCGTCTGGCTCCGCCCCTTATGTCGCTACACCGAACGATTTGATCGTCCCGCTCCTCGAGCGGGTCGGAGTTGGATCCAACGATGTCGTCGCCGACCTGGGATGCGGCGACGGTCGAATCCTGATCTCAGCCGTGAGCGAGTTCGGTTGCCGCGGAATTGGCGTCGAGTCGGACGAGTCTCTGGCCGCACTGGCCAGACAACGAGTTCTCGAGGCCGGATTGTCAGAAAAGGTAGCAATTGAGTCGGGTGACGCCTTGAGTGTTGATTTCTCTGCGGTATCGGTGGTGTTTGTCTTTCTTCCCGCCGCGATGGCCGCCAAAATCATTCCGCAGGTGTTGGAAAGGCTCCCCGACCGGGCCCGCATCCTCGCCCACGAGCAGGGCGCTGTGAACTGGCCGGTCGAACCTACCGATTCACAGTTGGTCATCCACCCCGCCGGTGTCACCGTCGCCCACATCTGGGTTGTCAATCGTGACTGATCGGCCACACTTTGCGGCCACCCTTGTCACTCCCGCGCCCGATTCCCGTTTCATGCCGGGGGTTCGCTCACGGTGAACCGCCCCGGGGTTGGTGACTGCTTCACTCTTTGAGAGGATGGAGCAATGCCAGAACAGAAACAGAAGCGGGTTGGGAGATACCCGGTTGAGGTTACGGGAGCGTGCGGTCCGAAAGGTGCGTGAGGATGAGCGTGAGTATCCGTCGCAGTGGACAGCGATCGAGTCGATCTCGAAGAACAGCTTGGCTCCGGTTTGTCCGGTGCGTCACATTCACAAGGGACACCATGGACGCAACAGCACCCCGAGCCGCCCTCCAAACATCACTTCGGTCAGGCGAGTCGAGGGTTCTCCGTTGTAGCCCCGATGGATTTTGTGTAGGGTGCGCCGCCCCGGGCTCGCATCGCATTCGTCCCGGACTGGTAAGAACCCCCGTACTCCCACCCCCATGGTCCGGGGGTTCTACCTTGGGCATTGGGTTAGACTTGGCTCGTCCGGGAGGTCGCATTCACAAATCCCTGGCGCGAAGAACCTCCCGATCGACCACCGGCAGCCTTCTCCGTTAGCCGGGGCCCGCCGGGGGGGCTTCTATCGTTTGCTTGCAGTCCCGTCTTCCTTTGCTCCCGTCGTGCCGGTCCCGGTCGTCTCGTTTCAGCCCGCCAACACACAGATGGGCAAACACGGCGGAGTGATGCGTAGCAATGCGGTGATTGGCTAGCGCCTTAAGGGTGGCGACGATCCCGCGCCCGCTTGAGTGGCGTGGCCGTCCCGCGTAGCAGCCGCACGCCCAGCAACCCGACTGTGATTGCCAGAACGAGCGTCCGCGAGGGCAGAGGTAGGAACGCAATCGCTGCCCCGGCGACGATCAACAGCCCAGCCCAGCGTGGGAATACGGCCGCTCGCAGCGTTGCCAAGCCGAACAGGATCCATCCCAGCCCCAAGACCGCGTACGAGAGGAGGAAGCCAGCGAGAACCGAGCCCGTGCTCTCGTTGACGAGTTCGGGTGTGACGCCGGCGAAGTGCGGGACGACGAACACGTAAGTCCACTGTGCACCGGCAGCGACGACACTTCCGGCCAGCGCGAGCACGAACGCTGCGGCTCCGAACACTCCGAGTTGCGTCTCCTGGTGTAGGTAAAGGCCGACTAGTCCGATCGCGAGCAAGACGGCCGAGCCAAGCGCGAACGAGGTGGGGATATAGAACGTCCAGTCGCGGGCCGCGTCGGCGATCTTGTCGGTGCCGACGATCGTTACGAAGCCGATCAGCGCAGCGAGTGCGAGAAATGCGGTGCCGACACAGGCGGCGGCGCAGATGCGGATGAGAGCGACTCGTGCCACAGTGGTCTCTTTTCCGGGTTGCGAGAGACTGTAGTCGGCGGCAGTGGCCGAATGGGGGGTTAGGGTTTTGCCCGTGGCCGGACCGATCTACCCCCGTTGTGATTACTGCCTGGTCAGTACCCGTGACACTGATAGGCAATTCCCGATGGCACCTTGACCGCCCACCTAGTGCGCGCAGAAGGTTGTCGACGCGATGAAGGAAACCCCGCCTTCTTTGGAACCGTGTCCAGATCCTTGGAGCACAGCCCGCACTCCCCCGAGAAGAAGCGGGAGATATGGGTTGCCCTGTTCGTCGAATTCACCAAGGGTTAGCGACCCGCCGCTAGAACGCCTTGTGAGCGCGATGGGTTTTAGTAAATCCCTTGTCGTCCAGGGTCGCAATCGCAACGTCACTGGACACTGGGTGAACGCCCGGCTTTTCCCTACCCTCGCCTTAGCAGTTAGGGCAGGCCGGGGGGTCTTCTATGTGGTTCATTCTTCCTAATCCAGTACCCGACCGCTGAGGGCTGCATCGTTACCTCCACGACCTCCAGCCATCCCTCTACCACGTCGTCCGGGTCGACCTGCTCCTGCAGCGTCTCGGTGAAACTTTCCGCCACCCGCTGTGCGTCGTAGCGCGATCTGTTGAACCTGTGATCGACCGCTGATTGCACCCTCCTGCGCAGCGGGTTGAACAGAGCGGCGGCGGCCAGAGTGGAAACCGCTACCACGAGGGGGTTGTCCGAGGGGAGGAATGCCGCGAGGATGGCGATCGGAGCGAGGACGACCAGACCCAGTGCCCCCACCACAACGACGTATGACACCGTCCTGGCGATGATGCGATCGATCTCGTAGAGGCGATAACGGAGTATCGCCATCGTCGCCGCAATGGGGATCCCGAGCATAGCTAGGCCATAGACGATCAGTACCCAGAGCGGTGGCTCACTTCCTCCGACCGAGTAGACGACCTCGACCAGTATCGATGCGACGAAGCCGGAGCCGGCATACAGAAACCACTTGAGCTGAAGTCTTTGCACGCGGTCGGCGCGCCGGTATCTGGCGACCAGCGCCGCAATCGAGAGACCGAGCATTATAAGGATCAGTGATCCAAAAGGCTCCCAGAACTCGGGATGAGGAACGCCCGCGATGCCGATCGGGTTGTCCGCCCACACATCGCAGGCTTCGAGACCGCCTTCGATGCACAGTTCCTCCGCGAAAAGCGTCCCCAGCACGCCAAAGGTCACCAGCGCAAGAGTCAGCCAACCGGCCCATCGCCACAAGCCACCTAGGAAATGCCCGGTGGGGTACAGGATGAGCAACAGGAGGAGCGCGCCGATCCAACCCATCCAGGCGGCGCTGCCGATCGCGTCGAAGAGCGCCCCAGCCTGGCTGCCCACTGACCCAGACACACCGGCCACGCCCAGCGCAACCCCCATCAGCGCAAAGATCCAACCAATCCTGTTCCCCGGGAGTCGCCAGATGAGCACGGTGCCCAGGACCAGGAAGTAGGCCAGGGCTCCTCCGTACAATGCCGTTTCACCCCAAGGGTGCCCAGATCCGAGGGCCGTCTGGACGATTAGGGTGAGCAAGAGCACGGCTCCTGTCACCAGCACCCCGACCGCCGTTTTTCTCGTCCACGTCATTTCCGGCAGCATGCCCGAACAGCGTTACGACATCGCAACGGCGTTAAGGGACATCGTCTATCGCCGCGGGGCCTAGGGGTCCAGCTCGCAGCTGATCCCGTCGACAAGGTGGGAACGTTCTGGTTGCGTCCCAGGCGATGGGTCGATTTCTTTGCGGATTGCTCTTCGGTTTCGTGGTCATTTCTCACCCTCCAATAGTGGATAACTTCGCCTCTTGGCAGTTTCATGACCTGGGGTTTTATCTTCTAGCACACCGCTTATCACGTCTACTTTGTAATCAGAAGGTCATCGGTTGAAATCCGGTACCCGCCTCCGAGAGGCGTTCAGCAAGTAGTTCGTGGTGTCCATTGTTCCTGGTCCCGCCACACATGCCCGATGACCAGGGCCCGACTTTGTTAGGCGCGGCAGCATCTAGTATCGACTCGCAACGCCGAGCCCGGTCAAAAGCCGGGACGGGGAACCCAATTTTTTGGGGCGTATCCCGGTCGAGTGATCGGGTAGAGCACCTTCCAGCTCGAGCCCGTCAGCTAACCCCGTAGGCCCGAGGAAGGGATGGTTCAGTGGAACCTTTTGCAGGAATAGCCCACGACGACCTGCTCAAACTCGTCCTGTCCGTGGCGCTGCTCCTCGGCACAGCCCGACTGCTCGGCGGTCTGATGGAGCGGTTCAAACAGCCCGCTGTCATCGGGGAGATCATGGCCGGAGTCATTCTCGGGCCTTCAGTGCTTGGCGGGGTATTTCCCGCTTTCGGGCGGCTGGTGGTGCCCCAGACCTTGATCCAATCTCAGCTGCTCGACGTTGTCGCCCTGATCGGGGTGATGACACTGATCCTGATGGTGGGGATGGAGACAGACCTGGGACTGATTCGGGCCAGGCTGAAGAGCGCTACCGCCGTCGGACTGGGAGGCCTCTTCATCCCTTTTGGATTCGGGCTGGCCCTGGGCAATTGGCTGCCTGACTCCCTGTTGGGTCCAGCGTCGAATCGGGCTGCCTTCAATATGTTCCTTGCAGTCGCACTCGCACTTTCAGCCATACCGGTACTCGCAAAGATCCTCGCCGATCTCCGTCTCCTGCGCAGCGAGTTCGGACAGACCGCCCTTGCCGCGGGAATGATCGACGACGTGCTCGGCTGGACCTTGCTCGGGTTGGTCACATCGTTGGCAACCGCCGGGGCCATAGCGTTCGAGGACTTTGTCACCACGCTGGGGGCCGTCGTCGTGTTCATCGTGCTCACGGTCCTGATCATCGGGCCTGCAACACGGTGGAGCCTCGACCTCGTCCTCGATCGGGTTGAGGTCAGAGACCGCGTCCTCACCCTCGTTGTCGTGTTTGCCTTTGCATGGGGGGCTTTCACCCAGGCCCTCCACCTCGAGCCCATCCTCGGGGCGTTCGCCGTGGGGATGATGTTCGGTCGGCTCCGCCGCCTTCCGGTGGAGACAGGGCGCCAGCTGGAGAGCGTGACATACGGCATCTTCGCACCCATCTTCCTGGCCACTGCCGGGCTCCGGCTCGACATCGCAGTTCTCTTCCAGGGCAATTTGCTCTGGATCACCGGCGCGATGTTGGGCACGGCGGCTGCCGGAAAGCTGATCGGCTCGTATCTGGGGGCCAGGCTCCTCGGCGGCATCGGGAACCGCCATGCCTGGGCGTACGGAGTTGCCCTCAACGCCAGGGGAGTGCTCGGGGTGATCGTTGCCAGCATCGGGCTCTCGATGGGAATCTTTGGAGTCGAGCTCTACACGATGCTTGTCGTGGTTTCGCTTGCAACCTCATTGATGGCCCCGATCGGGCTCCGCTACCTGATGAAGGGTGAGGTGGAGGCGACCGTTAGCGGAGAAGCAGCTCTCGCCCTGAACCGGATCCTCGCCCCGGTCCGTCTCCGTGAGGATGGGTCGACGAGCTCGTTCGACCCCACCATCCTGGGAAGCCTCCGCGGCGAATCGCCCGGCGTGACTCTGATGACGGTGGTGAGCCCCGAGGAGCGCAAGTCAGCCGGGCAGTACCTATCCGAGCTAGCGGACCGGATTCCCGAAGGGCTCGAGGTGACAAGGAGGGTGGCGACAGGGGATCCGGTCGAAGCGATTCTCAAGGAGGCCGAGACCGGATATGACATGGTTGTGTTGGGAGCACCTGAGCCCAAAGCCGGTCCGGACTACCTGTTCGAGGCCACTCTCGACGAGATCGTCAGGTTGGTTTCCTGCCCGAGCGTGATCTTCTCATCGCGGGGCAGTCAATGGCCTCCCCGGCGGATCATGGTCCCCACGGGTGGTGCCGATGCCGCCTCCCGTGCTGCCGATCTGGCGTTCGCACTGAGCGACGACAACAGCCAGGTTCTCCTCTTCCACTCGATCGACCCGGAATCGGCCACCGAAATGGCGATATCACTGCAAACCACCCCGGCATCGCGGCTCGAAGTTGGCCACGGCGTGGTCAGCGCCCTGCGCGCCGTTGGCGAAGGGATGGGAGTTTCAGTTGCCACCGAGGTCGTGATGGGATCGGGTGTGGTTGATTCGATCCTCGAAAGAGCAGCACAGGACATCGACTTGCTCATCATCGGGACCAACGTTCGGGCCGGCTCGCATCGGCTCTACCTGGGCTCGAAGGTCGAGCGGTTGCTGGTCGAGGCCCCGTGTTCGACCATCGTCTTCAATGTCTGACCCCTACTTTGCAGCTGCCTCCACCGGGTGCGGGTCCGAAGCCGGCTCTGCGGGAGCCGGGGCGGGAATCTCGGGCTCGACCTCTATAACTCGTTGGGGCTTTCCAATATCCATCGTGTCTGATTCCTTTCTTGCTCTTTCATGTATGCGGCCATGGCGGCCTCGATGCGACCTTTTACCGATGGGGCTCGATCTCCGGCGAGGTGCCATTCGTCGGCAAGCCCGATCCCCTGAAAGAGGATCTCGATTTCCTCGGGGTCATCAGTTGCCAGGACGATGCCGCCCCTGGCAAATGTAAGGGCGAGGACGGTGACGCGTTCCGCCCGCCAACCTTGCTCGTGTTCGACAACTTTCCCGGTCATGGCGACCAGGCCGATCGCCATCGAATCGATGTCGGCGTGAGCGGAGATGAGCC
This sequence comes from Acidimicrobiia bacterium, assembly GCA_041742825.1. Classification (GTDB taxonomy): domain Bacteria; phylum Actinomycetota; class Acidimicrobiia; order Spongiisociales; family ZC4RG35; genus MA-ANB-1. The sequence goes on along the minus strand of JBGTNX010000063.1, from coordinate 4,001 downwards.
GGTCGACGTCCTTCGCCGCATAGATGCCACAGGGCGGGTCGGCACATTCCCTCTCGGTGTGGGGCACATCGACGTTGCTGGCTCCTCCGGCGCACACCGCAGAAAGCGTGCGGTGTTCCCATCGGACCCGGTAGCCATGGAATTGGCCGTTCTTCATCTCCCACACCCTGAAGCCGAGCATTGGCACCGGTGACCAGGAGGGGCCATGCTCACTCTCGATCTGTCGGATGACATCGCTCAGGAAGAAGCGGATGGTCTTGTCCAGGCCGGCGACCTCAACATCGAGGGCATCTACTTCCCTCTGGACGATGGCAAGCCGGGCCCGGAGGTCCCGGAGCCGGGCCTGCTTGCGGCGCGAGGTGAGGAGCAGGCGGTCGAGGCCGGGAGGGGAGCCGGCGATCCTGTATTTGAGGCGCAGCCGTTCCCATTCACGATTCAAGCGGTGAACGCTGATGTCGGACATCGTTAGGACAACCTAGCGGTTGAATCGAACAAATGTTCGATCAGAGCAATTGCCGAATTTCGCGACCTCCGGAAAGCCTCGACCTTTGTCGTGACGCCCGACAAACCGGGCTAAATGCACCGGTAAGTAGCCGACTGTAAATACGCTGGATTCGATGCTCGACGATATGGACAGGGCTGTCCTCGACTACGAGAGGGCATGGGCCAACCAAACAGGTCCCAAGGACCGGTCAATCGAGATGGACCTCGGACTTACTGCTGAGGCGTATTACTCGCGCCTGAGAAGGCTGATTACTGATAGCCGGGCCACAACCTATGATCCAATGACAGTGGGGCGACTCCGGCGAATTGTCGAACCCACGAGGCCGGCAGAGGCGGTTGGCTGATGGCAAACAAGGGGCGTCACGCGGGGGAGGACGGGAACTTCTACCGCGATCTGGCACTCATGGTCGCTGCCATTGTGGGCGTAGGTGCGCTGGTTTTCTTCCTTCTGTTCGTGTTCGCAGGTGACACGGTCTCAGAGACGACAACCACGAGCTCGACGACATCGACTACGACTTCGACGACAATCGGGGAAAGCACGACAACCGAGCCGACCGTAGAAGCCAGTACCACGACGACTGCCACAACAGTCCCGGTGCGGGCTAACGAGGATGTCAGGGTTGTGGTGCTGAACTCGGTTGCGATCGGCGGAGCTGCGGGTCGGTTCACCCAAACCCTCGCCGACCTCGGGTATCAGACGCTGCAGGCCGACGACTTCCGCCCAGAACAGGACCCCACCCGGATCTGGTTCCGGGAAGGGTTCTCAGCTGAGGCAAACGCACTGGCCCAATTCATGCTCGAGGACAGCGGGACCGAGACTCTCGTCGAGCCGCTGCCCGACGAGACTCTCAAGCCGGGCGCAGATCTCGTGATCGTGCTGGGTACCGGATACCAGGAATGACCCATGCCGCTCCCCGGAAACGGAGCGGTAGGACCTGGATTCTGCCCGCGATCACGGCCTTGCTCGTGGTGGGCCTGGTCGTCACAGGATTCCTCAGCCGGGCGATTGCGGTCGACTTTGCTTCCTGGTGGCCACTCTGGATAGCCCTGGGTGCATTCGGCATCTGGGCCCGGGGCAAGAAAGTGGGTTCGTTTCGTGTCGGTGGGTTGGTGGCGGTGGCCTCGGTTGCAGTGGCGGCGGTGTTCTTGATCGCCCATCTTCAAGGGTCGACTTTGATGCCGTCATCGGCGGGCTTTCTCAACGGGAGCCCTGACACGAGTTTCGACTCGGCGGGTCTCTCTGCGCGTTTGCCCGGGGGCAACCTGGTCGTCGGAACCGGCACGACCGGCGTTCTCTACACGGTCGAACCGTTGCGTGGGGGCGGCAGCATCGCGGCGCCCTTCGCCACCGAGCGTTCCCAGGATGGTGATGTCTCCGTGTCACTCACTGAAAGCGAAGATCCCGGTCTGTTCCTATGGGCTGGTTGGAGCGTCGGGCTCTCTGCCCTGCCGTCGTGGACCCTGACTCTCGAGGGTCAGGTTGATGCAGACCTTTCCGAGCTGAATCTGGACAACCTGCAGCTGACCGGTGGCGGAGAAGTGCACCTCGGCTCCGCCACACGGAGCACACCCGTGACGGTGTCAGGAGATTTCGTGTTCTATTTCCCCGACGATGTCCCGGTGCGGGTGGTCGGCCCGGCCGAGATCCCCACCGAATGGACCCGTTCCGATAGCGGGGCTTCGTCGCCGACAGAGGGCCAGGGATGGGTGGTTTCGATAGCCGACGGCGCGGTAGTGGAGATTCGCGTCCGCTGACTGGGGCATTGGTAGACTCGCCCGGTGCCATCGGATCGCCTCAGACGTAGCGCCCTGATCGTCTGGACAGCGGTCGGAGGAATCGCTCTCTTTGCCGTCTTCCTCTACGTCGCCGAGTCGATCCGCATTATCTGGCTACCGCTTGCATTCGCCGCAGGACTCGTGTTCATCCTGGAGCCGACTGTCCGCGCCTTCGACCGTGTCGGGTTCCGCAGGGTGTTCAGCGCGATCTTCGCCCTAGTTGCCCTCTCCGGGCTGATTGTCGCAATCGTCGTACTGGTCCTGCCCACGATCCGGGAGCAAGGTGCTGACTTCATCGGAGATCTCCCTTTACTGTGGGGTGGCATCGTCGACGCTCTCCGCGACCTCGCAGAACGCTTCGGATACAACGGCGAAGAGCTTGTGAGCCAGGGGACCATCGAGGAGTGGCTCAATGACCCGACGAACCAGGAGACTCTGCAAGAGCTGCTCTTCGGCTTCGGTGCCGGCGCGGGCACCGTCATCAGAGGAGTGACTGAAGCAGTGCTGGTGCTGGTCCTGGCCCCGGTGCTCGCCCTCTATATCCTCATCGACCTCGACAAGTACCGGGTCCAGGCCCTGGAACTGACTCCACCCGAGCACAAGGCAGAAGTCGCCTTCGTTGGCGGCGAGGTCGGGACTGCTTTGGGGTCGTTCGTACGCGGCCAGCTGCTCGTGGCGCTCATCGTCGGTATCGCCTCGAGTCTCGGGATGTGGCTGATAGATCTCCCGTTCTGGCTGCTGATCGGTATGCTCGCCGGACTGCTCAACCTCATCCCTTTCCTCGGGCCTTTCGTCGGTGGTGCGCTCGCTGCGGGGGTGGCCCTATTCGCCGGGGACCTGAGTCAGGCGATCTGGGCCGTTGCTATCTTCACTGCCATCCAGCAGGTCGACAACCACTTGATCACGCCTCTTGTGCAGCGAACGAGAGTGAAGCTCTCACCGCTGGTGATCGTGCTGGCGCTGATCATCGGAGGCTCAGTTGCCGGGCTCCTCGGTGTGCTCATCGCGGTTCCGGTCACCGCTGCCGTCCGCATCATCGCTGGCCACCTCTGGCGTACTCGAGTCCTCGACCAGTCCTGGGAAGAGGCCAGCCAGGCAATGATCGAAGTGACCCCGCCCCCGGACCGCATCGCCAACCTGCGCCGGCGCAACCCCGAAGAAACGCGGCTTTTCGACACCGCAGAAATGCAAAGCTGGTCAGAAGGCGACGCCCCGCCGGAAAGCCCGGGACCCTAACAACCGTAGGAAGTGGCTGTTCCCCCCAGCGACCGGAGGCAGAGATCCCGAACTGGGAGCTCGAGTGCCGTTGGTGGGAACGGCCCACCCTCCCCGGCTCCTTCGTAGCCGGTACTCCCTCCGCAAGCGGAGGGAGAGATTCGGTTCGTCGCCGGTCCTCACTTCGTGAGCGGAGGGAGAGATTCGGTTCGTCGCCGGTCCTCACTTCGTGAGCCGAGGGAGAGATTCGGTTCGCCGTCGGTATCCCTTCGTGAGCGGAGGGAGAGACGCGTATTGCGGTCCTCATGTTTTCGGCTGTCCTCCCGCTGGCGGGAGGAAGGTTCCTGCGTCCGACGGAGGAGGGCGGAGGTAGACACCCCAGGGCTGTAATTGTCAAGCTGCTTTTGTTTGTTGTGTGGTTTGGCGGTGGGCCCAGGCGGTGTGTTCGTCGTAGCGGGCCTGGTGTTTGAGGCATCCGTGGAGGATGCCGACAAACCTGTTGCCGA
>JBGTNX010000062.1:0-59562 GCA_041742825.1 Acidimicrobiia bacterium | reverse complement strand
CGAAACGCCGAATCGGATCACAGTGTGGAACAGCTTATGGCATTGGGTAACCTGTGCGCGTTCTGCGATCCGCAGATCACTGGGTCCCTAGCTCAATTGGCAGAGCAGCGGGCTTTTAACCCGAAGGTTGAGGGTTCGATTCCCTCGGGACCCACCCCATCTCAAGAGGCCAGGTCGAATGAGTCGTAGTTGAGAGAAAAGGGGATGGAGCCCCGAATGTTACCCTCGGCGATCAAGAGTGGACCAGAGGGAGCCTGTGACGACGGACCAGATCGAAGCTGACCTCGCACGGATGGTGGACGAGTCAACTCGGAAGTCGCCGGCTGAAGTGCTTGAGCTTCTCGATCTGATGTGTGAACTCCTCAGGGCAAACGCGGCGCGGTTTTATGTGGCCGACTACTCGCTCCGATATTTGCAGCAGATCGACAGGCAGGGCCATGTGGGTGCCCCGCAAGCGGTCGCCGGAACCCATATCGGACGAGTGTTCACCAGCGGTCAGATCCAGATCGTGGGAACGGACCCGACAGTTGTGCTGGTTCCACTGGCCGAAGGATCGAGCCCAATCGGCGTCTTAGAGCTTGACTTCGCGGTGTGGAACGGCACCCCGCCCCGCCTTCTTGACCCGATCGTCGCGGTCTTTGTGATGGCGTGGATCGTTAAGGATCGCTATACAGATACAGCCGATCGTGCCCGCCGATCTCAACCGCTGTCGGTCGCCTCAGAGCTGCAATGGCACCTGCTACCGCCGCTGGCTTGCTCGACCGAACATGTAGCCCTCGGCGGCATCCTCGAGCCCGCATACGAAATCGGTGGGGACTCGTTCGACTATGCGTTCGATGCATCATGTGTGGACTTCACGATTGTTGATGCGATCGGTCGCGGTATGTCAGCAGTACTTATGTCAGCGGCTGCGATAAACAGCCTGCGGAACTCGCGCCGCGCTCGAACCGGCATCGCCGCCGCTTTCGAAAACGCCGACCGTGCCATCGCAACGCAGTTCGGAGATTCCTATTTCGTCACCGGCCTCATCGGAACGTTGGACCTGCAGAGTGGAACCCTCACGTGGATCAGCGCCGGTCACGTCCTGCCGATGCTGGTACGCAACGGCACATACGCCGGACCGCTGCTCTGCAGGCCGTCAACGCCGTTCGGTCTCGGCGGCTCGGTAGCGGAGATTGCCGAGCAGAAACTCCAGCCAGGCGACCGAGTACTTTTCTACACAGACGGAATTACCGACGCTCGATCCACGGACGGATCCTTCTTTGGCAACGACCGACTGGCCGACTTGCTGGTCCGAGTATCGCTGGAGGACCTGCCTGTCGAAGAGACCGTTCGAAACCTTGCAGACAGCATCATCAGCTTTTCCGGCGCGGGCCTGCGCGACGACGCCACGATGCTTCTCATGGAATACCGGACTCCGGCGTCTGATCTCCCGGGTTCTCCAGGAAACCGGTGACTCCTCCGCTGTGAGGCGGGAGCCCTTCTGAGACCCGGATGTCACAAAACGGGGTCGGCCGGCGTCTCTATGTCGAAACCATCCAGTACAGGAGACAGACATGACAGACACTTCCCGAATTCCCAAGACCGAGATCTCCGGCATCTACGGCGCGATCGTGAAGCGGTTCAGCAAGAAGATGTTCGGCAACGTGGCCGAACCGATCGGGGTGTACTGGCATAACAAGCCGGTGCTCAAGTTCTACTTCGTCCTCGGGCAGAAGTCGAGAAAGTGGGACGCTTGCGACGAGGACCTGAAGTCGTTCGCGCACATGGCGGTCGCGTCGTTGCTCGGATGCACGTGGTGCCTCGACTTCGGCTACTTCATGGCACACAACGAGGGCCTCGACGAGGCGAAGGCCCGCCAGGTGCCGATCTGGCGCGAATCGGACGTCTTCACCGCTCTGGAACGTGACGTGATGGAGTACTCCGAAGCGATGAGCGAGACTCCGCCCACCGTCACCGATGAGCTTTCGGCACGGCTGCTGGATCAACTCGGGGCACCGGCTCTGGTGGAGCTCTCTGCATTCATCGCCCTCGCCAACGTCTACACGAGGACCAGTGTCGCATTCGGCATCGAGTCCCAGGGGCTTGCCGCCTCCTGCGGGCTGGAACCACTCGCCGCGCCTTCGTACCTAGCCTCGTGACATGACCGATCCGTTCGTAACCCACCGCAGTCTTCTGTTCACGGTCGCCTACGAGATGTTGGGCTCGGCAGCCGACGCCGAAGACGTCGTCCAGGAGACCTGGCTGCGGTGGACCGGCGTCGATCAAACCGAGGTACTCAATCCCCGGGCGTACCTGGTGCGGATCGTCACCAGACAAGCTCTCGACCGGCTCCGAACTGTGAGCCGGCGTCGGGAGACCTACGTCGGAGAGTGGCTGCCCGAGCCGCTGCTGACAACACCAGATGTCGCCGACGACGTCGAACTCGCCGAGAGCGTCTCGATCGCAGTGCTCACCGTGCTCGAGACCCTCGGTCCAGACGAGCGGGTCGTATTCGTGCTCCGTGAGGTATTCGGAGTTCCCTATGAGGAGATCGCCGAGGCTGTCGACAAGTCCCCGACGGCCGTTCGACAGATCGCCCACCGGGCCCGAAACCATGTTTCAGCACGGCGCCCCCGGATGACGCCGAGCCAGGATGAGCAACAGGCAGCGGTTGACTCGTTCCGGGCAGCAGCCGAGACCGGCGACATCCTGGCGCTCATCGCGGTGCTGGCCCCTGATGTGGTCCTGGTCGCCGACGGGGGTGGCCTTGTGCCAGCAGTGCGTCAACCGGTCAGCGGAGCCGAAAAAGTCGCCCAACTGCTTGCAGCCTTCGCCGCCCGGTCGTCGGGCGCAGTCGTCTCGAGCACGTTCATGAACGGTGCCCCGGCACTCTACATCGAGCTCAATGGCAAGCTCGACACCGCCATCGGCCTCACTGTCGACGACGGGCTGATCACCCACCTCTACGCCATCCGCAACCCCAACAAGCTCGCTTTTTTGAACGAGGCCATGCCATTGAGCCGGGCCTAGCTCATCGCCCCCTCGTAGCTGCGGGTTACCCCGTCGCCGCTCTACCGTTACCTAATGCGTTTTTTCGCTTTGTTCGGTCTGATCGCCCTTGCTGAGATGGCGACGTTCTTCTGGGTCCAGTACTGGATCGGACTGGGCTGGGCTCTGGGGATAGCTCTGGCCACCGCCGTAATCGGGTCCATCCTGGTAAAACGGGCTGGCCTCTCGGTTCTCGACCGGATCCAGCAGCGGATCGGACAGAGTCAGATGCCGGGCCGGGAATTGAGCGATGGGGCAGCAGTCCTGGTCGCCGGGGCCTTCCTGATCTCGCCGGGTTTCATCACCGACGCCATCGGTTTCCTGCTCCTGGTGCCGGCAGTGCGTCACGGGATCCACGGGGTGGTTTCGAAACGGCTGAGCTCGAGGTTCACGGTGTTTACGGCAGCGGGCCAGACCTTCCGCGCCGGGCGTCCAGACCTGGCCCCGGGCGGGGGCGAAATCATCGATATCGACCCCGAAGACATCGAAGAAGCCCACTAAGGCCTCGAAGCGTCGGACCGGGAGGCTATCCGGCGCTATTTGCAGGAGTCGGAGCCCGTTTGACATACCGGTGATTTTGTTGCAGCATCCAGTCAATTTGTTGTGGAGAACGACAATTGTCGGAATTGGCCCGACAAAAAAGGGCAAATCAAGTGATCCCGGTATCGTCGGGGCGTTCGGAGGAGTTGTTATGGCGGATGAGTTCTTTGTCGGGATTACCGATCGCATCGGGTTCGAGGGGCTTGGGTCAGACAACGATCTGGCTTTCCAGGTGTACGAACCGGATCGCATCGTCCTCGGGAAGCGGATGGAGGACCATCTTCGCATCGCGGTGTGTTACTGGCATTCGTTCAACTGGCCGGGTAGTGACGTGTTCGGCGCGGGAACTTTCGACCGGCCCTGGCTGGCGGGCACGGGGGACCCGATCGCAGCCGCGCGTCAGAAGATGGACACAGCCTTCGAATTCGTGACCAAGCTCGGCGTCCCCTTCTTCTGCTTTCACGACGTCGACATCGCCCCTGAGGCCGACACCTTTGCGGGGACGGCCCGGAACCTCGAGGAGATGGTCGGCTACGCCGAGGAGAAGATGGCAGAAACCGGTATCCAACTTCTGTGGGGCACTGCCAACCTGTTCAGCCATCCCCGCTATGCAGCGGGCGCCGCCACAAACCCCGATCCGGAAGTGTTCGCCTACGCCGCAGCCCAGGTCAAGCACGTCCTCGAAGCGACCCACCGCCTCGGTGGCGCCAACTACGTGCTCTGGGGAGGGCGCGAGGGCTATGAGACGCTGCTCAACACCGACCTCAAACAGGAACGGGAGCAGTTCGCCCGGTTTCTCACGCTGGTCGCCGCCCACAAGCACAGGATCGGCTTCGAAGGGACCCTCCTCATCGAGCCGAAGCCGGCCGAGCCCACCAAGCATCAATACGACTACGACAGCCAATCTGTCCATGGCTTCCTCGAGGGCTTCGACCTGGTCGACGAATACAAGGTGAACATCGAGGGGAACCACGCAACCCTCGCCGGGCACAGCTTCCACCATGAGGTGGCGTACGCCGTCGCCAACGGCATCTTCGGGTCGGTCGACGCCAACCGCGGCGACTACCAGAACGGTTGGGACACCGACCAGTTCCCCAACTCGGTCGACGAGCTCTCCTTGGTGCTCTATGAGATCCTGCGTGGTGGGGGGTTCACCACCGGCGGCTTCAATTTCGACACCAAACTGCGCCGTCAGTCGATCGACCGCACCGATCTCTTCCATGGCCACATCGGCGGAATCGACACCCTCGCCAAAGCACTACTCGTCGCCGCCGACCTCGTCGAACAAGAGACACTCTCCGGGCCGCTCGCGGAGAGGTATGCCGGGTGGTCCGACGATCTCGGCAGACAGATTCTGGAGGGAACCGAGACCCTCGAAACCCTCGAAGACAAAGTCATGTCCGGCGACGTCGATCCGGCGCCCGTTTCCGGAAGCCAGGAGCTACTCGAAAACAGGACCAACCGCGTCATCTGGTCACAGGAGAAGTAGAGGTTTGGCAAGGCCCGGATCCGAGAACCCGAGCGAGGTAACTCACCGGCTAGGACCGTTTGAGGTGGCTGTTGCAACAGCGTTTGGACCCCGAGTCGTCGGCTTCAAGCACACCGACAGCCCTGAGATTTTCGTCACACTCGACCCGGAAGTGTCAGCCACCCACCCCTCCGGATCGGAGTACCAGTTCCGGGGCGGGCATCGGCTCTGGGTGTCTCCGGAGGACCCCCCTATCACCTACGCACCCGACGACCGGGAATGCACAATCACTTCGGGGACCGACAGCCTCACCATCACCGCCCCGGCGGATATGGCCGGCTTCGAGAAGGCGATCCAACTCCACTGGTCGAAGTCCGGGCTCAAAGTCGATCATCGCCTGGGCTGGGTAGGAGAGAAACCGATCGAAGCCAGCCCATGGGCAATCACGCAGGTCGCCCTGGGGGGTGTCGCCATCCTCCCCGTCGTGGGTTCCGGCGAAGGTCCCGGAGCAGACAGGAGCCTCGTCGTGTGGCCGTACACCCGCCTCGACGACGAACGGATATCCTGGGCCGGGGAAGCAGCGTTGATCCATGCCTCACCCGGGAAGCCGGTCAAGCTGGGCTCCGGGCCGGACCCCCGCTGCGCCGGATACTTCAGAGACGGCCATTTGTTCACCAAGCGTTTCTCTGCCCCAACCGGGGAATATCCCGACCGCGGCGCAATCGCCCAGGTCTACGCCAACGAACTGTTCTGTGAAGTGGAGAGCGTCGGGCCTCTGGTCCGCCTCGAGCCTGGCGAGGATGTCACGCACACCGAGGTCTGGGAAGTAGTCCCCTGTGGCGATCTCGAATCCGCAATCGCCACGGTGACCGCATGAGCTTTGTCATTGGCCTCGATGTCTCGACGACCGCCACCAAAGCGATCCTCGTCGACGACGCGGGCGCAGTCAGAGGCGTCGGAACGGCGTCCTACGGATACGAGACCCCCCGGCCACTCTGGACGGAACAGGAACCCGCTCGGTGGTGGGAAGGCGCCATCGAGGCCGTCGGAAACGTCCTCGCTGCCAGCAACGTAAAGGGCTCAGATGTGGAGGCGGTCGGCCTCACCGGGCAGATGCACGGTTCGGTTCTCCTCGACGAAAACGGCGATGTGGTCAGGCCGGCAATCCTCTGGAACGACCAGCGGACCGCGGCAGAGTGCGACGAAATCCGCCAGAAGGTGGGTGCCGAACGCTTGATCCAGATCACCGGAAACGATGCCCTCACCGGTTTCACCGCGCCGAAGCTGCTCTGGGTGGCGAACAACGAGCCGGAGAACTGGGCGAAGGTAAGACACGTTTTGCTACCGAAGGACTACCTCCGTTATCGGCTGACCGGGGAATACGCAATGGATGTCGCCGGCGGATCGGGGACAATCCTTTTCGACCTCGCCCGCCGGACGTGGTCTCTGGAGGTGCTCGACGCCCTGGGCATCGACCGCGCCCTACTGCCACCGACTTTTGAGGGCCCGGAGATCACCGGGACCATCCACCACGACGCCGCTGCCGCTACTGGCCTGGCGGCCGGAACACCGGTTATCGCCGGTGGCGGCGACCAGTCGGCAAATGCTGTAGGAGTGGGTGCTGTCGAGTCGGGCGTGGTTGCCCTCTCTTTGGGTACCTCCGGTGTGGTCTTCGCCACCACAGACGGCCCTTCTATCGAAGCCGGTGGCCGCGTCCACTCCTTCTGCCATGCGGTCCCCGGCCGCTGGCACATGATGGGCGTGATGCTCTCCGCGGCAGGAAGTTTCCGTTGGTTCCGGGATGCTATCGCTCCCGGGAAGTCGTTCGACGAACTGACCGCCGGTGCGGCCGAAGTCGAGGCCGGCAGCGACGGGCTCTTCTTCCTTCCCTATCTCACCGGGGAACGGACACCCCATGCCGACCCGGCGGCCAGGGGTGCCTTCGTCGGTTTGACCATCAGACACGACATCCGGCACCTGACCCGCGCCGTATTGGAGGGGGTAGCGTTTGGCTTGCGGGACGGCCTCGACCTCATGCAGGAGGCCGGTCTTGACACCCCGGTCCAGATCAGGGCTTCCGGTGGAGGAACACGGAGCAGTCTGTGGCGCCAGATCCTCGCCGACGTTCTTCGAGCCGAGATTGCCACCGTAGCGACAGAAGAAGGAGCCGCCTACGGGGCGGGACTGCTTGCGGCAACTGGCTCAGGATGGTTCGAGAGCGTGGAAGCCGCGTGCGCCGATGTTGTCACCATCCAACCTGCGGCCAGCCCCTCGGAAGATACCGGCAAGTATCAAGCAGCTCATCGGGTCTACCGCGACCTGTATCCGGCGCTGAGCCCAAGCTTCAACGCGATTATTTCCGGCGAAAGGTCCGCCGGCTAGAGATCAGCCGCGGATTTCGGCAATCTCGCTCTGGGTCAGGTCCTGGGGGGCTTTGCCGATGATGATCATGGCCAGGATCTCATCCATCGTCACCTCGCCCTTGGACACGGTGCCGACGACCTTGCCCTGGAGCATGACAGTGGTCCGGTCGGCCAGGTCGAACACGTCGTGGATGTCGTGGCTGATGAGGACGATCCCTATGCCCTCGGTTTTGAGCTGTCGGATCAGGTTGCGCACCTGCTCGGTCTCTGAGGGGCCAAGCGCTGCCGTCGGCTCATCCATGATGAGGATGCGGGCGTTGAAGTGGACGGCCCGGGCGATGGCAACGGACTGTCGCTGGCCTCCGGAGAGAAATGCGACCGGGCGGGTGAAGTTCTCGAATTTCGGGTTGAGGCGTCCCATGATCTTTCGGGTCGCGTTCTCCATCGCCGAGTCGTCGAGGTTGCCGAAGCCGGTGGTGAGCTCCCTCCCGAGGAACATGTTTCCGGGAGCGTCGATGTTCTCCGCCAGGGCAAGGTTCTGATAGATCGTCTCGATTCCCAATGCCTTCGCATCTCTCGGGTTGGCGATCGAAACCGGCTCTCCGTCGACGTAGATCTGCCCGGAGTCGGCACGCTGCGCCCCGGCCAGTGTCTTCACCAGGGTGGACTTTCCGGCACCGTTCCCACCAACCAGGGCATGGATCTCTCCCGGCATCAGGTTGAAGTTCACGTTTTCGACGGCGTGCACACCACCGAAACTGACGCTCATTTCCCGCATCTCGACCAACGGTGTCACCTGGTCGTTCATCGCTCCGACCTCCTCCGGAAGAACACATCAACCGCCACGGCCGCTACCAGCACGATTCCCACCACGATGTCCTGAAGCGGCGCATCGACACGCATCAGCACCATGCCCGACTGCAGCGACTGCATGACGAGAGCACCGAGCACTGCACCCTGCACAGTTCCGATGCCCCCGGCGAGGGACGTGCCTCCGATTACCGCAGCTGCAATCACGTAGAGCTCCGAGAGCGTGCCAAGACCGCTTGTAGCCGCGTTGAGCCGGGCGATCGTCACCGCTGCAGCGACTCCGACGAGGATGCCCATGACCATGAACGCTTTGACCACGGTCCACTTGGTATTGATGCCACCGAGTTCCGCTGCTTCGGGATTGCCGCCGATGGAGAAAACGTACCGTCCGAATCGTCGGCGATTGGCGATGAAACCCATGATCAACATCATCCCGATGGCGATGAGCACGGGATAGGAAATTCCGAGCGGAATCTGCAGCCCTCCCGCGGGCCAGGCGATCCCTTGATCTTCTGCAACCTGGCGGGCCACGTTCTCGGGCAGGTAGTAGCTGTTCATCACCCACACCGCTCCGAGCACGGCCAGGCAACCGACTACACCCAGACCCACAACTGCCCACATCGGACGGAGGCGGAACCCGAATTTGATACGGCGCCTCCGGCTGCTGATGAGACCAAATATGATGGCAGCGCACGCGATGGCGCCTACCACCCAGCTTCCAACCTCGCCGATCGAGCCCCGCGAGCCGCCGCCGAGCAATTGGAACGTCGAGTCCATCGGTGCCACGGTCCGCCCGCTGGCGAGCGACCAGGCGACTCCCCGCCAGACCAGGAGCCCGCCGAGTGTGACGATGAATGACGGGACCCCGACGTAGGCGACGATGAAACCCTGGAACATGCCCACGAGGGCGCCGAGGAGCAGCCCGACAAGGAGAACGATGACCCACGTGAGCGGGTGGTCGAAGCCGATCGATCGAGGCAGGATCTCGGCCTGGATCAGCGCCATGGCCATTCCCACGAAGCCGAGCATCGAACCGACCGAGAGGTCGATGTTCCGCGACACGATTATGAGCACCATCCCTGTGGCCATGATCGCCACGGGCGCAAACTGCACCGAGAGGTTCCAGAGGTTCCGGGGCGACAGGAATGTGCCGCCGGACATGATGTTGAATCCCACCCAGATCACAAGCAGCAACCCGACCATGCCCAGCATGCGGGTATCGATCTCGGTGGATCGGATTATTCCCTTCAACGACCCGCGCGGGGAGTCCTCGTGGAGTTGCTCGGAGTCCTTGGGTGGTAACTCAGTAATGCTCATCTGCTCACCGCCGTCGAAGAATAGACAACGCCCCCGGCATCTGGGCCGGGGGCGTTGTGCATAGTCATTTACCTGTTTCGGGTGATTCGACTGCTATTCGCAGACGTCCACCGTGCCTGCTTCGACGTTCTGGCACAGGGCCTCGAGTTCGATCCATCCTGCGTCGACTACAAGGTTCAGGTTGTCCTGAACGATGGCGATCGGCTCGAGGAGGATCGACGTCATGGAGTTCCCGCCCGGTGAGTCGAACTGGATCACGCCAGCGACGTCGGCGAGGGCGGTGCCCTGTGCCAGGGCTACGGCAGCCTCGCCGGCTGCTGTGCCGAGTTCGCGGGCGTCCTTCCAGACGGACACTGACTGGGTTCCCAGAGCAACCCGGTTCAGGGCGGCGAGATCGCCATCCTGGCCCGAGACCGGCACTTCACCGGCAAGGCCCTGGGCCTCGAGGGCCGAGACCACACCACTGGCCATGCCGTCGTTCTCGGAGAGAACTGCATCGACCTCGTTGTTGGCCTGGGTGAGGAACTGCTCCATCTGGGTCTGCGCGAGCGCCGGGTCCCAGTTGTCGGTGTAGCTCTCACCAACGATTGTGATATCGCCAGCCGCGACAGCCTCACCGATCACCTGCTCGAATCCTTCACGGAGGAAGTCGGCATTGGCGTCGCCGGAGTCGCCCTTGATAATCACGTAGTTGCCCTCGGGCACCATCTCAAACACGACCTCGGCTTGAAGCCGCCCCACTCCGATGTTGTCGAAGGTGACATAGAGCGCTTCCGGGTCCTCGATCAATCTGTCGTAGGCGATCACGGGGATGCCCTGCTCGAGCGCGCTCTCGACGGCCGGCAAGATTGCCGTTCCGTCCTGGGCGAGGATGATCAACGCGTCTGCGCCATCGGTGATCAACTGCTCGACATCAGTGACTTGTTGCTCAGCCGAAGAGCCGGCGTCGGTAGAGATGTAGGTCCCTCCGGCTGCCTCGATGGCATCCCGGATCGCAGGCTCATCCCAACGTGCCCAGCGCTCTTCGTTGTAGTTGTTCCAGGAGACGCCGATGACGATGTCGTCGTCACCTCCGCCACCTTCAACTGTTGTTGTCGTCTCGCCGCCGGAACCGACGGTGGTCTCGGTGGTTCCTCCGTCGCCACAGGCAGCAGCTAGCAGTGCAAGCACGGCCAGCAGAGCCCAAATGTTCTTCTTCGTCTTCAATATTCCTCCTCGTAGTAACTCCCTCGGCCGGGACGAAGCCCGACACCTTGCCCTACGGGTCGGACCCGGGGGCATCATCAGATCGGGTAATTGCAGCTGCTGGCGGGCAGCGGCCGCATCTGATGATTCGGCTCGGACGAGAATACCCACCAATTGTTCTGCTCTGCAACAAATTAGCCTGTGAGTTTCGCGAACTGCTGGGAAAGCATCTCGTTTCCCTTTCGGCGATTGGTGCAATCTATATTGTGGTGTCCACAACAAAAGGCGCTGTGTTGCAGAATCCGAGTCGGATTTCAGATGGAAGCTCTGTGAACCGTCGCCGTGGTGTCGCCGCCGACGAGCTGAGGCGGCATAATCTCGCCGCCGTCCTCGACCGTCTCCACCATTCCGGGCCCCTGTCCCGCTCCGATCTCGCGGTGAGGACCGGACTCAACCGTTCCACGATCCGTGACCTGATCGGAGAGTTGGTCGCACTCGAGCTCGTTACCGAGGGTCCCGGCGTGGCCAGCGTCGGGCCGGGCCGGCCCTCCCCCGTCGCCAGCGCCCGACCGGATGGGGCGGTAGTGCTCGCCCTCGAATTGACCGTTGACTCGGTGGCGGCGCGAACCGTTGGCCTCGGTGGAAAGGTGTACGACGAGATACGCGTCGCCCGACCCCGAGGAACATCGTCTCCAAGGGAGGCAATCGAACATGCGGCTGGTCTGGCCGCACCTCTTCTCGCCGCGCTGCCGGCAGGTCACACTCTCGTGGGTGCCGGCATCGCAGTCGCCGGGGTGGTTCGGCGCTCGGACGGATTCATCCACATCGCTCCCAACCTGGGGTGGCGCGATGTGCCCTTGGGCGAGATCGCCGCTGAAGAACTCGCGATCGAGCGCATCATGCTCGCCAATGAAGCGGACCTCGGTGCCCTCGGCGAATACCGGCGGGGCGCGGGCAGGGGGGTCGGCCACCTGATTTACGTCGCCGGGGAGGTGGGTATCGGGACCGGGATCATCATCAACGGCACCCCGATGCTGGGGTCGGCCGGTTACGCCGGTGAATCGGGACACAACATGATCAACCCTGCCGGACACCGGTGCCGCTGTGGTTCGATGGGATGTTGGGAGACTGAAGCGGGGGAGGAGGCACTGGCTCGCCGCGCCGGGCTCCCGGACGGAATGGTTGGTCAGGCACTACTCGAGGAGTTGGTGTCCAGAGCCGACAAGGGCGACTCCGCGACTCTCGCAGCGCTGGACGATATCGGGCGATGGCTGGGGATCGGGATCGGCAACTTGATCAACAGCTTCAATCCTGAGGTGGTCGTCATCGGGGGTTTCCATTCGCAGCTGTTCGAGTATCTGGAGAACTCGGTTCGACGAGGGGCAAAGGAGTCCTCACTTGAAGCGCCCGCAGAAATGGCAACGATCCGTCGCTGCGAGTTGGGTGTCGATGCCCCTCTGGTGGGGGCAGCGGAGCTGGTTTTCGCTGAAGTGATCGCCAGTCCCGCCGCCTTCAACGGCAAGAACGCTGTTGCAGGCAGCGATGGAACGGTGGTAACAGATGCGGCCGTTGCCGCTCCGGCGAGTGCGTGAGTGGGTTAGCTGGCTCCATCGGCGAAGATTTGCTCGATGACAACCAGATTCCCGATGGCATCGACGACCGGGGTCGGAACGGCGGTGTCATTGCGTATCGCTCGTGCAAACCCGTCGGCCTGGACCCCGTACTGGTCGGTCGGGGGAATCTCGTGAACCTTTGCCGATGGCGATCCGTTTTCGTACTGCAGGATGCGGGTGGAGCGATCGGGCGGGATGTTGAACGGGATTTCAACCACCAGTCGGCCCGTAGTCCCCTGGATCCCCACCCACTGATGGTCTGCCATGCGGGTCGAACAGGTGAAGGTCATGTGCCGGCCCCCGAAATCGAGGACGGCCGAAGTCATGGTGTCGGTACCGAAGTCGGCATCGCGCCGGATCGACGCCTTGACCACCGTCGGTTCGGAACCGAACAGCATCCGACCCACGTTCACCGGATAGCAGCCGATGTCGTAGAGGGCGCCACCCCCGACTTCGGGGATGTTGCGTATGTCGGATGCGTCGTCGTTGTAATAGGAGAAGAAGGATTGGATGGCAACGAGGTCACCGATAGCTCCCCCGTCGACGAGGCTCCGTACCTCGAGCCACATCGGGTGGAGCCGGTACATGAAGGCCTCCATCAGCTTCACCCCGGCCGCCTCGCATGCATCGATCATCTTCCTTGCATCCTGGGACGACATCGCCAGCGGCTTCTCACAGAGGACGTGCTTTCCCGCCGCGGCCGCGGCGAGAGTCCACTCCTTGTGGAGATGGTTGGGCAGGGGGATGTAAACGGCTTCGATGTCCGGATCGTCGAGGAGACCCTGATACGACCCGAACCACCTGGGAATTCCGAGGGCTCCGGCAGCGCTCCTAGCCCGATCTTCCGTCCGCGACGCGATGGCATCGACACGGCCCTCCCGGGACGCATTGATCGCAGGGA
Organism: Acidimicrobiia bacterium; assembly: GCA_041742825.1. Taxonomy (GTDB): domain Bacteria; phylum Actinomycetota; class Acidimicrobiia; order Spongiisociales; family ZC4RG35; genus MA-ANB-1. The sequence goes on along the minus strand of JBGTNX010000062.1, from coordinate 46,335 downwards.
TCACTTTGTGCACCGCGATGTCGGCGGCGCCAAGAACACCCCACCTCAGCGGATTCTGGGTCTTTTCCACTCTGGCTCTCTCTCTGTGACGGCTTCGTCGCATTGTCCACCTCCCGCCCCCACCCGGCAAGCGCGATGACCGAAGCAGCGGTTCGGCGATCGAGGAACGTCCTCCTCCTACTGGCCGGTCTGGTCTTGGGCGCCGTCGTCACCTCGGGTCTCGCCCTCGCAGCCATGCAACTAATCGAGGGTGAGGGGAGCCGGGAGGCGGCAGGGCCCCCGCTATTTGGCGAGGAATCCGTAGTGGAGCATGTCTACGACGGAGAGTTCCTGTTCTTCGTCGGCGGCGGAGTCGCCTCCTTCGATTGTGACGACGACGGGATGCCCGACCTGTACTTTGCCGGTGGTTCCCGCGCCGCGTCACTGTTCCGCAACGAAGGCAAAGCCGGTGGCGAACTCCGATTCTCGAAGCGGTCCGACCCGCTCACGGACGTCGACGGGGTCAGCGGGGCCTACCCGCTCGATGTCGACTCGGACGGAGTCACCGACCTGGCGGTGCTCCGGGTCGGAGAAAATCTCATGCTCCGAGGTCTCGGCGACTGCCGATTCGAACGGGCAAATGAGATATGGGGAGTGGACGGAGGCGATGATTGGACAGCTTCGTTCAGCGCCACCTGGGAGGGGGATGCCGCCCTCCCGACCCTCGCCTTCGGGAACTATCTAGAGATCCCCGAGGAGGGTCAGCGGGCCGAAGGATGCGCCGATCACTTCATGTTTCGTCCGGATGAAAGCGGCTACGGCACCCCGGAGCGGCTCACACCCGGGTGGTGCACACTTTCGATCCTCTTCAGCGACTGGGGTCGGAGCGGACAACGCGACTTGAGGATGACCAATGACCGCCACTACTACCGCGATGGCGAGGAGCAGCTTTGGCGCATTGTGGAGGGCGAGGCGCCCACGCTCTACACCCGCGAGGACGGGTGGCAAGAGACTCAGATCTGGGGCATGGGCATCGCCAGCCACGACATCGACGGAGACGCTCTACCTGAAATCTTTCTGACGAGCCAGGGTGACAACAAGCTGCAGACGCTCGTCGACGGGCCGGAGAACCCGACGTACGAAGACATCGCACTTTCTTCGGGTGCTACCGCACACCGCCCCTTTGCGGGCGATACGACCCGACCTTCGACGGCCTGGCATGCCGAGTTCGAAGACGTCAACAATGACGGCTTCATGGACCTTTTCGTCACGAAGGGGAACGTCGATGCCGTGCCCGAGTTCGCGATGCAAGATCCCAACAACCTCCTCCTCGGGCAACCCGATGGGACCTTTGTCGAAGGGGCCGGTGTGGCCCGGCTCGCAAGCATGGGACGGAGCCGGGGTGCAGCAGTTGTCGACCTGAATCTCGACGGTCTCCTCGACGTCGTTGTAGTCGACCGCCGTGAGAACGTGAAGCTATGGAGAAACCTCGGGCCGGCCACGCCCGGAGACGAGGTGGCGCCGGGACACTGGATTGTTGTCGACATCAAGCAGCCCGGTCCCAATTCTGACGCTATCGGCTCATGGATCGAGGTCCGACACGACGACGGGATCATCCGCCGCGAGATAACGGTGGGCGGTGGCCACGCCGGCGGCCAACTCGGCTGGATCCACATCGGGCTTGGTGGTGCCTCCGAAGCCGAGATTCGCGTCGTTTGGCCTGACGGTGAAGCGGGGCCGTGGATAGAAGTCGACGCCGACCGATTCATTGTAGTGGACCGCAACGAGGCGACCTACGAGGAGTGGTCTCCGCTGGGGTGATGAGGTTGGTTACCGAAGCGGGCTAATCCTGACGCACTTCGACCAGGAGCCACCTGTCTCCACCCAGCTGGCGCATGATGAAGGTGGCGGCGAACGGTGCCTCGCTCCGGTCCTGCTCGGTACCGAAGGCGTCGTAGCTGACGACTCCGAGGGTGCCGGTGGCCGCCAAAGACAGGGCTGCCCCCAGCTGGTCTCCCCCGTTGTCTGCCACACCGAGGGTGAGAGATTCGAACCGGTACTCGTGGACCACCCGCTCACCGGTTGCGATCGCGTCGTCGACCCTCTGTTGCATCTCCACCAGCCGATTGGCGGCGTCGGCCCCGGCGAGAAAGCTCCCGTCCCCAAGGCGGATTGCTTCGCCTTCGATCCATAGGTTCTCTACGAGGTTGACGGCGAGACTCCGGGAGAACTCCCCGTCGACATCGATGCTGACTGCCTCCATGCCTGGGCCGACGACCACTTCGGGCAGGCCGGCCGGATCGATGTCAGCGACAATTCCCGGGGCCGACGGCACCGATCCCGAATCGATGGGAGCCCGGGCCGGAGCGCCGGCGAGAACGATCACAACAGTGAGTACGACGACGAACGAACCAACTGCAAGCCCACTGGCGAAGACTTTCGCCGCGCGTCGGCTCACTCCGGTCGACCGGTCGAGAAGTTCGGTGAACGCCGTGCGGTTCGGATCCGCGTCAGGGAGGTACCGATCGAAAGCACCGCGGATTGGGCTCCACAACACAAGGCTTCCCAGCAGAGCCACCTTCGTCCCGAACTCGACGGTTTGCGGCGCCATGAGCATTGTCGTCACCGCGCCGAGGCTCAACGCGAAGACAAGACGGGCCAGGCGCCCGGACGGGACGGTCTTGGGGTCGGTGATCATGAAGAACATGAAGATGAGAATCTCCGGGGAGGTGACCAGAGCAGTCCAGAACCTGGTCCCGCAGACTGGGTCGACCGACCAAGCCGCGGTCATGCAGTGGCCGGAACCGGCCAGGACCGCGAGGCCACCGGTGAGGGCCGCCCAGTAGCCGACTGCCATCTCGAGGAGCCGGAGCCGACGGGTGATGAGGATCCCTCCGACAATGATCACGAGATACGCCAACCCCATCCAAAAACCCATCGGTGCCCACCAGAAGTCGAGGGGCTCGACCACGCCGCTACCCAGAATGAGGAAGGCCGCCACCAGGCCCACGTTCGACGGGTTGAAGACGTGGGTTCCGCCGAAGCGGATCAGGTGTTTGGTGAGCAGCGAGATCCCGGCAATTGCAGAGAACAGGTACCAGCCTTCCCAACTCCAGTAGTTGCCGCTCTCCATCCCGACCAGCCGCAGGATCAGCGCCACCCCGCTTCCGGTGAGCATTCCGCTAGCCGGCCAGACCAGTTTGCCGGTGCTGCGGTAGGCCAGGACCACGTCGATCGCGGCGGCCGTCACAATCGCAGAGAATATTTGCGGTACCGAGACCCTGAACCCGAGAGCAGTGATCCCGATGACGTGCACCGAGATGATGACCGAGGCCGTGTGCAGGCGGGGGTCGCGGGTATTGGGCAGCACCACCGGGACCTGCCGGTCGCCCATCTGCACAAACCGGGAGCTTGTGATGGCCATTTCCGGTGAGCCTAGAACCGTCGCCACACCTTCGGCGCCGGCGACCTGTTCGCCCATCCACCGGCTACCAAATATGGTGGGATAAACGGGCAACACTCAGCATCGCCAACCAGCACAGGAGTCCAAATGAGAGACATCAGCGGAACAGTCGCAGCCATCACCGGAGCCAGTGCGGGGATCGGGGCCGCCAGCGCCCGCGCTCTTGCAGCCGAAGGAGTGTCTCTGGTGCTCGGAGCCAGGCGCACCGACCGCCTCGATGAGCTCGCATCCGAATTAGGGGAGACCGTGGCTGTGGTAGAGATGGATGTGACCAAGCCCGAAGATTCGGGTCGTCTCATCGCGCAGGCGTACGAGAAGTTCGGGCGGCTCGATGCGCTGGTCGCCAACGCCGGGATCGGTGCATACGGCGGGATCATGGACCTGAGCGACGAGCAGCTCAACGAGATGATGGAAACCAATATCGCCGGGACGGTATGGCCGATCCGGGCTGCCGTGCCCGGGTTCATAGAAGCCGGCGCGGGTGACATTTTGATCGTTGCGTCCGTCGCCGGACTGCGCGGCGCAGCTGACGAAGCCGTTTATGCTGCCACCAAGTTCGCCCAGGTCGGCCTGGCCGGAGCTCTCGACCGGGAGCTGCGCGAGCACGGCATCAGGGTGTCGACTCTGAGCCCGGGAGGGACCGCAACCGAATTCGCCATGGGCTCCGGACGCACCCCGGACATGCCGGGCCTCGCCGACATGATGCGCCCCGAAGACGTCGCCTCGGCCGTGGTCACGGTCCTCAAGCAGCCGCGGACGATGCGAACACTCCTGTGGTCGATGCGGAGCATCCACGAGGCAGACTGACCCCGGCCATCCAGGGTCGATCGCCGTCGCTAGAGTGTCCGGACTGTTCGATCTAGTGGGGAACTCATGAAGAAATTTGCTGGAGTCCGGGTCCTTGGCGTGTTGTTGGTTGCCCTCGTCGTCGTGTCATGCGGCGGCGGAGCCGGGAGCGATGACACGACCCCTGCGTCGTCTGACGACGGCAACGTCACCACGACTACGACAACAACGCCCGACGACGGCAACGACGGCAGCGTCGGAATCGATGATTTCTCGTCAACTTGCCTCGACGCCGCGCAGGGGATGGCCGCAGCGATGGGCGCCTATACGACAGGAATGGCGCAGGCATTTGGCGGAAGTCTCGACGAAGAGTCTCTGCAGCTCTCTGCAGACCAGCTCGAGGCGATGGCCGAAGCCGCTCCGGATGAGATCAAAGACGATCTGGATGTAATCGCCGAACAGCTCGCCGCTTTCTACACCGCACTCGCCGAGTCCGGCTACGAGGCAGGAACCACACCCGACGCCGAACAGCTGGCCGAACTTTCAGCACTGGCGGAATCGATGGACAACGATGCCTTCGAGGAGGCAAGCGACAACATCAACGCCTGGTTCGAGGAAAACTGCGAGAGCTAACGCTCGAACCAGTCGTGGAGACCGCAACTCTCGAGATCCGCACCGGGTCGGACCCGGATGCAACCGACATCACATCCGAGGTCGCCGTCTTCTGCGCTGATCTCGGTGACGGGCTTGTCTCCGTTTTTGTGCCCCACGCCACCGCGGGGATCGCCATCTTCGAGACAGGTGCCGGCAGCGATACCGACCTGCTCCAGACGCTGGACACCCTCCTACCGCCGGAGCCCGGCAGATGGCGCCATGACCACGGCACTCCGGGCCACGGGCGGGATCATGTGCTGCCGGCCTTCATCAGTCCCTCGGTGACCGTCCCCGTCCTCGATGGACAACTCCAATTGGGCACCTGGCAGTCCCTGGTCCTGGTAGACACAAACGTCGACAATCACACCAGGAAGGTCCTGCTCTCGTTCCTGAAGGGCTGAGTTCGTTCAGACAGCAGCTGTGGCGTCCACCTCGAGGAGCAGCTCGAGGTAAGTGCCGGAGATGGTTGGCGACGCAGATGATCGGGTTATCGGTGGCGCGGACAAGGGCCGGTTCGGACCGGAAATGCGAACCGGCCAGGGGAATAAGAACCGCCCCTGGTTTGCCAGCGACCTGGAGACGAGCTGGTTCCCGTCGGTGCCCCACGTTCACGAAAGTCTCTCTGGCCCCGCACGTGTCGCAGACCTTGGATGCGGTGAAGGGTGGTCGGCGATGGCCATCGCCAAGGCATGCCCGGAGGTCACTGACGACGGCTACGTGCTGCCGGTGGAGTCCGGGGCACATACGACGCGGCGACTGGCGCTTCTGCGAGCTGAAGAAGTGAGCTAGGCGTCTCGCTCCGGTGGGGCGCCTCCGCCAACGATGCGATACGTCGGGTAGGCAAAGTCGATGGTGTCCTCACCTGAGAAAGCTTCGAGCAATGCCCTCCAGATCGCCTCCGACACCCCGCGGCGGGATCGGGCTTCGACGAGGTACCGGGCGGTGAGCAGCACACCGCTGTCACGCACGGAGAGGTATACGGTGGGAGTCAGGGTGCCCACCCTGATCTGATAAGTGCGAGCCGTCTGGCGAATCTTCGCCCCCGCCGTGGCTTCGACGTCGGGTGCCTTTTCGGCCAGGATCCTGCGGATGATCTGTTCGGCAAGCTCGTAGTCGGACTCGAATGTGAGCAATACCGGGAGGTCCTCCCAGATGTGGCTGAAGCCTTCGGTGTAGTTGGCGAGCTGCTGGCTGAACACGATCCCGTTGGGCACGTGGACGAGCCTGCCCGTCGCCTGCTCGGCATCTACCCAATGACCGACCTCCATCAGTGAAAAGCGGAACAGCCTCACATCGACGACGTCGCCGACGGTGCCATCGACTTCGATCCGGTCGCCAACGCTCAGCGGACGCCGGGTGAGTATGTATGCCCAGCCTGCCATGTTCTTCAGCAGGTCCGACAGCGCAATGGCGATACCGGCCGAAAGCAGCCCGAGGAATGTCGCCAGGTTGTCGAAGGCGTCGATCCAGATGAATGCCAGCGACACCAGGACCACCAGAGTCGCTGTGTAGCTGGCTATCTTCCGGGCTCGATAGAGGACCTGGGACTCACTGTCGTCGTCAACCCGGGACTGGATGTATCGCAACACAAGCGATCGGAGCACTATCGCGCCGACGATGACCGCCAACGAGGCAAGGATCTTCATCTGGTCCGAGGCCGAGATGCCCGTGGTGTCAGTGAACCACTCCATGCACCCACGCTAACGGCCCGGCGCAAAGGGGGCTACCCATTGCCATTTCCGGGGTTGTGGATAGCCTTAGAGAAAACAATGAACCGCCAGCTCTTCCCCCAAAACGTCATTGCGGTCATCTGGGACTTCGACAAGACCCTCATCCCCGGCAATATGCAAGGCCCGTTGTTCCGTCGCTTCGAGCTCAATGAGCCCGACTTCTGGGCCGAGGTCGATGGTCTCGAGGACTTCTACATCAACCATGGCGCCCACCTTGTGGCACGGGACGCTCTGTATCTGCACCACATCCTCACCTACGTCCGAGAAGGGAAGATGGCTGGTTTGAGCAACGACGTCCTGTTCGAACTGGGCGCCGAGATCGAGTTCTACCCCGGCCTCCCTGACTTCTTCGACCTTCTCGATAAGACCGTCGAGTCCGAGCCCGGTTTCGCCGAGCACCAGATCGTCGTCGAGCACTATGTGGTATCGACGGGCCTGCGTCAGATGATCATGGGCTCCTCGATCGCCCCATACATGTCGGAGATTTGGGCGTGTGAGTTCGCCGAATTGGTTGCGCCTCCGGGTTACTCCGAGGGCCAGGAGCCGTTGTTCTCCCCGGATCGGGAGATCCGCCAGCTGGTCTACACAATCGACAATACGACCAAGACCCGGGCCATCTTCGAGATCAACAAGGGGACAAACCGGAACCCGAACATCGACGTCAATTCCAAGATCGCTCCAGAAGACCGGCGAGTTCCGTTCCAGAACATGATCTACATCGCCGACGGCCCCTCAGATGTGCCCGTCTTCTCCGTAGTCGGCGCCAACGGTGGCAAGACGTACGCCGTCTACCGCCCTGGATCGGAAGTGGAGTTCGGACAAGCCAACCGGCTTCTCGAACAGCGGCGCATCGATGCTTTCGGCGAAGCCGACTACACGGCGGCGTCCAGACCTCGATGTGGATCACCAACGCCGCCCGCCAGATCGGACGCCGCATAGTCAGGGATCGGGAAGAGGCGCTGGCGGAACGGGTCGGCCTTCCCCCACGACACGTCGACGACTGAGCGTCATTTTCGTTTTATCGGTCAACCGGTTTGTGAGCGGGCTCTCGCTGCTTCGAGACGCTCTTTGGCATCCCGCTCCTGGATAGTTACCCGGTCCATGTGCAGGCGGGCCTCTTCCTTGGCCACTTGGATGATGCGCTCGGCCTCGATCGAAGCATTCTGAGTGGTCTTGCGAGCTGTCTCACGGGCCTCGTCTTTCACAGTTTCTGCGGTGGCCTTGGCCGTCCGGATAATTGCGTCCGCTTTCTTCCGGACTTCGGCGAGGATCTCCTCACGGGCCGCTATATGTCGTTCGACCTTCTCGTAGACGGCCTCAGCCTCGGCGAGACGCTCGTCGATCTCCTTGTCCGTCTGAGCGGTGCGCGCTTTCGCCTCCGCGATGACCCTCGCTGCCTTCTCCTCAGCTTGGGATTGAAGACGTTGGACGTTCTCGAGGAGCTCCCGGGCTTCCCCGGCCACTGCGTTGCGGGCGCGTGACTCCGCCTCGTCGGCCTGAGTGCTGGCGATGGCATGGAGCCGTTCGGCGTCCTGGACCAGGGACTCAGCCTTCCGCTTTCCCTCGCCGAGGATGCGTTCCACCTCGACGATCGCGGCATCGATCACGCTCTTCAGCCTGGTGTCGATCTCCCCGTCAGAGTTCTCGGCGAGGCTGGCGAGAGTGAACTCGACCGCCTCGATTTGCGACTGTGTTTCAGCGGGTTCAACTGGAGTCTTGGGCTCCACCGGTGGCGCTGGTTTGTACTTCTTACCGGTCATGAGACCGGAATTCCCTGCAATGCCCGCAGGAGCGCATATTCGACAAGCTGATAGAGCGTGCTCTGCACATCGACTCTGACTCTGGCATCGCAATAGGCCATCGGGACCTCTGGCGAGACGTTCAGCGCCTCACGGACATCTTCCAGGCTGTGGTTCAGCCTGCCATCAAAGGTATTGACAACGACCATAAAGGGAGTGTCCCGTTGCTCGAAAAAGTCGACAGCTGCGAAACAAGCATCGAGTCGGCGGGTGTCGACCAACACCACGGCACCGATGGCGCCTTTGGCCAGTTCGTGCCACATGAAATGGAAACGGTCCTGTCCCGGAGTCCCGAACAGGTACAGCACCAGGCCGTCTTTCAGCGAGATCCTCCCGAAGTCCATGGCGACAGTTGTCGTTGTCTTCGAACCATTCTCAAACAGCTCGTCGACCCCGGCGCTCGCCTGGGTGATCAGGGCCTCACTGCGCAGCGGTTCGATCTCCGAGATTGCGCCGACGAAGGTGGTCTTGCCCACGCCAAATCCGCCGGCGACGACGATCTTTACCGGGGTCTGTCTGGGTTTGTTAGAGGCTTCGGATGCCATCGAGCACCTTCTTCAAGAGGTCTGTGTATGCAACTGCGTCGAGATCTGTGGACATGCCGCCGACCGAGTCGACGATTTCGACCGCCCCGCGTTGGGCGAGATCTGCCACAACAACCCGGATGACGCCAATCGGCACATCGATGAGGGCAGCGAGCTCGATCAGGGCTGTGCCTTGACCGGCGTATTCGATGACGCGGGAGGCTTCCCAGCGGAACTGGTGTTTGGTGGCCCTGCCCTCCTCGGTTGCCGATATGAGGCTTTCGAGGGCGATAGCAGGCACGTCCTGACCGGTTCGACCACCAGTCATTGTGTAGGGCCTTACCAGGCGCCCTTCAGACGAATGACGTGCCATGTCGCTCAATCGATACCTATCAAGTCCGCTTTCAGCTCTTCTCGGACCTCAGGCGTGAGGATATCTCCAGCCTTCTCCGAGAACACTGCCATTTCGTAGGCGACGGCGCCGATGTCTGTCTCCCGCTTGGTGAGCACACAGAGCAGGCTGCCGTCCCGGATCCCCGTGACGAAGAGCCAGCCGTTTGTCATCTCAACGATCACATTGGACACCGAACCGGAGCCGAAGCGCCCGGCGGAGCCATAAGCGAGCCCGATCATGCCGGACGAGACCGCCGAGAGGCGATCGGCTGTCTCCCGGTCCACTCCGTTGGAGAGGGCAAGGGCGAGCCCATCGGAAGATACGACGACAGCATGCCTCATCGAAGGAACCGTCTGAGCGAATCGATCGATCAGCCAGTTGAGGTTGCTTGTTGAAGTGCTCACTCGTCGCTCCCTTCCTCTTGGTCGGTGTCATCTTCCCGGGCATCGAGCTTTTGGGTCGCCAGAGCACGACCATCGTTGAAGTCGGTGAGGGCTGACTTGATACCTATTGCGCCGGAGCGAGAAGCTGAGGAACTGGACGCAGTCTCGTCGGTGTCCCGGAACGAGACTCCGGGGGTGCGAACCGGAAGGCCGACCGGGGTTATCTTGGTGCGCCTCTCCTCGACATGCTCGCCCGCTGGGGCCACATCCGGTGTCACAGTGCTATCGACAGTCACGCCGTCTTCGACTTGGACGGCAGCTGGAGAACCTTGCTCGTCCCATTGGGCGTCCAGGGGCGAATCGACGGCCGCCGCCCTTTGAGTCTCTTTTTCGACCCACCACGGCTGCTCCGCCGGGGCGCTGCTGTTATCCCCTACCTCCGACTCGTCCGAGGGAGTCGCTTCTTCAGCCTCCACCTCGACCGCGTCGGCGAAATCCTCGGAATTGGCCTGCTCGGCGCTGACCCATTCAGAGTCGGCGGCGGCTTGGGGGTCGGTCACTGCGTTCTCCTCCTGTGCATGCCCGTCTTCGTGCGAAAGTTCGTCACCTGTATCAGCGGGGGCGGCGTGGACCTGCCACGAAACCCGGGGCACGGTACTCTCCGCAACTTCGGCCTCATCGCTCTGTTCGAGCCACAGCGCTTCGCCCGGAACTCGCTTTTTCAGCTCGCCGATTCGCGAACCCGATCCGAGTTCGTCGGCAAACGGGCTCCCCTGTCTCGCTTCTCTCTCCCCGTCGACCTTGACCGACCTGGAGCGACCGGGGTGTTCGTGACGACCCTTGATATTCCCGGGGAGCGAAGGACTCCCGTCGGCGGCGGGCGCGGCGAGATCGTCGTCATCCGGGTCCGAGACAGCCTCGTCGCTCTGGCTCCGGGCGCCGTTGTACACAGCCGAAGAGATCGCCGGCTTGTATGCAACCGGGGGCAGCGAATCTCTTCCGTCGTTGTCAGCGTTGGCCGCTTCCAGAAGCACCTTGGGCAGGAAGACGCGCACGGTGACTCCCGGAGAGCCCGAGATGAGCTTGACCCGGATCCCGTGGCGGGCAGCAAGACGCGCCACGACGTACATACCGAGAGTTGGTTGCAGGGCAAGGCCGAGAACGGGAGGATTCTCCAGCAGTGCATTGAACTCGGAGATCTTCTCTTTGGAGATCCCGATGCCGCTGTCGGAAACGGTGAGCATGTAGCCATCCGGGTCATAGAGGCCGGCAACCCGGACCCGATCGACAGGCGAGGAGAACTGGGTCCCGTTGTCGAGAAGTTCTGACATCAGGTGGGCGACGTCGGCGACCGCCCTCCCTGAAACCAGGGCAGGCTCGAGAGCCATGATGTCAACGCGCTGGTAGTCGTCGACTTCTCCCAGGGCAGCTCGAATGATTTCGCTCACTTCGAGAGGCTTCGACCAAATCCGGGTCGGCTCGGAGCCAGCAAGCACGAGAAGACTCTCCGCGTTGCGGCGCATCCTCGTTGCGAGGTGGTCGAGGTTGTAATAGCCGCCAAGGGTTTCGGGGTCTTCCTCCCTGGACTCGAGCTCGTCGAGAAGGGCGAGCTGACGATCGACGAGGCTCCTGTTGCGCCGTGCAAGCGTCACGAAGATCTCGGACACGCCCTTGCGCAAGATGTCCATCTGCTGGCTGGCTACGTCGATCAGCGTGGCGTGAAGGTTGGTAAACGAAGCGGCGAGCTCACCGACTTCGTCAGAACCGGCTGCCTCGATCCTGGTCGGCTTGAGGTCGCCGATGTCCTCGTTGGGGTTCTGCAGGGCATCGACCAGAGCGGGAAGGTCCTCTTCGGAGACACGGACCGCCGCTTCGGTGACACCACGGACCCTGCGCACCACAGAGCGGATGACTGCGTACGATCCCCAGAGTGCGATGAGAAGGATTGCGGCGGCCACACCGGCGACGATGTAGGCCTCCCGTTGAGAATCAGCCGCGGCCACCTGCGAGTCGTCAGCAACCCTCTGAGCCATTGACTCGGAGGTGTTCATGATGTCCTCGTTGCGGCGGAGAGGGAAGGTATTGAGGTCGACATCGGGGAGTCGGGTGTAACGCAGAATTGCGGCAGACATCTGATTTGCCGTCTGGTTGGCGCGCAGCGCCCAGGCGCCGAACTCACCCTCGAGGACTTCCAGCGTCGACTGCAAGTTCCCCCGGGAGGTCGGGTTGTCGAACTCGGAATCGTCAAGGACAGACGCCCGGAACTCCTCGATCAGCTGCTCCTGAATCAGCGAGACCTGTCCGCCCTCGGCGAGGAAGTAGGCGGTTGAGAGATCACGTGACTGGAGCCGGTCGGAGATAATCGACGAAGTCTTGGGGAGGACGGCGAGGATGGCACTTGCGACTTCGTGATACCCACGGATCTCGGTGGCGTCCGGTGAGCTGATCGATCGCATCGCGTTGAGAGTGTCGGAAACCCTGCGGACGTCGTCCGAAGCACTGAAGGCAACCTCATTGAAGAAGCCGCCGGTGTTCTCCCCGAGCTCTGCGGTGGAGTCTCTCAATTCCTGGAGGGCGGCGTCGGTCTGCTGGATGGCGGCCGCAAGTTCGTCGGCGCTGTCTGCGTCGCCAAATATGTACAACTGGCGAGCATCCCCCTCCTCCTCCCATACTGCATTCAGGGTGTCGATGGCATCGGCGGCCACAGTTGCGGCGTACGCGCTTTCGTTCTGTTCCCGGGAGTCGATCAAGAAGGTAAACGCGATGAACCCTGCCGCAACCAGTGCGACGAGGCCGATCGGGATGATTGCCAGTGCCAGCTTGGCTGAGAGGCGCAGGCGTTTCATGAAAAATCTCCTACATAGTGCGGACGTCTCATCTTCTATCGTCTGGAAAAAAGGGAAACTTGAACTTTGTGAGGAGTCCGACCGTGAGTGCATTCGAGGAGGCAAAGGCGGTTCTCGTCGATAAGCAGAGGATCCTCGTGTTCAGCGGTGCCGGGATCTCCACCGAATCGGGAATCCCCGACTTCAGAGGCCCGGATGGCATATGGACCAAGGTCGATCCCGACGACTTCCACATCAGCCGCTACCGGACCCGCCCGGAGCTCAGGGTCAAGGGTTGGCAAATGCACGTCAACGGCGAGCGATGGGGAGCCCGGTCCGGGGTTCTGCCCAATCGGGGCCACGACGCGGTGGTCCGGCTCTGGGACGAGGGGAGGATTTCGGGTGTGGTCACCCAGAACGTCGATGGCCTCCACCAGGCGGCGGGCCTGCCCGATGAGGCAGTGTCCGAGCTGCACGGAAACGTGAAGTCCTGCCACTGCGTCGAATGTGGCGCGGCATGGTCTACCGAGGAGGTGCTGTTACGCGTCGACGCTGGTGAAGAAGACCCCGGGTGCGATCGATGTGGCGGAGTCATCAAGACCAGCGTGGTCATGTTTGGAGAGGTGCTCGACCCTGAGACCATGAGCCGGGCGTTCATGTTCCTCAGCCAATCGGATGCGCTTTTGGTGCTCGGTTCGACAGTCGCAGTTTCACCAGCTTCCGACGTGGTGCTCCGGGCGGCGTTCCTACCGGTACCGATAGTCATCATCAACAAAGGCGAGACCGAAGCCGACCACCTCGCCTCAGCCAGGATCGACGGGTCGATCGGGGAGCACCTGCCTGACCTCGTCGCGGCGATCCTCGAATAATTTCGCCCGCACACGGCGCCCGGCTTCCTACAGTTCCGCCGGTGGAAACGAGACCTGTCCGCCTCGGGGATGCCAGCGACATCCACCAACTGACTCGACGCTGGGAGACGTTCTGGAACGCTCCCCTGGTCACGCCGTTCCATGAGGTGGAGGAGGAGCTGACCGAGCCGCACATGGACCTCGAAACGCACACTCGCGGAGTTTGGGACGACGACCGGATGGTCGCCTACGGGCGGATCTGGCATCGGCCCAGCGGGGTTATCCTCGAGCGCGCCTACCTGCAAGGCCGGGTTGATCCTGAATACCGGGGCCGCGGGATCGGGCGGGCCCTACTCGCCTGGCAAGTGGAGACGGCAACGCTCATCCTCCAACACATCGCGGGGCCCATTCCTCGATTCATGCGCGCCGACGAATGGGACTGGATCGAGGAGGTGCACCGGATGTATCGGCGGTTCGGGATGAAGCCAGTCCGGTACTTCACCGAGATGATCAAACCTCTCACCGCGCCTGAGGAGATCGAGATCGCCCACGGAGTCGATATCGTCTCTTATGACCGGGCCCGGGATGCGTCGGCCCTTGAAGCCCTCAACCGTTCCTTTGCCGACCACTGGGGCTCAGCCCCCACAGACATGGTCAGCTACCAACACCGCCTCGAAGGGCAAGGGATCGCCCTCGACAAGTCATTCCTTGCCCTTTTCAAAGGGCAAGTGATCGGGCTCAGTCTCAACGCCCATTTCCCCGAAGACGAAGAGCTGCTCGGACGCCGTGACGGCTGGATCGAGACCGTCGGCGTGGTCAGGGAGTGGCGCCGGAAGGGAGTGGCGACGGCACTCTTGAAGGCATCATTCAACACTTTCATCGATTCCGGGTTCACCCATGCCGCCCTCGGAGTGGACACCGAGAACCCCAACGATGCGCTGAAGTTATATACCGGCCTCGGGTTCGAGACCACTCACCGGTCGATTACGAGTGAGCTGGAGATAGCCCCCCGGAAGTGATGTCAGTTTACCGGATGGACCTGCGGGGCAAATGGGCGGGTGCCCTTCGCAACCCGCAAAACCAATCTGGATATACCCGTCGTCGGCGTCGCCGTTCACAACGGCCATGAGCTGCGTCCTGAAGTGGCGGCAAACATGGTCCTCGACGAGGCGACAAGGTTCCGCGAGGAAGACCCCTACACCGGCGTCCTAGCGACACGTCTGCCGAGTTCGATCGTGGTTCAGAGGTCGCGGTTCGAAGTGGACTTGAACCGTCCGCCCGAGGAGGCTGTATATGTCAGGCCCGACGACGCCTGGGGCCTCCAGCTTTGGAACACAGAACCAGGGCCTGAAACCATCGGCGAGTCAATCGAGCTCTACGACGATTTCTACACGGAACTTGGTGAGCTCCTCGATAGCCTGGTGCTCCGTCACGGTGGTTTCGTCCTCTACGACATTCATTCCTACAACCACCGTCGCGATGGAGCCTCCGCCGCGCCCGCGCCCCAGGAGGAGAACCCAGACTTGAATCTGGGCACAGGTTCACTCCCCCCGAAATGGAAGTCAGTCGCCGAAGTGTTTCTGGCGACTGCCCACGGGGCCGGCTTCGATGCGCGTGAGAATGTGAAGTTCGAAGGCAGACAGGTTGCCGCCTGGGTCCATGAGCAGTTCGGGGATGTTGGGTGCGCCCTTGCCATCGAGTTCAAGAAGACCTTCATGGACGAGTGGAGCGACGAGGTCTTCACTGAGGAGTTCGATAGGCTCGGTGCATTCCTCGAAGCTTCGGTCAATCCCGTTCTCGCCAACTGGCGTGCCAATGTCAGTAAGTGAGGCTGATCTCACTCTCGACCACAAGTTGTCGGAACTCTCCGGGCGATTGCCCCTGCTCCGACTGGTCACCCCGACCAACGTAACTGAGGCCAGGGCGGTGTTCCTCGCCGGAGAGGAGCCGATCTTTTCCTACCGCGCCCTCCCCGATCTCGAGCAAATCAGTCATGAGTTGGATGGGCTGAGCTCGGAGCAGGCGACCGACCCCACAATCGCCCATATGGCCGAGGGATTGATCCACGAGCTGAAGTTGAAGGTCGAAATGCTCTCGAGGAGAAACTCACCCGACTTCTTTCTCAGCTCTATCGAGATGTTCGGACATGTCGAGGATGAGACTTTGGAAGCGGCCAATCGAATCGTGGAGCGGGTGCCCGAAACCAAGACGACCGGTGGGAGGATTGGAGCCACTCAGTTGGCCGCTGAGGCCCTGAAGGAGCTCGACTACTACCAGGAGCAGTTCCCGGAGCTTGCGGCGACCGTGAACGTGAGCTCGACAACCACCGGGGTAATGGTCGAGGCCGGCCATCTCTTCATCGCAAGTGATATCAAAGTGATCCGGGCGCGGGTGTACCCGTTGCTCCAGCACGAAGTCGGAACCCACATTGTCACTTTCGAGAACGGTCGCTCCCAGCCGTTGCACATGCTCTCAGTGGGCCTGGCCCGCTACGACGAGTTGCAGGAAGCCCTCGGGGTCCTCGCCGAGTATCTGGCAGGTGGCGGCTTGCCCGCTTCGCGTCTGCGTGTGCTCGCCTACCGGGTGATAACTGCCCATCTCCGCGGGCAAAACGCCACCTTCCGTGAAGCCTACGGGCACCTGGCCGGCCTCGGCTGCTCGAAGCGGGTCGCGTTCACCACGGTGATGAGGACCTACCGCTCAGGTGGGATCACGAAGGACGCCGTCTACCTGCGAGGGTTGATCCGATTGCTCGCTCTCATCGAGAAGATGGATGAGCTCGATATGACTCCGCTGTTGGTCGGCAAGGTCTCATTCGAAGCACTCCCGTTGGTGCGCGAGCTCCTCGATCGGTCCATACTCACGACGCCTCCGCTGGTCCCGCGATATCTGGTGGACCCCGAGGCACGACAGAGGATGAAAAAGGTGCAACAAGGTTTGGACGTACTCGAGCTAGGAGAGCTTGCAGCATGAAAATTGGATTTGTCGTCAACAACGTCAGCACCGAAGAAGCCGGATATTCGACAACCCGGCTTGCCATGGCCGCGACAAACCACGATCACGAGACCTGGGTGATGGGTGTCGGGGATCTGGGACAGGATCCGGAAGGGCGGGTCGTCGCAATGGCGTCTGCTCCGCAGGCCAAGACCTACAGGTCGCTCGAGACCTACCTGGGCGACGTGCAGGACGGATCGGAGCCAATCGTCGTCGACGACCTCGATGTGTTGATGCTCCGCAACGACCCGGCGTCAGATGCAATCGATCGGCCCTGGGCACAAACGTCAGGAGTCCTCTTCGGCCAGATTGCCGCGGCTAATGGAGTGATCGTTGTCAATGACCCGGTCCACCTCGCCGACGCGATCAACAAGGCCTATTTCCAGCACTTCCCCGAGGAGGTGCGGCCGAAGACCCTCATCTCGCGCAACGCCGAGGACATCAAGGAATTCATCGCCGACTGCGGCAACCGTGCCGTTCTGAAGCCGCTGCAAGGTTCGGGCGGCCAGGGTGTATTCCTCGTCGGAGGTGACGGCGAGGCAAACGTGAACCAGATCATCGAGACCATAAGCCGGGACGGATACGTGGTTGCTCAGGAATATCTGGAGTCTGCCGAAGAGGGCGACGTCCGGATGTTTGTGATGAATGGAGAGGCCCTGGAGCACGAAGGCAAATACGCTGCGTTCCGCCGGGTCAACGCGAGTTCCGATGTCCGCTCGAACATGCACGCCGGGGGCGAGGCCGTTGCTGTCAAGGTGACTGACGAAATGCTGCGACTGGTGAATATCGTCAAACCCAAACTGATCAAGGACGGCATGTTCCTCGTTGGCCTCGACATCGTCGGAGACAAGCTGATGGAAGTCAACGTCTTCAGCCCCGGAGGGCTGGGAAGCGCGGGGCATTACGCCGAGGTCAACTTCGCCGACGCGGTGCTCACGGCCCTGGAGCAGAAGTGCGAGCTGCGGGCGGCCTACGGTCGAACCATCACGAACGTCGCTCTCGCCACCCTCTAGGAGATCTCAACGGCTCCTGTATCCTGGGAGCCATGTCCGGATACCAGCCGCCGCTCGACGAGATCAACTTCACGCTCAACCACATCGCAGGGCTCGAAGATGTGGCACAGCTCAACGGCTACCAGCATGCCGACCCGACGACGGTACGGGGGATACTCGAAGAGGCGGGTCGATTCTTCTCCGAAGTCATCGCCCCACTCAACCAGTCCGGCGACCAACAGGGTTCGACCCTGACCGATAGTGGCGTCGTCACCCCCGAAGGGTTCAAGGACGCCTACGCAAAATACGTCAAGTCGGGATGGTCCTCCGTCCACTTCCCTGAGGCGTGGTCCGGGGGTGGCCTCCCCTACACGGTCGGAATTGTCGTCCAGGAGATGTTCAAGACCGCCAACATGGCCTTCTCGCTCTGCGCCATGCTCACCCAGAGTGCTGTCGACGCGCTGATCGAGCACGGCACGCCCGCACAGCAGGCGACCTACATCGACAAGCTGGCCACAGCACAGTGGTCGGGCACGATGAACCTCACCGAGCCGCAATCGGGTTCCGACCTCGGAACCATCAGAACCAAGGCTGAACCGCAGGAGGACGGTTCCTACCGTCTGTTCGGAACCAAGATCTTCATCACCTGGGGTGACCAGGACCTCACCGAGAACGTGATCCATCTGGTACTGGCGCGGACACCGCACGCACCACCCGGGACAAAAGGCATCTCTATGTTCATCGTGCCCAAGTTCCTGCCCGACTCCGAAGGCAATCCCGGTGAGCGCAACGACATCAAGATCGTCTCGCTCGAGCACAAACTCGGCATCCACGCCTCCCCCACTTGTGTCGTCTCATTTGGCGAAGACGGCGACGGAGCGGTTGGGTACCTGCTCGGCGAAGAGCGGAAGGGGATGCGCAACATGTTCACGATGATGAACATCGCCCGCATCGGCGTGGGCCTCGAAGGCCTCGCCATCACCGAAGCCGCCTACCAGCAAGCCGTCGGATACGCCCGCGACCGGGTCCAGGGCCGCAAAACCGGCTCGGACTCTCACGAGGAGGTACCGATCGTCGAACATCCCGATGTGAGGCGGATGCTGCTCACAATGAAGGCGTATGCGATGGCGATGCGAGCGCTCCTCTATTACACGGCGGCCGCATCCGACTTCGCCGACAACTCCGACGACGACGCCCGTCGCAAGCTCGCCGACGACCGGGTGGCGGTGCTGACACCGCTGGTCAAGGCTTGGTGCACCGACGTCGGGGTCGAGATGGCGTCACTGGGAATCCAGGTTCACGGTGGAATGGGTTACATCGAGGAGACGGGCGCTGCGCAGTATTTCCGTGACAGCCGGATCGCGCCCATCTACGAAGGCACCAACGGGATCCAGGCAATCGACCTCCTCACCCGAAAGCTGCCGATGGAGGATGGTGCTGTAGTCAAGGGATTGGTCGATGAGATGAAGGCTGTGCTCGTAGAGATGGAAGCCCATCCTGAGCTCAAAGGCTTCGGCTACGAGCTCACCAGCGCCATCGGGGCGCTCGAGGACGCGTCGACATGGCTATTGGGAGCGCTGAGCGGGAAGAACATCGACGACGCCCTCGCCG
The DNA here is from genome assembly GCA_041742825.1 of Acidimicrobiia bacterium. Lineage (GTDB taxonomy): Bacteria > Actinomycetota > Acidimicrobiia > Spongiisociales > ZC4RG35 > MA-ANB-1. The sequence goes on along the minus strand of JBGTNX010000062.1, from coordinate 27,353 downwards.
GCGCCACACCATATCTCCAGCTCTTTGCCAGCGTCGTCTCCGGATGGCTCGTTGCCCGGGGAGCCCTGGCCGCGCTCAACTCGACAGACAACGAGACCGAATTCAGCCGGGACCTCGTCAATACCGCCCGGTTCTACGGCGAACACCTGCTCCCCCAGACCACAGGGCTGCTCTCGACGATCAAGGGCGGCGCCGGACTCCTGGAGAACGCCGTCTTCTAGTCCTACCAGTGTCAGACGGCGCGGCGACTGATCATCACTAACGTACCGATGTGAAACTAAACGACCGCGTCATAGTTGTCACCGGTGCCGGGAGCGGGATCGGCGAAGCTCTCGCCCGGCGATTCGCCAGAGAGTCACCGGCCGGCCTCGTGCTTGCTGACATCAATGGGGACTCGGTGCAGCGGGTAGCTTCGGACCTCGGGGCATTCGGAATGCGTGTCGACGTTGGCTCTCCCGATGACAACCAGACGCTGGTGGACACAACCGAGGAGAAATTCGGCCCTGTCGACCTCTTCTGTGCCAACGCTGGAATCGGGTTCGTCGGAGACGAGCAAACCGATCCTTCGGAATGGGACCGGATGTGGCAGATCAACACGATGTCCCACGTCCACGCCGCAAAAGCACTCATCCCCGGATGGATCGCCCGCGGCGAGGGGTACTTCCTGTCCACAGCGTCGGCCGCCGGGCTTCTCACCAACCTCAAGGCAGCCCAATACACGGTGACAAAACATGCTGCTGTCGCCTTTGCCGAGTGGCTTGCCATCACCTACGGCGACAAGGGAGTAAAGGTGAGCTGTCTCTGCCCGATGGGGGTCGACACTCCCCTCCTCGATGTCGCAACCGAGTTTCATGACCTACTCTCACCGCACGCCATCTCCCCCGAAAAAGTGGCCGACGCAGTGGTTGCCGGGATCGCCTCCGAAGAGTTCCTGATACTTCCGCACGGCGATGTGGGAAAGTTCTTCCAGAACAAGGCCAACGACTACGAACGCTGGCTCGGGGGTATGCGGAAGCTGCAACGTTCCGTGTTCCCTGATTGACTAAGTAATAACCGACAAGAGCAGGATGACTTCCATGGAAAAGAAACGTGTCGTGGTAACCGGCACCGGCGCGGTGGCTGCACCAGGCCTCAATGTCGACGCACTCTGGAAAGGTTTGATGGCCGGTCCATCCGGGCCGGGGCCCCATGTCATCGAGAACTGGGATCCCGAACCGATCGTCCCCAAACGCGAGTCGCGCCGGCTCGACAGGTTTACCGAGTTCGCCCTGGTCGCGGCAGACGAGGCCTTCAAGCAGGCAGGAGAATTCGCGGCCGATCCGAACCGTGTGACCGTCTCGGTCGCAACCGGTATTGGAGGGCTCGAGTCTCTGGAGATCCTGGTCAACGAGAGCCAGAAGGACGACCCCAGGGTCTCACCGTTCCTGGTCCCGATGATGATGGCCAATGCCGCTGCAGCAGCAATCTCAATCAAATACGGATTTGGCGGGCAGGCGAACACCCCGGTCGTTGCCTGCGCCGCTGGAGCACAGGCGATCCTCGACGGGATGCGGATGATCCAGTGGGGATACGCCGATGTCGCCATCGTCGGAGGGACCGAAGCAGCAGCCCGCAAGTCGGCACGGGAGGGCTTCGCCTCGGCACGAGCCCTGTCGAAGACATCAGTGGCCAAGCCGTTCGACGTCGACCGTGACGGTTTCGTGATGGGGGAAGGTGGCGCCGTCCTGGTCCTGGAGGACATGGAAAGGGCACGCGCCCGCGGCGCGACAATCCTTGCCGAAGTGCTTGGAGGAGCGTCCACCGCCGATGCCTACCACATCACCGCTCCTCACCCGGAGGGCGACGGGGCCGAACGTGCGATGCGGCTCGCCCTCGAAGATGCCGGGCTGACTCCTGGTGATGTCGCGTACATAAACGCCCACGGCACCGGCACCGACCTCAACGACCGGACCGAAGGGGCTGTCATCGAAAGGATCTTCGGCAGCAACCAACCCGCGGTCTCGTCGATCAAGGGGACAACCGGGCACGGTCTGGGGGCTTCGGGTTCGATCGAGGCGGTGATGGTCGTCGAGTCTATGCTCCGCCGTGAGTTGCTCCCCAACCTCGGTCTCGACAACCAGGACCCCGACATCCCGCTCACGGACATCGTCCTCGAGCCCAGGGAGTGGACACCGGGGCCAACTCTCTCCAACTCGTTCGGCTTCGGCGGACACAACACGGTTCTCGCCTTCGGCCCGGCCTGAACTTTTCCGGTACTCCGCGGGCGCACTACCCTTGAGCTGGTACGGGAGCTCGGTGAGACCGGGCTGAGAGGGAGTCTCGAAGGCTCCGACCGGAAGAACCTGATCTGGGTAATGCCAGCGCAGGGAGACTCCACCGCAATTGGCTCCCGTTTTTAGGAGTTGAGATCATGCGGAAAATATCGACGGCCCTCATCGGGCTTGCCTTACTCGTCGCGGCCTGTGGTGGCGAGACGGCAGAGACACCCGATAGCCTCACCCTGGTCGCTCACGACTCGTTTGCCGATGCAGTCACCGAGGAGACGTTTGCATCCTTCACCGAAGAAACGGGGATAGCGGTCGACGTGCTCGCTGCCGGCGATGCCGGGGGCATGGTGACCCAGGCCGCACTCACCGCGGGCAACCCGATTGCCGATGTCATGTTCGGCGTCGACGACACGTTCCTGTCCAGGGCTCTGGAAGAAGACGTGTTCACAGAACACACCTCGAATTTGATCGAGAGCGTCCCGGAGAGCCTGAGACTCGGCCCCGAAAACCTGGTGACCCCGGTCAGCTACGGCGATGTCTGCCTGAACTACGACAAGGAGTGGTTCGCGACCGCCCAACTTCACGTCCCCACCCGCCTCGACGACCTCCGGGTGAACGTCTACGCCGGCGCCATGGTCGTCGAGCATCCGGCGACCTCGTCCCCGGGCCTGGCTTTCTTGCTCGCGACGATCGAAGAGTTCGGTGAGGACGGTTGGATCGACTACTGGACCGACTTGAAGGCTGGAGGGGTCAAGGTGGCGCCGGACTGGAACTCTGCCTACTACGGCGACTTCACCCGATACGGAGGGGATCGCTCCCTCGTTGTGTCTTACGCGTCGTCACCACCGGCCGAGGTGATCTTCGCCGAAGAGCCGATCGTAGAGGCGCCGACCGGTGTCATCGAGGCCGGTTGTTACCGCCAGGTCGAATTCGCCGGAGTTCTGGACGGGACCGACTATCCCGAGGCAGCGGGCGACCTGATCGACTTCATGCTGTCGGTCGAGTTCCAGGAGACGATCCCCCTCAACTGGTTCGTTTTCCCGGCCAACGGCGACGCTGCCCTCCCCCAGGAATTCGTCGAGCACACGGTAATACCCGAGTCACCGGCCCAATTCGACCCGGCATATATCGCCGAGAACCGGGAGACCTGGGTCCAGCTTTGGTCCGATCTGATGGATAGTTAGTGGTCCGTCGATCGAGGATCCGGTGGGGTTGGTTGGCCGTTGCGGCTGTCCCCGCACTCTTTCTCGGCTACTTCTTCCTCTACCCGCTCGCCCGCATCCTGGCACTGGGTTTGTCCGAACTCGGGGTGGGCGCATCCGGGGTGGAGGACCGTCTATTCCGGGTCGGCTGGTTCACCTTCTGGCAGGCAATAGTGTCGACTGCCCTCACCTTCGTAGCCGCCGCCCCGATGACCTGGGCGGTGGGCAGGTACGAGTTCAAAGGGAGGAAGCTGGCGATGGCGTTGGTGACGGTCCCGTTTGTCCTTCCGACAGTCGTCGTCGGGACTGCTTTCGTTGCACTCGGCTGGCGGGACTCGATCGGCGCGATCCTCGCTGCCCATGTCTTCTTCAACGTGGCTGTTGTCGTGCGCACTGTCGGCTCGCAATGGCGCCGGCTCGACCCGGACCTCTTGCATGCTGCCGCCTCCCTCGGTGCGTCCCCGCGCCAGGTGATGCGGAGGGTCACCCTCCCCCTGCTCCGGCCATCGCTGGCCGCGGCAGCCTCGATCGTGTTCCTCTTCACTTTCACGTCCTTCGGTGTGATCCTGATCCTCGGCGGGTACCAGTTCGCCACACTCGAGGTCGAGATCTACCGGCAGGCAGTTGTCCTATTCGACATACCTCTCGCTGCGGTTATGGCGGTCGTCCAGCTGATCGGGGTGAGCACCGCTCTCTACCTGTATTCCCGCTACCAGGAGCGACATTCGGCCTCTTGGGAGGTGAGTTCCGACGCTTCGGTTCCATTACCGACCGGGCGTTCGAGATTGTGGGTGTACACAGCAGTTGCCGGAACGCTTGCGGCGCTGGCAGTGCCGCTCTTCACGCTGGTCCGGGGCTCGATGGGCTCGTACCGCGACCTGTTCGGTGCTGATCTGGTGGTCGGAGATCCCGGTGCCGCGATCCGCAACAGCCTCCTCACCGCAGCGGTGGCCGCCATAGTCGCCCTGGTCATCGGGATGATGGCCGCCACCCTCGTCAGTCATCGCTCCGGAAAGCTGTCGCGGTGGTTCGACACCACCCTGATGCTCCCGCTAGGAACCTCGGCTGTTGCAATCGGGCTGGGTTTCATCGTGGCCCTCGACTGGCCTTTCGATCTCAGGGCATCGCTGATCCTCGTGCCCATGGCCCATGCCCTCATCGCCATTCCTTTCGTGGTCCGCATCACCCTGCCCGCAATGCGTTCCATCGACCCCGACCTCAGGAACGCGGCATCGACCCTGGGAGCATCGCCGTGGCGGGTGTGGCGCCGGGTCGACCTGCCCCTGGTCAGCAAGGCCGCTCTGGTTGCCACGGGGTTCTCCCTCGTGATTTCGCTTGGTGAATTCGGTGCGACCTCATTCGTGGCCCGGCCCAATACCGCCACCATCCCAACTCTGATTTTCCGGCTGCTTTCCAGGCCGGGGCAAAGTTCGTTCGGGATGGCGATGGCACTGTCGGTGATCCTTGCGGCACTGACCGCCGGAATCATTCTCTGGGTCGACCGGTTCCGCGCCGGCGACATAGGCTCATTCTGATGCTCCGCGTAGAGAACCTCCATGTCACGATCGAAGAAAGCGGGATCCTCAGCGACGTCGACCTCGAGGTGGCGGACGGTGAGATCGTCGGGATTCTCGGCCCGTCCGGTTCCGGTAAGTCGACCCTCCTCCGCGCCATCGCCGGAATCATCGAACCATCTTCGGGTGCGATCTATTGGGACGGCGAGGACATCACCCAATTACCCACTCACAGACGCCGATTCGGCCTTATGTTCCAGGGCTACGCCCTCTTTCCTCATCTAACGGTCGGCGAGAATGTTGCCTTCGGGCTCGACAAGGGGGCAGATCGCCAGGTCGACGAGGCACTGGCGTGGGTGGGGATGAACGGGTTCTCCGAACGGACTGTCGATGACCTATCCGGAGGCGAGAAGCAACGGGTAGCGCTGGCGCGCACCCTCGCCCCGCGGCCGCGGCTGGTGATGCTCGATGAGCCCCTCGGGGCGCTCGACCGAAACCTTCGCAGTCGTCTCGTTACCGAGACCCGGGCCCTCTTGAAGGACCGGGAGGCAACTGCGATTGTCGTCACCCACGACGCCGCGGAGGCTGACGCCATTTGTGACCGGCTCGCCTTGCTCAGGGATGGGCGGATTGTGCAGACCGGCACGCTCAGCGCACTGGTTGCCTCCCCGGCCGACGCCTGGGTGGCCGACTTCCTCAGCTGAGCCCCCGTTCTGTACGCGCCAGGTATCACATGTGATACGCCACGCCTTAGGAACGGAAAGAGAAGACCCCGGTCGGGGAACCGGGGTCTTTCTCGTCGCAGGGAGAGGGGAGAATCAGGCGGCGTCGCCCGAGTCTGACTGCGACTTCTTTAACTCTCTGAGCTCGTCGAGGGTGATGATTCCGTCGGCCAGGGGCTCGGTCATGTCCAACTGCTGCAGAGGGTGGACTTCGGCGAGTGAGTCGTATTCCTCCTGGTCGATGCCACCGTCGTCGAGCAGGGCGCCGAACCTGGCGCCGGACCAGAACGGGGCCGCTTTCGGCTGGGGGAACGCCTCCTGGAATTCTTCGAGAGTGAGTTCCCCGTCGTCGAGGGCATCGCCGAAGACACCCGCCAGATCGTTGAAGGGGAAAACGTCGGGCAGTTGGTCCAGTTCGTCAGCGGTGATGACCCCGTCCTCGAGGAAACCTGCGATCAGGCCTCTGAGGTCCTGGGCCGCGGTCCGGAATTCGGCGGTCTTCGCATCGAGAGCTTCGACAATTGCATCAGCCTGTCCCTGATCGATGGTCCCGTCTTCGACGAGGTCGGAAAGCACATCTTCGAGAACGGAGCCGTGATTTTTGACCGGTCCGACATTTGTTTCCTCCGTTGAGTCTGGTGAGTCGTCCTGAGCCGAGGCAACCCCGGGATTGGAGATTGCCGCGGCCACAAAACCGGCTCCAACCATGAGACCTCCGGCAACTGTTGCGGCCAAGAGTTTTTGCTTCACGGACACTCCTTGTGATCTGACAAGGAGAAGTATCGGTGTCAATTGTTAAATGGAGGTGAAGGGGATGTCCCGCTTCGGTAAGAACAGGGATCAGCCTCCCGTGCTTTTGATGCGCTCCATTTCATCAACGAACTCGCGCGGGATCCGGCGGGGACGCCCTTCGAGGTCGGTAAATGCCGCGGAGACTTCCAGTTCGGCGACCACCTTGTCGTCGCGGAACATCAGTTGTTGCCACGTCGACTTCACCCGGCCCACGTCTTCGACCCAGGTGTGGATCACCAGTTCCTGGCCGTAGCGCGCCGCAGCGAGGAAGCGGGCGCGCAGCTCGACGACGACGAACTGCCACCCGTTCTGCTTGAGGACGTCGAGTCCCCAACCCATGTCGGTCAGGTATTCGATACGCGCCGTCTCGAAGTATGAGAAGTAGTTGGTGTGGTTGACATGGTCGTACGGGTCGAGTTCGTAGAAACGAACCTTCAGCGACGTTTCGTGAACCTCGCGATCGGTGGGCAGCTGGACAGTCATCCTTCTCCTGTGAGCCTGTGGCCAGAGGCTACCCTCGCTTCCATGAAGGCCTGGCACCTAACCGACACCACCGGACCCGAAGCCCTCGAGTCAGTTGAGATCGACGAGCCCCAGCCGGGTCCCGGACAGATCCGGGTGAAGCTGGAGATGAGCGGGCTCAATCATCTCGATCTCTGGGTGAGCCGTGGGCTCCCCAAGCCGCACCACCTGCCGCACATCCTCGGCGCCGACGGGGCGGGCAGGGTCGACGCGATCGGCGAGGGTGTATCCGGGTTCGACATCGGCGACGAGATCATCATCGACCCGACCATCTCCTGCGGGAGATGTGCCCACTGTGGCCGCGACAACATCGTGTACTGCGCCGATTACATGATCCTCGGCGAGCACCTCGACGGGACGCTAACTGAGTCGGTAGTGATCCCGACAATCAACGCGGTCCGCAAGCCGACAGCCATGGGCTGGGATGTGGCGGGAACATTCGGGCTGGTGACAGTGACCGCTTTGCGCATGCTGGAGCGGGTCAACCTCCAGCAAGGAGAACGGGTGCTGGTGGTGGGAATCGGCGGTGGGGTATCGACCGCCGCAATGTCTCTGGCTCTCGCATTCGACGCCGAGGTCTATGTCACCTCCCGGTCCCAGGAAAAGGTCGATTGGGCAGTCGAACAGGGCGCCACCGGCGGATTCCTCTCCGACCATGAGTTCGGCAAGGAGATGTCGGCCCTCGGTGGGGCGGACGTGATCATCGAGAATGTCGGGCCGGCAACACTCGGCCAGTCGTTGAAGGCGGCGGTTCGCGGTGGCCGGATCGCCATCTGCGGCGGAACCAGTGGAGCCAAGTACGAGCTGAGCCTGCCCTACCTGTTCTTCAAGCAACTCGAGATCATTGGATCCTCGATGGGAACACATGCCCAGTTCGCCAGGGCCACCAACTACATCGGCTCGGGCCAAGCCACCGGCTATGTCGATCGGACCTTCGCCTTCGCCGAACTTCCAGAGGCGATGGCATACCTCGATTCCGGCGAACAGGTCGGAAAAATAGCAATCTCCCGTTGATCGCGTGTTCTTCAGAATCGCGCCGACGGCACCGATAACCCGAGCATGGATATCGCCCCTGCCGGTGACCGGCAGCAAGTCGGCCGCGCTGGCCTCATCAGCTGCATCCTGGTCACCCCGGTTGCCATGGCCCTCGACCTTTGGCTCAACGAGGCTTCACGCGAGGCCATGATCCGGTCCGCGGGATATCTCTCGATCGCAGTCATGGCGACGTTTCTGCTCAGAAGGCTCTCCCAGATCCAGCTTCTCCCGATCTACATCGGGCTGGTGTTCGCGGTGCTGTCGCTGTCCGATGCAATCACCTCCGGACAGGTCTCTTTGACCACCCCGGGGACAACCCTCACGGTTCTGGTGCTCGTCGCCATCACCTACATCGGTATGACCGACAACAGATCGTCGCATCCCGTTCAGATCTGGATCGGGGGGATTGCTGCCTTCGCACTGTTGAGCGTCACATATTCAGAATTCCCCGGCACCAATCTCGTCGGCTTCGTCCTGGTGGGAACTCTGGGCCAGGGAGTAGTCATCTGGGTGGTCCATCGCATGTTCGGGTCGCTCGCGTCTGCAACGATCACCGCCCGAAAGCATGCGCGGATCCAAAAGGCCCTCGCCGAATGCTCCCAGGCGTTGCTCACCCGGGGTACCAAAGACCCGCTGCATACCGCCTTATTGGCATTGCTCGATGCAACTGAGGCCTACTACGCATACATCGACGTCAACCGGGTCGATCAGAGGGGCACACTCCGATGGGAGATCGTCTCCGAAGCACAGCATCCCGACTACCCCGACCGGGACGTGACCTTCGTCAGCGGGGACTATTCGCAGATGGAGAGTTTTGCCGAGACACTGAGCAGCGGCAAGCCTGTGGAGATCATCACCGCTCACCTTCCGATGCCAATTCGGGAGCGCTATGAGTCCGAGGGAATCAGAGCCGAACTCGTAGCCCCGATCATCACGGGAGGTCGCTGGATGGGATCCCTCGGCTATACCGACCACGTCCGGGAAGGGACATGGTCCAGGATCGAAGTAGAAGGTCTGATGCGGGCCGCCGAGATGGTTGGCGCTTATTGGGAAAGGGAAGCGGCCCGAGAGGGTCTCATGGAGTTGGCCAAAGCCAAGGACCGGTTCATCGCCGCAGTGAGCCACGAGCTGCGCACCCCGCTCTCCGCCGTGGTCGGTTTTGCGGGAGCTCTTTCCGACGGCGTGGAAGACTATTCGACCGAAGAGCTGACCGAGATGGCTTCGGTCATCTACGCCCAGAGCATTGAGCTGACCCATCTGGTCGACGACCTGCTCACCTCCGAACGTGCCGCCTCGGGCAATCTGACTATCCAGGCAACTGACATTTCCCTCCTCGACGAGTGCCTCGACATCGTCCAGTCCACAGGGCTCAGCATCTCAGTCTCCGTGCAGGGGGCGTCTATTTCTGCTCATGCCGACCCGCTTCGCACCCGTCAGATTCTGCGCAACCTCCTGACCAACGCGGCGCGGTACGGGGGAGACAACGTCGAAGTGGAAGTCGCCGAAGCCAATGGCAACGCCCTGGTCAGCGTCCGGGACAACGGATTGGGAGTGCGCCACATCGATGTCGAGCAGATCTTCGAGCCGTACTATCGGACTCAGGGCGAGGGTTCGGCACCCGACTCCGTTGGGCTCGGCCTTGCCGTCGCCCGCCAACTTGCACGCCTGATGGGCGGCGACCTCGAGTACCGGAGATCCAATCAATGGACGGTTTTCGAGCTGTCCCTGCCCCTGTCCGCGGTGCCGGCGCCGATTACTTAGTGTTGGGGACGGGCTCCGTCCCGCCTCGAATCAACCAGGCGATCCGGTCGTAGGAGATTGCGTGATGGAGGGCCAGAGCCGCCAAATAGGCCCATCGCATCCAGTTCGGGCCGGTGACAAACCAAGCGACAGCACCGGCCCCGAACACTGCCAGCTCGATCAGCAGCCGCACCTGCCCCGACACTGCATAGGGGGCGTCACCCTTGGCGCTTAGATCACCGGGGACCCGGAAAGTAGCCCAGAGGGTCATTGCCGCAAAGGTGAAGCCGACCGCTAGCACCCATCGCCAGACACCGGTTCCGACCTCGAGCCCGAGCCGAAAGATACCGACGAGCCCGATGATCTCGAGGAGGAAGCGGAACGTCAGGTTGACCGGATTGAATCCCATGGCGGCCAGTTTGGCAGGACGTCGCGCGACAGGAGAACGCGTCAGCGGCCACGAACGATGGAGGAAACTTCCTTGCCGAGCAGTTCGATAGAGCGCAAGTTCTGCTCATGGGGAAGCTGGGCCGGGTTGTGAAGCATGAACCTATCGATGTCGAGCCACTCCTTCCACTGCAGGATCTTGGAGGCGACATGGTCGGGATCGCCCACCACAAGCGAGCCGTTCGGGCTTCGCATTGCGTCGTACTGCTGTCTCGTCATCGGTGGCCATCCGCGCTCGCGCCCGATTCTGGTCATCATTGCCGCATACGAGGGGAATACTTCCTCAGCGGCCTGATCGCTGTCTTCAGCGACATGGCCGTGGGCGTGGACCGCAATCGGGAAGTCTGCCGGGTCGTAGTCGTTCTCCACCAGAGTCTGGCGATAGAGGTCGATCAGGCTGCGGAACCGGGCCGGCTCCCCGCCGATTATTGCCAGCACCACCGGGAGGCCGAGACGCCCGGCGCGCACCAGGGATGCCGGAGTGCCGCCCACGCCGACCGAGATCGGCAACGGGTCCTGGAAAGGCCGCGGGTAGACGCCCTGGTCCTGGATCGGCGCCCGGAACTCGCCGCTCCAGGTGACCCGCTCGTTGTCGCGGATGGTCAGCAGCAACTCGAGCTTCTCGGTGAACAGGGAGTCGTAGTCCTGGAGCGAATAGCCGAACAATGGGAACGATTCGATAAACGAACCGCGGCCCACCATCAGCTCAGCACGTCCCGATGAGATCTGGTCCAGAGTGGCGAAGTCCTGGAATGTTCGTACCGGGTCGGCCGAACTCAGAACGATCACGGCCGATCCGAGCCGGATGTTCTCGGTGCGACCAGCAGCCGCGGCAAGAGCTATTGCCGGTGCAGATGCAGCCATATCTGCGCGGTGGTGCTCGCCGAGGCCATAGGCATCGAGACCAACTTCGTCGGCTTTGACGATCTCCTCGACCACGTTCCGGAGGCGCTCGCCATGGCTGATCCCCTCCCCTGACACCGGGTCCTGGCGGGCATCGGCAAAGCTGGTGAGTCCAAGTTCCATGTTTGTTCCTTTCAACGCAGAGCGTAAGGGCCGGCAGGGGAATGACCGTCCGCCCGGCTCTTCGATAAACCTTCACCAAAACCAACCTCGTTGAGCGTTCAACTATTCCGAAGGCATGGATCGGGATGGAACACCCGGCGATGGTGAAGCTGTCGACGCAGAAATAAGACGATGGGTCAGCAGCAACATGACCACGACGACGGAGCCGAGATACATGCCGATGACCATTGGATGCGCTGAGTCTGAACCGGCCTGAATCCCATGGATCAGTGATGCTACGAACACTCCAAACGAGCCGTAATGGATCGATCGCCACGCACGCTGCCCGATGCGCTTCTTCACGTAAAAGCTCATCGAGACAACCACAAGCCCGTAAAAGGCCACCACCCCGAGAGCGATCGGGAGTCGCTTCCAGTCCGACAGACCGGGGACGAGGATCTCTGCCCAGCTGAACTCGAGAAAGTCATGGATGGAGAGCACAAATACATGAACGAGGGTTGCCGCAAGTGCACCTATTCCCAGCGACTCATGGAACCATGTGAGAGGTTTGGCTTTGACCACGGCCTGGAGCAGCTTCGTCGACGCCAGCAGCCCCCAGATCACCGCTGCGCTGAGTAGGGCGAACGCAACGATTCCCGAGCCGCGGATCACCAGCCATTCGCCGCTCATGCCACCAGCTCCGTGCCTGTTGTCGCATAGACGGACCCGTCGTGCCACTGGATTAGCGCCGACCGGATCCACCCCGTTGCATCCGCCCACGACAGCCCGTCTACGCCACTGATCAGGATGGCTTTAGCGCCGATCTCAGCTTCAACTGCAGTTGCCGCAACCACCGTGGCGCTCAGGACAGGGGTCTCGACAGGCTCCATGGTCCTGGGGTCGACCACGTGGCTAACTTCGCGGTCGCCAACACGCCAGCGGCGTCTGGTGACCGATGAACTAGCGAGTGCGCCAATGCCAACATGAACCCTTGCAGCAATGCCGTTGCTGTTGTCCATCACTTTGGTGACGGTTGCCGGGTCGGCGCTGCGAAGATCCCCGCCCGCCGATACCACGCGGGCCAAGTCCATCTCCACCGCCCGGTCACACGCCCAGCCCTTGGCGATACCGCCCAGATCCAAAAGTGTGCCAGCGCAGCGGCGTAGCGACCGTTCGTCAGGATTCAACGACCACCCGGCGGCCGAGAACGGACCGCTGGCGAATGCGATATCGGCGACTTCGTCGAACGTGCGGTCGTAGCCCCAACCGACTACCGCAGACCCGACCCCTGCGTCGACCAATCCCCCGGTCAGGGTTCTCGCCCGATCGGCGGCTGAGAGCACCTCCCACATCATCTCCGACATTCCCATCTCCGGCGAAGGGTTGCGATTGATTCGAGACAGTTCGCTGTCGGGCCGGAACCGGCTACACCGAGCCTCCACCTCCTCGAACCACGCGGCAACTGCTGCGGTGTTGTCGGACGCGTCGAACCAGGATTCAACTGTCGTTCCCATCGCCCTGAAGCTTCCTGGGTTCATGAGCCGCTGCTTGTGGGCTGGGGTGCGGCCGCCACCGCAGGGGCGGCGGGTGGCGGTGCCAGCGCCGTCGGCTGGACGGCCTCTACCTCATCGGGTTGATAGCGGATGACGAGCAGCCCCGACGCTGGTTGGACGGGAAGCGCCGCCTGCGTCGGGGAAACCTCGGCCTGCGAAGGCGGGGCCGATGGCGGGACGCGGGCTGGTTCGAGGACCACCGCAGTGATCGTCGAACCCCAGGCCAGGGCGGCACCACTCCAGGCAGCCAACCGTTGCCAGCGGGCGTCTCCAAACCGGCTCATTGGCTGTCCCCCAACGGGACCATCAGCGGCACCTGGTAGGCGTCGAGAACGCGGGCCAGCTCGGCGCTGAGCCCGGGTCCGGCATCTGCCTGATAGATCCAGGCGTCTCCGGTGCTGAGCAGCACCCGCTCGACCGCAGGTTCGAGATCGGACAACGAACTAGAAACTACGGGGATCTCAGCCGACCCTGTTTCGGTGGTGTCGGACTCACCAGCGACGACAACGACGAAGGCCAGAACACCGGCGAGGAGTACAACAATTCCACTGATCACAGGGGTGGTCGCATCTTCCATCAGTCATCGTCCCAGTCGTCGGAGTCAAGCGAATCGTCCCCGTCGCTGTCGTCGGAGTCGTCCCAGTCGCTGTCGTCAGAGTCGTCCCAATCGTCATCGTGATCGTCATCGTCCAACGACCCGGAGCTAGCACCGCTCACGACCGGATTCGACCTGACAAGTACGGCCTGCACTGTCTGTGAATCTGTGGCCTCAGGTAGGGGCATCCCTTCCTGGGAGCAGATCGGGCGGAGCGCGTCAAGGGCGGCCGTCTGCAAGGTGGTCAAGCCGCCGATTTTCTCGAGTGCAATCATCTCGGTTGCGACAGGGCCGCAGGAAACGAGGAGGTCCTGGGTCAGGTCGGGCGCACCAGCCGCGACGACTTCGGCATTGGCCGGTTCGGCGGCGAGGGCAGCCGGCTCCTCGATCTGTGGTGACACCACAAACATGGACGCCGCCGCGGCGAGGGGGACCACCATGATCCCTAGAAAAACGGAGATCGGCACGGATGCCTTCGTACGAGGGGTTGTCGGGCTCCGCGGGCCGGGTGTCTCCGGAGTGGCGTTGGGTTCAGGCGTCGACATGGATGCACTCCCCCGGGCACTCTTCTGCCGCCTCGATGACCAGGTCAAGCAGCGAATCGGGGATTCGGGCGCGGCCCTCGTAGCCATCGGGCCCGTGACCGTTCCCATCCAGACCGTCGAAGACGACTTCACGGTCGAAATGGGAAGCGCTCTCTTTCACCGCCCAAACTCCGTCGCCGCGATCCACGAAGACCTGTGGGGCGATCTGGGAGCAGGTTCCGGCCCCCATGCATTCATCGGCGTCGATCCAAACAGTTGCCATTGCAGTTCCTTTCACGGTTGAGTACCACCATGCGTCAGATCGACTCAAGGGCGCTTCAACACACGATCAAGCTGCCCTCAAGGTCAGTGCCGGTCGGGGGCCTTGGGAAGCTTCGGCCCAATCGCGGGTAGGATTGGAGGAGCAATTCTCAAGGACGTCGCAGAAACAAAGGCCGGTTCATGGAAACAGATCAAGAGAGAGCCGAGCGGCACGAGCGCGAACGTATCGAGTCGAACGAACGCTACGAAACAGAACGCAAAGAGTCCGGGGCGCGCCATGAGCAGGAGCGCAAGGACGCCCGCGACATCAGGGAACATCCCGAGGACCACCCTTCCGACTGAACTGCGTTAAATCAGCCGACTTTCAGGGCGGCGAATTGGTTGAATAACGCAGTGTTCACCCCGATCCATACCTCACGTCTGCTCATTCGTCCCTTTGTCCCCGACGATGCCGCCGAACTCGCGCGGCGCCGCAACGACCCCCTTGTGGCGAAGTACCAGAATTGGGCCCTCCCCTACCCCGTCGAGCGCGCCGAGACGATTGTCGCCTCGATCGTCGCAATGGGTGGCCCTGAAAACGGCGAGTGGTGGATGGCAGCCGTGTGCGACCGCTCCAATGAGGAAGTTCTCGGTGACCTCGCCCTGCACATGAGCGAAGACGGACGGTCTGCGGAAATCGGATACACCTTCGCCAGTGAGCATTGGGGAAACGGATACGCTTCCGAAGCAGTCGATGCCTTCCTTGGATATCTCTTCGAAGAGCTTGGAGTCACCCGGGTTTTCGCGATGCTCCACCCCGACAACCCGGCGTCGGCAATGGTGCTCGAGCGAAACGGCTTTCTCTTCGAAGGGCACACCCGGTCTTCGTTCTGGCTCAATGACGAGGTATCTGACGACTGGATTTACGGGCTGTTGCGCGCCGATTGGGAGGACTGGAAGAACCGCCCGCAGGGAACGCCAAAGAAGATCGAACTTGTCGAGATCACCCCCGACACCTCTGACAAGGTCGCCAAACTGGCGACTCACAGGTCTCAGGAGAGCTTTGTCGCCCCGATGCTCTGGTCGTATGCCGCCGCACTCTTTCCGGAGGTGTACGAGGGTGCCCCGTTGGTTCCCTGGATGCGGGCGATAAGCGCCGATGGTGAGCTCGTTGGCTTCGTAATGTTGGCTTTGAGCAACGAGCACCACCCGGACCCATTCCTCTGGCGGCTGCTCATCGACCGTCGCCACCAACGCCGCGGCATCGGCAGCAAGGCTCTCGACCTGGTCGAAGCCCAGATGCGCTCTCGTGGAGACTCGACCCTCTTCGTGAGCTGGGTGGAGGGCAAAGGGTCACCCGCGCCGATGTACCTCAAGAGGGGATTCGAAACCACCGGGCGTATCGTTGACGGCGAGATCGAAGCCAAAAAGCCGCTGACCTGACCGGCTAGCCCGGCCCGCCGCCCGCGTTGATACGACCTTCACCTCTCCTTGAAGCGCCCTTGACCCTTTCTCCGGCATGTTGTCATCAAGCCGAGAAGGGAACATCAGATGACAACCGCATGGACGCGGAGGCTGCTTGCGACAGCCCTATTGGGAGTGCTCGCCACTGCTTTGCCGGCGCTGGCGGCTGACCCGAGGTGTGACAAGCAACCGGATCGACCCCAGTGCCAGTCACCCGAGGAGAATCCGGAGACGACGACAACAACAAGCACCGACGCCCCAACCACAACCCCCACGCAAGTGACTACCACCACGACGAGTTCCGTCCCCGACCCCGATCCAGAGCCCACTACCACCACAACGCTCCCCGCAGACCCCTTCGATGCGGTCTCGGTGATCGGTTGTTCAAACACGAACCATGCCGCGTCCGGTTATCTCGAAGTTTCCGGGTCCGACCTGTTGGTCAACACGGCGTGGGCAGGCCATACGGTCGAGTACTGGGCGGTGAATAGCGATGGTTGGGGGGAGCACTACCTTCCGCTTCGACCCGAAGACGGCTTCGACGGTGCCTGGCTCAACCTCTGCGAGCGTGCGGCCGCCGGGCTGACCCTGGAAAACGCCGAAACCGTGCTGGCGAAGATCTGGGAGATCGACCCCGGCATCCCGGTGTGGGTTTCACCACTGAACTTCTACGAGGGAGAGGATTGTGAGGTCACCAACGGTAACCAGATTCCCACTGAGGGCACCGTCATCGCAGACACACTCGCCGCAAACTACGAGTTGGTGGAAAGCGGTCCGGAACTCGGTCCGCTGACCGCCGAGCACCTCCGGCGGGACCTATGCCACCCCAATCACGTTGGCATCGACTTCCTCGGCACCCAACTCCAGGCCTTCTTCGACGATTGACCGGGACGTCGCCCGTCAGTCAGAGAGTTGGCGGGCGCCGACGAACATCAACACCGATCCGGCGTAGAAGAGGAGGGTGGCGATCCAACCCGTGGCGTCATCGGGGAAACTGTTATAGCGGAGGCTTTCGAGCAGGATCACCAGGGCCGATAGTCCGAAAAACCAGCCGATGAACTGTTGGGTCTTCACCCCGATGCTGATCCCAAGAACGCCGAATGCTGAAAGCACCACGATCAGCGCTAGAACGACGTAGAACGTGCTTGGGCTCCACCGTCCGGCGATCAGCCCCAGGATCACCCAGTTAGCCACTATCAAACCCGCCCCGATGACCAGAAGTCCCATTGGTCCTTTCGTCGTTCCGCTCGATGTGACCACGGGTCTCTCTTCTTGAGTCAACACTCCTCCTCGTTGGGTTGACCAGAGTCTATGGGACGGCGCCTGATCATGTCCCCCGTAAGTTGATGCTTGTGAAAAATCTTCACTGCGCGACTTCAAAAGATTGCTTCACACATCAGGCCATTGACTCCCGGCCCGAAGTCTTGTAAAAATGGAACATGTTGGCGATAGAAAAACGATCGCAGCACAGAGGAGGATTATTCATGACCGATGCGAGTTTGTACGACAGACTCGGTGGGGTGTTCGCCATCGCGGCGGTGGTCGATAGATTCAGCGATGCCCTGATCGAGAACCCGATCGTGGGCCAGACTTCGGCCAATCCGGCGCTCCGCGACTGGCACACCAACAACCTGGGTCGGCTTCCAGGCCTGAAGTTCATGCGAACGCTGTGGGTGTGCAATGTGGCAGGCGGGCCTTTCGAATATTCAGCCACCAGACGCGGCAGCACCACCCTCGGCCTCGAGGAAGCTCATCGGGAATTGCGGATATCGCCTGAAGAGTTCGATGAGGTGGCTGCTGAACTCGCCCGAACACTCGACGCCTTCAACATTCCCGCCCAGGAGAAGGACGAAGTCCTGGCCGCTTTCGCTGCACACAAGAGCGAAGTGACCGAGGGCTCAATGGCAACCGCTTAACCCACCGACTCAACCCAACAGGGCTGGAACCCTGCGGCTAGGTCCCTCCTCCTGGCGGGTGGCGAGGTCGAGTGGAGGCCGTCGGAGGTTATGAACTTGGCATTTGGGTTACACAGTCGCTGACGCGGGCTGAATCGAGTCCGAGTTCTCCGAGCCAGCTGAAGTGGTCGGCGATCATCTCAGGGGTGACGTCGTGGCCGACGTCGTACCAGATCACTTCGCTCGTTGAGGGTGCCGCCAGCGACCCCCGGGGTGCCTTAGAACATACACAAGGGGCCAATCCTGGACCGGACGGACCCAGCCCTCGACGATGTTGAGTCGAGACCAGTGGGAGATATACTTCGCTGGGCCTACTCTGTAGGTGCAACTCCTGGGAGCGTAGAACAGTCTGGAGTGTTCGTCGGCCTGTCAAGCCGAAGGTCGCGGGTTCAAATCCCGTCGTTCCCGCCAACCGAATCCCTCCGGGGTTCGGTTTGGGAGGTCAGGTAGCTCAGTCGGTAGAGCGCCGGTCTGAAAAACCGGAGGTCGACGGATCGACGCCGTCCCTGACCACAATCAGAATCGTGGACAGGCGAATCGCGATCAGTCGTCATTGTTGACTCAATTGCTTCCAGGTGATGTGATCGGGCAAACTCGGGCAACACCAGAGCAGCAAAGGAGCATAAGGCCATGTCACTTGCCCGCGTCCACAACTTCTCCATCTCCCTCGACGGCTTCGGTACAGGGGAGGGTCTGAGTCGCGAGGCATACTTCGGCCACGCCGGCGACAGGCTGCACGAATGGATGATGGCCACCCGGTGGTGGGCCGAGATGGTCGGCGAGCCCGGCGGCACTCGCGGCGTCGACAATGTCTTCGTCCGGCAACACGGTCCGGGAGTCGGAGCCGAGATCATGGGTGCCGGAAAGTTCGGCCCGCCGGGATGGCACGACGAACCCGAATGGAAGGGCCCGTGGGGCCTCAACCCGCCGTTCCACACACCAACCTTCATCCTCACCCACCATGTGCGCCCGTCAATCGAGATGGAAGGTGGAACGACATTCCACTTCATCGCTGCTTCCCCGGCGGAGGCGCTGGAGACTGCACGCGAGGCAGCGGACGGGTTGGACGTCCGCATCGGCGGCGGTGTAACGATGCTCCGTGACTTCCTTTCCGCCAACCTCATCGACCACATGCACATCGCGGTGGTGCCCATCCTGCTCGGCCGGGGTGTACGCCTCTGGGACGGGCTGGAAGGCCTCGAGAAAACCTTCCAAATCGAGAACACCTCCTCGCCCAGCGGCGTTACACATCTGACGTTCACACGCTCGGGCTCATGACCCGTTGACCGCTAAGCGAGTCCGGATCGAAAAAGCGATCACGACGAGTTGCGCCATGCGCGAGCATTGAGCTTGGTCATTGACCGGGACGCGTGAGTGCGGGCAGTGGCAGGGCCCATGAACAGCTCCTCGGCGATCTCATCGTTGGACAGACCCCTACCGACCAGCGCCAGGACTTCAGTCTCTCTGTCGGTGAGAGTGCTCAGGAGCGGGTCCGAGGAGAATACAGGTGAGGAGGCGGGGGCACTAGATGAACTCACCGCGACTTCGAAGGTGGTCTTCTCCTCGACACTGGAGTCACCGTTGGCATGGGCAAATACCCGACTGGAAACGGGCGATGCAGTGAAGGCTGTCGAGGAAATGAAACAGAACGGCGTCAACATGAGCACCCTCGGAAGCGTCTCTCTCTGCCGTTCCCTCCTGCAGGCCGGACTGGTCGACCGGTTCCGGGTCGTCGTGTTTCCCGTTATCACCGGCAGAACCGGGCAAGACCGGATTTACGATGGTAACCCCGACGTCGCTCTCGAAATGATCGCCCACCGGACGTTCGATGGTCGTATCCAACTCCTCGAGTACACGCCCTCCGTGCTGACCGGCCCTCCCGGCACCAAGTAACACCGTTCCTGGAACCGGCTGCGGTGCGTCCCTGTTCACGATCTCTTTTGCAACCAGAAACATTGCTGAAACATTGCCTCGAAACGATGCGCCGGCAACAACCAGTCGGTTTCTGAGGAGACCTGGCCGAACACAGGGAGGCGGCGTACACAAGCGGCAGCGGCACCCTCGCCGGCCACTGACAGGAAGGCCGACGATGCGAGAAAATCCAAAGGCGCCTCTACGGTCAACGCTCGAAAGGACAGCTGAATGAAACTGATCATCGCCTTTATCAAGCCCTTCAAGCTCGAGGAGGTGCGGGACTCTCTGAAGGCCCTCGGTGTCTCCGGCATGTCGGTCAGCGACGTCTCCGGTTTCGGCCGCCAGGGAGGCCAGACCGAGGTCTACCGGGGTGCCGAGTACCACGTTGAGTTCGTGCCCAAAGTGCGGCTCGAAGTCATTATCACCGACGAGCTGGCGGCGCCGGCCGTAGCCGCCATCGAGTCGGCGGCGCATACCGGGGACATCGGGGACGGCAAGATTGTCGTGGTGGCAGTCGAGGAGGTGGTACGGATCCGTACCAGTGAACGGGGCGCCGACGCCATCTGACCCGGGGAACCTGTTCCTCTCCGACTTCATCGACCTCCGTGATTCGCTGCATCACAAGCGCATCGGCAACGGAGGGCTTGAAGTGTGTGCGGCCTTGACCTCGAGCCTCGACCGTGCATTGTCGACGCTGGTTGCCCGGGAATCGGCACCGATGTCGGTCGTTGCCCTCGGCGGGTACGGCAGAGGTGAGCTCAGCCCCTACTCCGATGTCGACTTGATGCTCCTTCACACGGGAGGAGACCCCTCGGCGGCGGCATCTGATCTATTCCGCCCCTTGTGGGATGCAAAGCTCCGCGTCGGGCACTCGGTGCGCACAGTCCGGGAGGCCTCGGAGGCCGCCCGAGAGAGATTCGACACCCAAACGACGCTCTTGACAAGTCGTCTGGTCACCGGTTCCGAGGAGCTCTTCGACCAGATGATGGACGCAGTCACCCGGGTGACGAAGGCAAGGCCCTTGCGTTCGTACCTCGTGGATGCCGAGCGAGAACGACGCGCCGAAGCCCCGTTTCGCCTCATGTCTGTCAACGTCAAGACCGGTCGCGGCGGTCTGCGGGTGTTGCAGGGCTTCGGCTGGGAGCGCCGGCGTCAGGAGCTGATCGGTAGATTCTCCACCCAACACGAGGAAGCGGAAGACATTGTCCTCGAGGTTCTTCTCCAGGTTCGCAATGCATTGCATGTCGTCGCCGGCAGGGCCCACGACGTGTTCTCGCCCGACCTCCGCGAGCCGGTTGCGCGTTGGCTCGGGCGCGACACATTCGAGACAGCGGAACGCCTCACGACCGCGATGCAATCGATCGACCGGCTCGCTGAACGTGCATGGCCGGAGGTCCTTGAAGCCCGACCGGGTCCTGCAGTTCGCAGGGCCTGGTCTCGCGCCACCTACTCACCTGAGTTGATCGATCCTGGCGCGGCGCCAACGATCGACGACATCGACCGAATCCTGGAGGCGGATGACCGCGGGAGAGCCGTCTTCGACAGCCTCTGGGAGCAGGGACACCTCGTAGATGTGCTCCCTGAGTGGGGCGTAATCGCCAACCTCCCCCAGCTCGAGCCATTCCACCAGCACCCGGTCGCGGCTCATCTGTGGCGGGCCGTATCCGAGATGGGCATCATCCTGGCTGACGAAGGCCTGCTCGGTCGGGTCGGGCTCGAGTTGGACCGGCCCCGACTGCTCCGACTTGCCGCCTTCCTGCACGACATCGGCAAGGGCCACGGCGGTGAACATGCAACGGTCGGCGCCGGGATCGCTGCTGCGTTTGCGAAACGGATGGGTCTCGACGCCGAGTCAACCGAGCTCCTGGTGGGTGCGGTGAGGCACCACCTTCTCTTGCCGCTGACCGCGACCAGACGTGATTTCGATGATCCGGCTGTGATCGACGAAGTCGTATCAAAAGTGGGAAGCCTCCAGCAGCTTCAGGTGCTCTATCTGCTCACTGTCGCCGATTCCAGGGCGACGGGCCCTTCGATGTGGAACAACTGGAAAGCGATCTTGCTCAAAACGCTGTTCGTGAGGTGCGCGGCCAGATTCGGTAGCGAGGTGGCCACCGGCGACGTCGGAGGAGTCACCCGGCAGGAGGTGCTGGCCAGGTCCGGCGAGGCGGCAGATGCAATGCGGGATCATCTCGACATGATGCCCGACGACTATCTGCGCAGCCTCACAGTCGAAGATGCTCTCTGGCATCTCGAACTGATCCAGGACCTGGTGGGGGTTTCCAACCTGGCAGTGAGCGTCAGAGCCCACTTCGAGACAGCGGTCGTTGTGGGGCCCACAGTCCCGGGCTTTCGTCGCATCGTCGCAGCTGTGTTCGCTGCCAACGGAGTCGACGTGTTGGAGGCCCGGATGTTTGGCCGGTCCGACGGTCTTGCGGTTGACTCGTTCCGGGTCAGGGACGATCGCACCGGTGGGGTGGTCTCGGGTGGGCGGTGGGAGCGGGTTCGAGACGATCTCGGAGCCAGCCTGCGCGGGGAACTCGACACCGACGACAAAGTCGCTGTGCGTGCCGCCGCGTATGCGACGTCGGAACTACCCCGCCCCAGGCCCAGCGTCGATGTCTCGACCGACCCTGCGACCGGCGACCTGGTATTGACTGTGAAGTGCTCCGACCGCATCGGGAGGCTGGCCGAGATCCTTGGCGTTCTGGAGGCCTTCGATCTCGAAATCCGGCTCGCCAAGCTCGACAGCCGCGAGGGCGAAGTCATTGACACATTCCACGTAGTCCCGAGCCCCACGGTCGAGATGGAAGCGGCCGAGTTGGGGTTGCAGATCGCCAGCAAAGTCACCGCCTGAATCGCCCGGGTTTCCGGAGCGCATCGGCCGGGACACCGAACCGCGGTTGGCCGGGCGACCGGCGAATCCCGCCCGTCCGGATTTCCACGAGATCGGTGTTCGCCGGCCTCGCCAGCGGCTCGCTTCTCTTCGTGTCTTCAGTGACGATCGCGGTGCAGCAGTGTCCTTACTGCCGAGTTTTTCCATATGTTGCCGAAATGCCGCCATTGGCGCTTCCGGTCTATGAGAACGGCTTCCACACGGACAGGCTCGGTGCTGCCGAAGTGACCGGCTAGCTTTCCGAGGGTGTGATTCCATATCTTGTCCTCGAGACGGGAGGTGTACACCCGGAATGACGCCTCATAGAGAGGGTCGTTTGCCCGGACCAGGAGATGGATACGGGCGGTTGTGGTCGATGCCTCCTGATGGGCGCTGAAGGTGATGATGGCTGCCCATGGATGACCTTCCGGAGTCATGTACGACCACGACGTCTCGTCGGCGTAGATGACACGAACGCCGGTGGTCACCTTCGTCGGGCCCCGTCCCCCCGCGATGACCGCGATCTCTCCAGGCGCGATGCCAGCAGCGGGCGCATAGAATTTGTTCGACGGATACCAGAAGTCACCGAAGTGCTCCTTCCAGGTTTGGATCACGAGCTCCGGGGTCGGACCGGGGATCGCAACCTCGTATGTCTTCTGCCAAAGCTGGCCGAACCCTTGCATCGGCCCGGTCGGTTTCCTGCCTTCAACGTTTCCGCGATGAGCTCCTTCGACAGTCTCCTCGACATGGAATGTCTCTATCGGCTTGGCCCAGTTCTCGAAGTTTCTCGGTTCTGTCACAACTCCTCCTTATGGTGGATTTGTACAGAGGGGGCGTTCCCGAAGCGTTACGAACCACTAGATGACCTTCTCGTAACGCGTCATCGGGCACAATCAGGCTGATGTCAGACTTCGAAGCCACGGTCGTCGGCGCGGGGCCCAACGGCCTGGCGGCGGCAATCGAACTAGTCCGGTCAGGCAAGAGGACTCTCCTCGTGGAGGCGGCGGACGAGGTTGGCGGGGGGACCCGGACCGCAGAGTCCACCCTGCCCGGCTTCAAACACGACGTGTGCTCCGCCATTCATCCTGCCGCCATCGCTTCGCCGTATCTCAACGAGATCGGCCTCGAGGTTGACTGGGTACATTCACCAATTCCGCTCACACATCCCCTCGAAGGCGGCCGGGTCGCCGCGCTGCATCGATCTGTCTCAGAGACCGCCTCCGCCCTCGGTGAAGACGGCTCGAAGTACGAGGCAATCATGAAGCCGTTGGTCGAGGACATCGACGAGATGGTGGGATCGGCGCTTGGACCAGTCACCCTCATCCCCGAGCACAAAGTTGCCTTCGCCCGTCTAGCGCTGATCGGTGGTCTTCCTGCGGCGTTGCTCGCCAAGCGCTTCAGCACCGACGAGGGCAAGGCTCTGATCGCTGGCATCTCGGCCCATGCGATTGCGCCTTTTCATGCCCCGGCAACCGCTGCCGTCGGGCTCATGCTTGGTGCGATCGCCCACAGCCACGGCTGGCCCCTCGTTCGCGGTGGGTCACAGGGCATCGCAAACGCCCTCCTCGCTCGGTTCGTGGATTTGGGTGGTGAGGTCGAACTGGGTCGCGGGGTGACGTCGATCCACGAACTCCCGGCGGGTCTGGTGTTTCTCGATGTGATGCCCCCGGCCGCGAGAGCGCTTGCCCGGGGCCGGATCTCAGATGCCAACGCCCGACGACTCTCCAGATGGAAACCGGGCCCCGGGGTCTTCAAGGTCGACTGGGCCCTCGACGGCCCCATCCCCTGGGCCGATCCCTTGAGCTCGCGAACAGCAACCGTCCATATCGGGGGCACATACGAGGAGATAGCAACGGCCGAGCGTTCGGTGGCCCGTGGTGAGCATCCCGAACGGCCGTTCGTGCTCCTGGCCCAGCAGTCTCTATTCGACGAGACCCGCGCCCCGGCCGGCAAACACACCGCCTGGGGATACTGCCATGTCCCCAACGGGTCGAGGGTGGACATGACTGAGGCCATCGAGAGCCAGATCGAGCGTTTCGCTCCAGGTTTCCGCGACCTCGTCCTGGACCGTTCATCGCGCAATGCCATGGCATATGAGCAATACAACCCGAACTACATAGGGGGCGACATCGGCGGGGGCCGATATGGCTTGCGCAAGGTACTCCAACTAGGGAACAAGGCGCCTTATGACCTGGGCGGGGGCGTCTACCTGTGCTCCTCCGCAACCCCTCCCGGCGCCGGCGTGCACGGGATGTGCGGGTACCACGCGGTGCGCGCCGCCCTCGACTGAGCCGGGCGGATTCAGCCGGCGATGGCCGAGCGCTCGTCGTCGTGGATGCTGATCGCCTCGTCGAGACGGGTCAGAGTGAAGATCTGGCGGTAATGATCATTGAGACCGTAAGCGCGCAGGTCGTGACCTGCCCTTTGCGCTCGGATGAGCGTCGTGACCAGCAACCCGATGCCGCCACTGTTCATATATTCGAGATCATCGAAGTTGAGAATGACGGCGGAGGCGCCGTCGCCAGCCTTCTTGTGGGCTTCGGTGATCTGTGGATCTGAGAAGGAGGTGATCTCTCCGTGCACGTCGATGACACGAACCCCGTCGGCTACTTCTCGAATGTCCATAGTCAAGTTGGATGTAGGCATAGTCGCTCCCTTCAATCAGCCGTTGAGGCGTCTTCGCGAATGTTCATGAAGTCGGCGAGACGGGTGATCTCAAAGACTTCCCGGTAGTGATCGGTGAGACCGAAGGCGGATACCTGCCGGTCGTCTGCCCTGGCCATCGCCAGCACGCCGACGATCACCGCAATCCCTGTGGAGTTGATGTAGTCGACTCTCGAAAAGTCGAGGACGATCTCACCGGGGGCAGCTGACGCCTCCACGTAGGCAGCTTCCATCTTCTCCTTGGCGCCACGATTGACCGTGCCACTCAATCCGACGACGGCTTTATTCCCGTTGACCTGGACGATCGTCTCGAGTCCTTCTTCCGACATCATGCTTCTCCTTCCCGGTTCATAACCAGCTCGACGACACGAGAGCCGTTCTCCCGGACGCGGTTGACTTCATCCACCATCTCGCCAATCAGGAACAGGCCCCAACCCCTGGGGGTCTGCTCGCCGGCCAGCTTGGCTTCGATGTCAGGGGTAGCCGCCTCGGGGATCTCCTTGTCCCCCCCGTGGTCCGTGACCCTCACCACAACCCGACTGGTGTCCGCTATTACTCGAATGCCCACGTCAAGTGAGTCGTCGTTGTCGTTTCCGTGTTCGATCGCATTCATTACCGTTTCTCCGACTGCGGTCTTCAGACGCTCGAGCCGAGTCGCGTTTAGACCGAACCCGGCCAATGCCGCTGACACCTTTTCTATGGCCAGACGCTCATTCCCTTCGACGCTGGGAAGGCTGAACTCGGCGAGCAGCCGCTCTCCTCCATCAGTATGGAAAACCGCAGCCGAACCCTCGGCAGATGCCGTCCTGCGCACCACCACGAGAGTGATGTCGTCTTCCTGCTCGGCCTCCGTGCCTGTCCACCTCTCCAGATCGCCGACGAGGGAGTTGACCATGTCGTCATTCTTGGTAATGGCGGCGACCCGCCCCATGACCCGGGAAAAGCCGTACATCTCACCGTCCGGGTTGTGGGCCTCGGTGATTCCGTCGCTGGTTAGGACCATGATGTCACCGGCAGATAGCTCGTAAATCTTGTCGTCGTAGCCCATATCCGGCATCAGCCCGAGCGGCATTCCTGTCGCCCGCAGCTCGATTACCCCATCAGCGGTCCGAACGTAGGGCAGATTGTGCCCGGCGTTAGCAAATACCACCCCGCCGACATCGGTGTCGATGATCGCGTAGAGACATGTCACGAACATTGCCGGGGGAATCTCGGGCACCAACGCATTGTTGACGTCAGCCAGCACCGCCGAAGGCGACTCGTGGTTGAAGGCTGCCGCCCGCAACATCGCTCTGCAAGTGGCCATCACGAGGGCCGCCGGAACACCTTTGTCAGTCACATCCCCGATCACAACGCCAAGCCGGGAATTGCCCAGGTCGATGAAATCGTAGAAATCACCGCCGACGGCTCGAGCCGGCCTGTAAAAGGCGTCCACGTTCCAGCCGTTTATCGAAGGCAATTCCTTGGGGAGCAAGGTCTGCTGGATCAGTGCCGCGACTTCGAGCTCTTGTTGAATGCGTTCTCTCTCCTTGGCCTCAGCCTGCTGCTCGCGCACCAACTGGGCCACCTTCATCGCCGGGGCAACCTGAGCAGCGAGATTTCCGAGTAGACGACGATCGTCGGTCGAATAGGGCTGGTCTGACAGTCGCTGGCCCAGATAAAGCGCTCCGAGCAGCTCCCCCTGCCCGATCAAAGGCACCACCAACTCGATACCTTCCGCGCGGAGCCGATCGATGGCGTCCGACTCGGCTTCGATCGACGACAGCTCGACAGGCCCTCCGGCAGACAGAAGCAGTGTCTCCAGGACGTCACCGGGAGGTATCTCGATGGGGTCGAGCGTCTGGCTAGGGGTCTCGGGAGTTGGGACGGACTGCCCGTTGGTCTGGCTCCCCTTCGACCGCTTTCTCATGAACATGATGTGTGATTCTCCTCGGAGATCGTCCCGAAATCGTTACGGGGTCGGCCCTTGGCGAGTGATTCTCTGGCGCATCCGAACCTACTGCTGACCCGCTGCTACCGGCGTGGGCGAGCCGACCAGATCAGTTCGCGCCCAGATCAGCTCCGCGCCCAGATGCAGGGCGATTGCCTTGCAGCCCTCGCGCATGACATGGTGATGGGACCAGGCGAGTAACGGCCGGGCGAGCACTCCGGCGACGTTCATCCACGGTTGGGTCGTTGACACATACCAGTTGAACCTCACATGGGTGCCTGATCCGTTCGCATCGAGGTGATAGGTCCCGGTGCCCACGAGGTCACCCCTCACGACGGCGCGGATCTTGTTCGGCTTGTCGACTTCGATCGTCTT
>JBGTNX010000061.1:0-39416 GCA_041742825.1 Acidimicrobiia bacterium | reverse complement strand
GCGAACTCGAATTCCGACTGATCGTCGCACCATCCGAGAGTCTGGTCCTCCGGGTCGTCGTGGGCGATCTCCTGCATGAACTCGATGAATAGAGGAACCTCGGCTGCCATCTGCGCGAATAGCTCATCGCTCACCGCTTCGTCGTCAGACCCGGGAGTCGGATCGAACAGCTCCTGGCTGAATCCGAGAGCACGACTGCCGAGAGCGTGCATTGCGTGGTGGGCAAGGTCGTAGGACATCTCTCCAGCACGGAATATCTCGAGGAACCCGTGGAAGTAGCGAAGGACCGCGCCGTTCATCGTGGTCCGGGACTCGAGTACCCATGGCGCCCACTTGTGCCGGAGCATTACCTGACGCGCTCGCAGAATTCGGGACTTCATCGACTGTTTCCAATCCTCGGGACCGGACGCTCCCGGGAGATCGGCTATCTCTTCGAGGATCTCTTCTACCACCACCTCGGCAATGCCGTCGAGGAGAGCCTCCTTGTTGGCGACGTGGTAATAGAGCGACATCGCCTCCACCTCGAGCGCGTCGGCGAGACCTCGCATGGTGAGGGCATCGAGACCACCCTCATCGGCCAGCGTCACCGCGGCCGCCAGAATCCGCTCTCTACTCAGCGGGCTTCGGGCAATTGTCTCCGGTGGAGTTTCGGCAGTCATCGCTCCCCCATTGTACCGTACGCCATAAGTCTTGACAGCCTTGCGTTGTATAGGTATGCTTCCCTTACATTGTAAAAAGGAAAGAAAAGATGGAAGATCTCAAGAAACCGATGACCAAACCACAGACCACGACGATGCAAGCGGTACAGCAGAGCGCATATGGCGAAACCGCTCACGACGTTTTCGATTTGGCAGTTGTGCCCGTTCCCGACTTTGAGCCGGACGAAGTCCTCATCAAGGTCGCTGCGTCTTCCGTAAACGCCCTCGACTGGCACTTCATGACCGGCACTCCATACTTCTTGCGTCTCCAGAACGGTTTCCGCACACCCAAGCGGCTGATCCCGGGTGCGGACGTGGCTGGAACGATCGTGGAAGTTGGATCAGAAGTCACCGGGTTCAAGCCCGGCGATGAGGTGTTCGGAGAAATCGCCGGAGGCGGTTTCGCCGCGTACGCCGCGGGCAAGGCTCGTGCGCTCGCCCACCGGCCCGCCAGTATCACGTTAGAGGAGAGCGCTGCCCTCGGGGTAGCCGCCCTGACCGCGCTCCAGGCACTTCGCGATTGGGCGCGGATCAAGCCGGGCGACCGGGTGCTGATCAACGGCGCTTCCGGAGGCGTCGGCACGTTTGCTATCCAGATCGCCCGGGCTCTCGGCGCCAGCCACGTCACCGCGGTCTGCAGTACGGCGAACGTCGAAACCGCACGTTCGCTCGGTGCCGACCGGGTTGTCGACTACACCAAAGATGACTTCACCAAGATCGATGAAAAGTTCGACGTGCTACTCGACAATGCCGGCAGCAAGAGTCTCACCCAGACGAAGAACATGGTCGCCAAGGATGGAGTACTGGTGGCGATCACCGGTGAAAAGGGCAAGTGGTTCCGTCCTCTCGACCGGATTATCGCGGGCGTCTTCCGCTCCATATTCTGGAAGCAGCGGTTCGTCAACAAGGTGGCCGCGGCAAGCGGCGAGGACGGGGCGGTTCTGGCTCGAATGGTGGATGAAGGCAAGCTCCAGCCGCTCATCGACCGGAGGTTCACCCTCGACGATGCGATCGATGCCCTCGCCTATCAGGCCACCGGCCATGCGAAGGGCAAGTCCATCGTGGAGGTTTCCTGACCGGACTCTTCTAGTGGCGGTGCGCCTCAGACGTGGCCACGTTGGGAGTAGGGCTACCGGTTCTGCCCGTGGTGCGGATGAGACGTGCCGCGAATATGGCCCAGAGACGCCTGTGCTTCTTCGCCGATCGCGTCATCTGCTCAAACGCAAGAAACCGGGCCATCGGCACCGATACCGGCTGCCAGATCGTCTTCTCGACCGACAGTTTCTCTTGGATCCTTCTCACGATTTCGCCTCTCAGGGTGGTGAGCCTCGGACTTGACGAAGCTCTGACATCTGAGAGAGAAGCTGCCGGCGGGTTTGATACAAGAAACCGGGATGGTTCGAGAGCCGCGGCCACGGGCGCCCGCTCTGGTGCGATGTCGGCCGTCAGAGGGCGGGTGGGGTTGGACTATCGGGAAGGTGGCGACCTTGGACGGGGAGGAGCGACCCAGCCGGATCATTCCCGGGTCGGAATGCATCGAGATATTCGGAGGGCACCCGCTCCAAACGATCTTGGGGGCGGATGTGGGCAGGAATCCAGTCGTGAAACGCGGCGGCAAGCAGGGCGTCGGTGGGGCACATGGGTCCGATAGGACATATGAACGCTGCCCGCCTGCCACACTTCACACACTTCATTGGACACTCCTGAATTCGTCGGGCCGCACCTTTCCATCGGCATCCTGCGGCCAAAACCTTGAGCGGTGCATCCACCACCTCTCCGTGTTGTCGGCGCCGTAAGCTGGCATCGGATGACGACCCTCGAAACTGCCTCACCAGAAAAGGGGCTCACCCCCGGCGAGGTACGCCAGCGGATGGAGGCCGGGCTGGTCAACCGGCTCTCCGAGAAACCGACGCGCACTACCGGCGAGATCGTCCGCGCCAACGTCGTAACCCGATTCAACATCCTCCTCGGCCTCCTCTTGATCGTGGTTCTCGTAGTCCTCCGCGAGCCAAGGGACGCTTTGTTCGGCATCGTTCTCGTCGTCAACTCCGCAATCGGAATCATCCAGGAGTTGCGGGCGAAGCGCACTCTCGATCGGCTGGAACTGGTCGCCGCCCCCAAGGTCAGAGCGGTGCGCGCAGGGGAAGTGCGGGAGGTGGGCGTCGAGAGGATTGTCCTCGACGACCTTATCGAGCTCCGGCCCGGCGATCAGCTGGCCGTTGACGGGATAGTCACCACCTCCAACGGACTGGAAATCGACGAATCGCTTCTGACGGGCGAGTCCGACCCTGTGTTCAAACAGCCCGATGACGAGTGCCTTTCGGGAAGTTTCGTTGCAGCCGGGTCGGGCCGGTATCGGGCGACGCGGGTCGGCGACGACTCCTACGCAGCACGTCTCGCCCACGCCGCCAAGCGATTCACGCTGGTCCGTTCCGAACTGCGGGACGGAATCAACTGGATTCTCGGCGTGGTGAGTTGGGTCGTGGTCCCGATGGGCGCCCTCCTGGTCTGGAGCTCGACCCGCGGCGGGGGAACCTGGAAGGAGGGCCTCGGCGGCGCAGTCGCTGCTGGCGTGGCCATGATCCCACAGGGCCTCGTGTTGTTGGCATCGATCGCTTTCGCCGTTGGCGTGATCAGACTGGGACAACGCAACGTGCTCGTCCAGGAGCTGCCCGCAATCGAGGGTCTGGCCCGGGTAGACACCGTATGTTTCGACAAGACCGGGACTTTGACCGAGGGCTCGCTCGCCGTAGAGGAGGTAGTCCTCCTCGGCAGCGAAGACCCCGGCCCGGCGTTGGCGGCAATCGCCGCGTCGGAAACCCATCCCAACGCAACTCTGGCGGCGATTGCCGCCGCATTCCCGGACGACCCCGGATGGGGTGTCCAGATCTCGGTCCCATTTTCCTCCGCCAGGAAATGGAGTGGCATCACTTTCTTCGGCGATGGCACATGGGTGATCGGAGCCCCCGACGTGGTGGCGCCGAACGACATCCGTGCGATGGAACTGGTCTCCAAGCTGTCGGCCGGGGGAAACCGGATCTTGCTGGTCGGAACCAGCGACATCCCGTTGTCGGAGAGTCGTCTTCCCGCGGATGTGACCCCAATGGCGATCCTCGTCCTCTCCGATCAAGTCCGCGCCGACGCAGCTGAGACCCTGCGATATTTCGCCGAGCAGGGGGTGAAGGTAAAGGTCATTTCAGGCGACCATCCGGATACGGTCGCGGCCATTGCCCGCAAGGTCGGGGTCGAAGGAGCCGACCGGGTTGTCGATGCCCGCAACCTCCCCGAAGACCCACGTGACCTTGCCACTCTCATGGAGACTGCAACCGTCTTCGGACGGGTGTCACCGAACCAGAAGCGGGCGATGGTCCGCGCCATGCAATCGAGGGGCCACGTCGTTGCCATGACCGGCGACGGCGTCAACGATGTGCTCGCCCTGAAGGACTCCGACATCGGGATCGCCATCGGAAGCGGGGCGCCCGCGTCTCGTGCCGTCGCCCAGTTGGTGCTCATCGACGGACGTTTCTCAAGCCTCCCCGGGATTGTCGCCGAGGGGCGGCGGGTCACTTCCAATATCGAACGCGTCGCCAACCTCTTCATCACCAGCACCGTCTATGCCCTTGGGTTGTCTCTGGCCATCGTCCTCTCGACGCTGCCCTTCCCATTCCTTGCCCGCCACTTGACCTTGGTCGGGAGCCTGACCATCGGCATCCCCGCTTTCTTCCTCGCCCTCGCCCCTTCCAAACGCCGGAGCCGGGCGGGATTCGTGTCCAGGGTCCTGAAATTCGCGCTGCCTACGGGTCTGACGGCAACCCTCGCCACCTTCGCTGCCTACTGGCTCGCCGACCTCGAAGGCTCGCCGATCGAACAATCGCGTACCACCGCAACTCTCGTGCTCGCCGCCATCGGCCTGTTCGCTCTTGGAATCGTCGCCCGCCCCCTGGTGCCGTGGAAGAAGGGCCTTATTGCCACGATGGCCGGAATGCTCCTGATCACAATGGCAAACCCGGCCCTGCGCGGCTTCTTCGCTCTCGAGCTGCCGCGGACCGTGGTGCTGCTCGCCGCGGTTGGGGTAGTCGCTCTGACCGGGACCGTGATGATCTTCGCCCTGAGGGCGGTTGGCTGGGCCAAAGTGTTTCCCGAGATCCTCCGTGAGCTGCCGGCCAACGAGCCCCACGTCTGGCGCGGGCTCACCTCGAAGGTGGTCGAGGGCTCAGGTTGGCACCGCTCGTTTCCCACCACCACTGAAATGCAACCCGTGGTCAAGCTCGACGGGGAGCCCGACGAATACCACTCGGGTTCAGACGGCGACCGATAACACTCCCCGGCCGACAAGCTGTTGTCTTAAGGTGTCCGCGTCGACTAAGACCTCGGCGTCGATACCGACCGCACGAGCAGCGTCTACATTGGCCTTCAGGTCATCGGTATAGAAGGTCCGGGCGGGGTCCAATCCGTATCGATCGAGCAGGATCTCGTAGATCCGATGCGCCGGCTTGGTGACCTTCTCGGTCCCAGAGACAACGGCTCCGTCGAAGCCGGCGAGGAAGTCCCAGCGTTCTGTCGCCACCTCCCACTTCTCTGTGGAGAAGTTGGTCAGGGCAAACGTGGGTACCCCGACTGAGCGAAGCTCGGAGAGCACTGCCACCGTGCCTTCGATAGCCCCCGACACCATCTCCTCCCACCGCTCGTCGTAAGCAGTGATCAAGTAGGTGTGCTCGGGGAACTGCTCGCCGAGTTCGGCTGTGCCCTCGGCCCAGCTTCGACCTCCGTCTTGTTCCGCGTTCCAGGCGGGAGTACAGACCTCAGCCAGGAATCGGCGCCGCTCCTCGGCGTCTGCGATCAGCATCCGGAACAGATAGTCGGGGTCCCAGTCGAGCAGCACTCCCCCGATATCGAACACAACTGCCTGAAATGAAGGTGTACGTTGAGTCACGTCACCGCAGGATAGAGCCGTTTCTCGCGCTGGTAGCGGGGAACCGATCAAGCCGTCCGCGACGTCGAAGGTGCACGAGTCGGCATGGAGATGGAATGAATCGGCAAAGAACGATCCTGCTGATGGTCATCGCGATAGTCGTCGCCGCTTGTGGCGTGGAACGTGCCGACGAGCCCCTGGCTCCCGTTTCGGCCGGATTTCCCTCGTGTGAGGACGTTCCGGTGATTACGGCTCCACAGGAGGCATACCGCGATTCCCCGATCTATGTCCAGAACGAGATGCCCATCGAGGATGTCCAGGAGTGGGCCGCCACCCAGCCGGGATACGAGGGGCTGTGGATCGATCGGGAGCACAACGGTTGGCTCACGGTTGCATTCAGTGAGAACGCCGCCGACCGACAGGCAGACCTCAAGGCGATGTTCCCCGACGTTGGTGTGGTGGCGGTGGAAGTCGAACACACCACAGAGGAACTCGCCGACCTCCAGGCAAGAGTCAGCGAGGAGATGGCACAGCTTCTCGATTCCTTCGCCGCCGGTTCCTACGAGAACAAAGGGGTGGTCGGCGTATCGGTCGGTATCCTCACGCCGGAGATCATCGAAGCAATAGCGAAGCGTTTGCCTGGCGAGCCGATCTGTGTCGAGGGTGGGGATCCGTCCACCCTCCCCCCACCCGGGCCGCAACCCCAGGAAGGCGAAGGCTGGAGACTCCTCGCCGATGAGGCGCCTGCTGGTGACGCCTACAGGACCGGCATCGCCACCGACCAAGGGAGCCTGGAGACACTCTGGGAGGGTATCGGCCTCGAAACTCCGCTCCCCGATGTCGATTTCGAGACGGAGATCGTCGTCTGGTTCGGCGCCGTGTACGGAAGTAGCTGTCCTGATATCAGGCTCGACCGTGTTGTCGTCGAAGGCCCACTGGTATATGCCGACATCGTGCTGCCGAACCCTCCGGTGGCATGCACCGATGATGCGAACCCCCATGCCTATCTCGTCGCTCTCGAGCGGGACAGGCTCCCCGCAGGACCGTTCGCCATCCAGCTCGACTCAAATGACCCTCCACAGGGGGTTCCAGAAGAGCGTACGGTTGTCAACGTCGATCTCTCGCAACCGGGGTCGGTGGCCGGGCCTGATGACATCGGACAGGACCCCAACCTGCCCGGGCCGCAGTATGTCGAGTCTGGCGACTTCATCGAAACCGGTTTCCCTCAGCCGTACCAGTTCAACGTCCATTGCGGCATCGAATGGCTCGGCGAGTTCAACAATTACTCCTGGCGAACCGATGACGCAATTCCCCCTGACTGGCTGGAGAAAGGTGAGGTGTTCGACTCCGGAGAGACCATCGTCGTGAACATCACCCTGTTCGAAGGCAGCCAACCCCGGGTCGAAGTCGAAGCCAATGGGGTCGCAGTGACCTACGAACCAACAAATGAGGAGATTCCGGGCTGCGACTGAGTTCAGCCCGCCGGCTGGAACAGCTCGACGGGATTGCCCGAAGGATCTTCGACGAGGACCTGGTTGCCGCCCATACCTTCGACCATCTCGCCCCGAAACCTGGCGCCACCGGTGCGAAGACGTTCCATCAACTCCTCCAGATTGTCGACCTCGATCTGGATACGGTTCCATCCCCCGGAACCGGGGTGACCACCCGCCCGCCCCGCGCCGCCCGCTCCCGGAGCGTTCAGGAGTAGCTTCACCCCATCGCGAGACAGAGCTGCGAAACCGGGCCCGGGGTTCATAACGACTTCGAAATCGAGCAGGTCGCGGTAGAAGGCCATCGCTCCGCCATCGTCGACGATGTACCGGAAATTGACGCTCACTTTCAGCTCCTGAACCTCGACCTGTCCCATGGAATTGGGACGCAAATGGGCTGATTTACCCTCCCTCGGACACCGATGGAGCAAAGTGGCAGGATGGAAGTTCTTCCGACATTCATGCCGATTTGGCGCGGAGTTCCGGAGCCGTTCACCGGGAGGAGGCATGGTGAATGGCATGAGCCAACCAACCGGCAAGATTCTCGGAGTCGGGATGCACAAGACCGGCACCAAGTCATTCGCCAACGCCCTCCGCACACTCGGGTACAGGGTCACCGGACCGTTCGGGGTCAACGAGCGCCACGCTCCCGATACCACGCTCAAACATGCGTTGCGGGTCATCGAGGAATATGACGCTGCCCAGGACAACCCATGGCCTTTCCTGTACCCCGAGATCGACGCTGCCTACCCCGGGTCGAAGTTTGTGCTGACAGTACGCGATCGCGACGACTGGATCCGCAGCGTCGTCAACCATTTCGGGGGCAAGTCGACCCCGATGCGGGAGTGGATCTACGGCGTTGGAGACCCGAGGGACAACGAGGACCGATATCTCGAAGTGTACGACCGCCACAACCGCACCGTGATCGAGCACTTCGCCGCAAGACCCAACGACTTCATGATCTTGAGAGTGGGCGCCAATGATGGCTGGTCATCGCTCTGTGATTTTCTCGGGAGACCGGAGCCTCTGTCTCCTTACCCGCATCAGAACTCAGACCGACAGCGCAGGCGGCGCAGATCGCTGGTTCACCGCATGGCGCGAGCGTTGCCAGGGTCGAGCTCGCTCCGGGCTTAACCCCTGTCGGATAACTTCTGGCTGGGGGCGCCGGCTCCGGACAGAAAACGCGCAACCGCGCCGGCCACTTCCTCGTCAGCCAGCACTCCGTTGTGTCCCCTGGAGTTGGCGACGAGGAGGCTGGTGCGATCGCGCAGCGCAGCAAGCACCGAAGAGGACTCGAAGCTGGTGTCGGGATCGTCAGGATCGTGGACCACCAAAACTTCAGCATCTCCGAATTCGGTGTCGGTGCCAGCAGCGAAAGCCGGCCATGAGTCCCCGCTGAAGCGGCGGAGCCTTTTCTCCAAGAAGACAGCGGTCCACGGCATCAGCCGGGCACGGCTCGCGAAAGTGTCGAGAGCCTCGTTGATGTCCAGCATCGGTGCCAGCAAAACCAGCCGCTCGG
Source organism: Acidimicrobiia bacterium (assembly GCA_041742825.1). Classification (GTDB taxonomy): domain Bacteria; phylum Actinomycetota; class Acidimicrobiia; order Spongiisociales; family ZC4RG35; genus MA-ANB-1. The sequence goes on along the minus strand of JBGTNX010000061.1, from coordinate 30,797 downwards.
GCATGGACTCCTTGAATGCGTAGACAACGGCCATCGCTCCCAGCGAATGTGCGATCACCGCTTGCGGCGCGCCGAACCGGGCTACGAGGACATGCAGTGCTGCAGACATCTGGAAGACATCCGACGTGTCCCACTTCTGGTCTCCGTGACCGGGAAGGTCGATCGCAATTGTCGTGAATCCCTGATCGGCGACCGATCGGGCGAGCTGGCCCATCTGCGCTGACCGTCCTCCCCAGCCATGGACGAGAACGACGAGCGGGCCTTCACCCTGACGAAACCCGCTGAGTGACTTGCCGTCGAAGTCGATCGTTATCGACTCGGCCCCTTCCAGCGACCGATCCCAAATCTGTCGTCGGCGCTCCGATAGTGGCGGGGGCGTGAACCAGGCCCGCGCTGCCATCGCGGGGATCACCCTCACCGGTAGCGGAACTCTCACCGGCTGGAGCGCCAGACCAGCAAACCCGGATCGAGGTCGGCAAGGGCGTCGCCGGGCTCTATGACGTAGAGCGGCGTACCGGGACGGATTCGGGAAAGCAGCTTCTTGTAGCGGTTCCTTCGAGAGATACGGGTGCGTTTCATAATGCAACGCACATTAAGGGAGTCCGTTGCAGTTTGCAACCCCTTTGTCTACAATGGCCAAATGCCCGGCCCCAAAGACCTCGGATACCTCGACTGCTCGATCGCTCAGAACGTCGACATCATCGGCGACAGGTGGAACGTCCTCCTCCTCCGCGACGCCTTCATGGGTGTGCGCCGGTTCGAGGACTTCGCCAACGACCTCGGAATCGCCCGCAACATCCTATCCAACCGACTCGACCGCCTCGTTTCTGCAGGGATCTTCGAAGCCGTCCAGTACCAGGAGCACCCTCCGCGTGACGAGTACCGGCTCACCGAGAAAGGCAAGGACCTGATGGATGTCCTCCTCGCCCTGTGGCGATGGGGCGACCGCTGGTCACCCCCGACCGGCGATCTCCGCCAGTTGGTACATCTCGACTGTGGCAAGCCGACCTACAGCGTCGCCGCGTGCGCCCACTGTGGCGAAGAGTTGAAGCGTTCTAATCTCCGCATCGAGCCGGGCCTCGCCGTAGTTGACAAACGTCTGGCAGGAGCGGTCGTCACCAGCCCTTGATCGGTCAGCCAAGCGACTCCGCCAGGTCGAGAGCCGTAGCAAGGTCTGCCGTGGTCTCGAGCCTCAGATTTACGCCGTCTTTTGACCAGAGCAGAACGTTCGCCGCGAGCCTCCTGGTCTCATCGAGTTCCCGTCCGGCGTCATCAACCCAGACAATCGTGTGAGCTCCTTCGATCCAGAATCCCTGCACACCATCGACCAGAACCGCCTCGACCAACGACGCCTGGGGGACGGTCTTGACTCCTTCGAGCCCGTTCAATCCGACATCGCTTTGTGTGAGCAAGACTCCGATACCGGTGCCTCCTGCCGCGGGAATCTCCAGCTTGGCCTCCCAGGCCATGTTCACCTCGGCGCCGCCACCACCCACGAACACCCCGTCGGGCGGCCCGAGTCGGGACCCCGCCGGGATCAGAGGCTCGAAGTCCATGGCTCCAGGGAGGTCATCGATTGAGATGGCTGTCCCTAAGCCGAGATCGACGGCCGCCTGGTCAACCGGGCCGCCCCCGATTGTGATGTGGATCCCAGCGGCCCCGAAGATGTTTGCCACTGCCTGCCGGGCGGGCGGAGTGAGGTAGATGATGATCGACACGACGAGCAGCGCGATCAGGGCGTATGCCAATCGGGTCGAGTGTCTCGCCCGTATCGGGCGAGCGATCCGAAGTCGTTCGAGCACGGAGCTTTCGACGCTCACTGAGTCCACCGGCCAGACCAACTCAGCGGCGATCTCGTCGAGGACCAGGTCGAGTTCGTGGCTCACAATGGCCCCCACCCGGCGTTACCCAAGATGGCCCTCATCCGGCCGAGACCCCGAGCGGTACGAGACTTCACAGTTCCTCTCGGGATGCCGAGGACCGCGGCAACTTCGGCTTCGGAAAGGTCGACCAGGTAACGGTGATATAGCACGGATCGGTACTTCTCCGGCAGGCTTTCCATCGCTGCCAGCACAGCACCCCGACTCGAGTCTGCGATCAGGACGGTCTCGGGGGATGGGGCCGCACCCCCCGGGACCGACTCTGTGAACAGTTGCCGTGTGTAGAGCTCGCGCCGTTTTCTTCCCCGGACCCGGTTCAAAGCTTCGTTGCGGACGATCTGGAGCAGCCAGGGACGGAGCGACGAGTCCGACCTGAAGCGGCCGAGCGCTCCGTAAGCCTTCACAAATGCCTCCTGTGTCACGTCTTCTGCCTCCTCCCGATCTCGAACCACGAGAAAGGCCACCCGCAGGGCTGCAAGCTGATGGATGCGTACCAGGGCACCAAATGCTGCCGTGTCTCCGTTGCACGATCGCTCGATCAGGTCTTGTTCATCAGGTGGACGGCCCTCCACGCGTTTCTCCTCACCCCTACCTACACCTGCCGGCTGGTGCGGGTTCCAAAGATTCCGGAACCGGAGAGCCGCCAGCGGTGTAGACGTGCCACAACGAGAAGGAGAAACTCATGTTGAAGAGAGTACGGGTACTGGTGGTGACCTCGATCATTGTGATGACACTGGGCGGGACGGCGCTGGCCGGAGGGTGGGCGCTCACCGTCGTCAACGATGCTCCGGATGAGTTCGCGGCCGGGACCGAACATCTGATCACCTACACGATCCTCCAACACGGGCGGACGGGAGCGAACGTCGAAGACACCTCACTTGACTTCTTCCATCCCACTTTGAAAGAAGTACTCAGCTTTCCAGGCGAGCCGACAAGCACCCCCGGTGAATACGTGGCGGCTGTGACCCTGCCGACTACAGGCTCATGGGCCTGGGAAGTCAATCAAGGTTGGTTCGGAGTGCAGGAGCTCGGGACGATAGATGTTCTCGAGGTCACAACGACAAGCGGGGCCGGCGGCCCTGCGGACATAGCCCGCTACCTACTCCTGCTGGGCACTGTCCTCGCCGCAGGCGTCTTCGCCACACAGGTCGGGCAACGGAGACGAGAAGCAATCGATGCACGGCAGGTCGTTGTCTAACGGCCTGGGGCTGATCTCGTCGGGTCTCCTCGTGATCGTGCTCGCGACTGCCACGGCGCTCGCCTGGACAGACGACGACAGTGAGGCGGCCGGGTCATCTCTCGATGGCCCGGCAATCTTTCAGACTCACGGTTGTGTCGGTTGCCACTCACTACAAGGGGTGCCTGGTTCCGCCGCAATAGGGCCCGATCTCACCGGGCTCGGCGAAAGGGCAGGCGATCGCGTCGAAGGGCTCGACGACCGCGAGTACGTGATCCAATCGGTCAGATCTCCTGAGTCATTCATCGTCCCCGGCTACGGGAGGCTGATGCCGACGCTCGCGCTCGATGACGATGAGCTCGACGTACTGGTCGACTTTCTTCTCGGCGACAAATAGCCCACCCCGAGGGGCCATCGGGTTCGCCGTGAGGCGCGGTAGCTCTGACATCGTTCGTCTTGGTACGTTGGAACAGTGATCAAATCGCCGCATTCGGGAGTATTATCCGAAAGCGTTGGGTACCTGAATGCAAATGACTGTGACGTGGGGTCTCGGAGTTCGAAGAAGGGCACTGGCCTTGCTGGCTGCGTTTGGCCTAATTGCTTCTTTGATAACAGTCTTGTCACCGCCCGCTTATGGCAAACCTCCAAGTGTCGAATGCGCTAGCTCCAACCCGGCATGGAACGGTGATTACTGGAAGGTCGAGGAGGACGACGGCACGCTGAGTGATGTCGAGACCAACGTAGCTGGCGCAATCACCCTCGCCGCCAACGGTTCGTGGATCAACAACAACGAAGACCCGGTGTTCCGTGTTGTGCTGAAAATCGACGGCGACGACGATGACGATGACGACGACAACGTCCAGGTCCTTTCCGGACTCTGGGAAACTGGTGAGGGTGGCACGATCGACGTGACTCTCGGGTTGGACCATGTCACCTTCTGCTCCACATCTGAGGCTTCTGAGGAGCCGGAGCCGACCCCGACAACAAGTCCGACTACCACCACACCACCAGGGCCGACAACCACCACACCACCGGGGCCGACGACAACGACAAGTCAGGGCTCAACCATTGCGACGACACCTGGGGGATCGACAACCACCATCCCGTCCAATGGAACGACAGCGAGCGCGACGGCGAACCCAACGGAAGTAAGCGACTCCGATCTCACAAGCGACGCATCTCAAGCAGACGAATCGGCCGAGGAAGCTGACGCGGGCGAAAGCAACGACGAAAGCGCCTTGTCACCAGACGTTGAACGAGATACGACAGCCGCGGGGCCGGCGAGCGGAGGACCAGGGGAGCCACCCGCGCTGGGGCACGAGTCGTCCGACGCCGCGCCATACCTGTTTCGCAGCCCAACCGAATGGACGATGGCGGATCTGGCAATTCTCGGCGCCCTCATCGCAGCGATAGTGGCCCTCCTCGACAGAAGGCGACTCCGTCGGCTCGTCGGGCACCTCGGTAAGAGGTGGCGCTAGTTAGAGGTTGAGACGACGCTTCCAGTCGACCTCAGACAAACATCGAGACATCCGCGTCCGCTGCGTAGTCGAGGAAGGCGGCCGCGCCGGCTATGTCCGAGCCTGCGATTAGGTCCTTCTCTTCGACACCCATCACCCCCATCGTTGTTGCGCAAGCAAAGAACTCGACCCCGAGGTCGCGGTTCATCTGGAGGAATTCGGGAACAGTCGGCATTCGTGCATCCGACATCCACTTTCGCATCACCCTGGTGGCAGCTGCGGTGGCACCTGGAATCGCCCCGAGCACGTTTGGCAGCTGGATCGGCCCCGACGGATTGGCCAGCGAGGCGACCTTCAACTTCTCGAACCGGTCCTTGTGGAGGATGTCGAGCCCGTAAAAGGTGAAGAAGATCCCTGCCTCCCACCCCATGCTCACCGCGGTCGATGCCAGGATCAACGGGGGGTACGCCTGGTCGAGGGTGCCCTTCGACGCCACCAGGGCGATCCGCTTCCGTCTCGGAACCGGCTCGCGGCCCTGGAGGTCGCCTTCCGGCAGCGTGATCGCTGTCTGTGTCATTCCGAGCTTCCCTTCCTCAGCACGAATACCTGCGTGGCACCCTCTTCGATCAGTTCCACCAGAGTGTCGCCACGCTGACGCGCCATGGCCGGGATGTCCCTTAGTGCTCCAGGATCGGTGGTCACCAGACGCAACACGGCGCCCTCCTCGAGCTTGTTCAACACCAATGCCGCCTTGTAAACGGGGAGGGGGCAGAGCAGGCCGGAGCAATCCAGGTCGGTGACTTCGGCGGTCCTTGGAATGTCAGTCGTGATCTCGGTCATATTGCTGGTGTCCCTTCGTCTCCGAGGAGTTCCCCGAAGTAGCTCGTGTATTTCATTCCCGAATCGGCAGAGATGGCGACGATCACATCGCCTGGTGCGGCATCGATCCGCGCTGCGGCATGAACCACGGCTCCGGTCGACGGGCCGACCATGAGTGCTTCGCGCCGCCACAGGTCTTTGGTCACCCGGTAGGCGCCTTCGTCACCGACCACCACTGATTCATCCACGAGCGACGGGTCCCACAGGCCCGGAACTTTGGCCTCCTTGAAACTCTTCAAGCCGGGGAGCCTATGGCCGGGCTCAGGCTCGACACCGACGACGCGGACATCGGGGTTGCGTTCCTTCAAATACCGCCCGGTTCCGACGAGAGCCCCGGTAGTGCCGTATCCGGCGATGAACCAGGCGACCCGACCCTCCGTCTGTGCCCAGACCTCCGGCCCAGTCGTCTCGTAATGGGCGCGGATGTTGTCCAAGTTTTCGTACTGATCGGTGGCAACGAAGCGGTTGCCACCTTCCGATGCCGCCAGCGACCTGGCCAGGGCGATGGCCCCGTCCTTCGGGTGATCGATCGGGCAGAGGTCATCGGGGGTCTCCCAGACTTCGGCGCCGAGCATCCGCAGGATGATCTTCTTCTCGTCGGGTACTCCGTCGGGAATGGTTGCGGTCAGCCTGGTCCCGGCCAGGGCCGCCAATGCGGCGAGGGCGATCGCTGTGTTGCCCGAGGATGCCTCGACGATCTCCTTGCCATCCAACTCACCGCGCTCGGCGAGTCCGGCCAGGAGGTAGGCGGCGGTGCGGTCCTTCACCGACCCGAACGGGTTGAGCCACTCGAGCTTGAGATAAGTCTCGGCCCTGCCCGCAGGATCGACATGGTTGAGTCGCACGATCGGCGACGGATTCGCCACGTCGGGCAACAGCCCGCGCACGTCGTCGTAGCGCCGCAATGATCGGTCGGAGTCGAGTTGTGTTCTTGTAATCGTGGTCATTGACTTCCTCAGGGCATAGAAAAACCCGCAGCGGAGAACCGTTGCGGGTGGTGGTGTCGAATTCGGTTTTTGTTTATATCGTCATCACCCGCACGGCGCGGCCGCACAACAAGTGCAGGCGAAGGCGCAGGGCGAGAAATGACGTGTCATTCCCGGCGAATGGTACGGCCTGGTGGTCGAAAGTCAAGATGCTCAACGTGCTACTCATCGGCGACGACGGGCTCGAGTCGGCCGCGCATCAAGATCTGATCGGAAACGGCCGGGCCGCCGCCTTCGGGCTGGAGGCTGATCCAGATCGACGGGTAGTCGGCAACATCGACGCCGGACCACAGACTTAGCCTCTCGGCACCGTTCCTGAGATGGAAAGTGCCGATGCTGACACCGTCCCCATCGTCGCTCCACACCCAGCCTTCGTAGTAGTAGCCGACGTCGGCCGGGGGAAGACCTTCGAAGTCGATCTGGATCGACCAGCCGGCGTCGGTGGGCTCGAGCCACGCCGTGCCACTGGCTGTCGGCTGGAGGTCGGTGCCGGCAAGATCGACCCGGGTCTCATCGCTCAGGGTCCCCAGGCCCACGAAGGTCACCAACAAAACCACGCCCAGCGTCAACGCTGCCGCCAGCAAGCGCCATGGCGAGATGCGGCGATGCGGCTCCTGAAACGGGTCAGTTCGCGCACGAATCTCCCCCAGCACTTCGTCCCCGACAGAATCCGGGGCAGCTTCCCATGCGGACGCGCTGGAAAGGACCTGACGCGCCGCGTCCAGGTGTTCGCGATTCGCCGGGGCCTCCCCGGCCCCGGTGGCGAGGTATTCCGCTTCCCGATCTCTATTCATGATGCACCTGATCTACGCCTGGAATCGACATTCGGTTCATTCTGGTTCTCCGTCGAGGTGGCCGAGAAGTTCCACGAGGTGGCGGTGGGCGCGATGTGAACGGGACTTGACCGTTCCCAGAGGAATGTCGAGGCGTTCTGCGATCTCGGCATGGGTGAGGCCTTCGAAGTGGCTCATCCTCACCACCTGGCGCTCCTCGTCAGTGAGTTGGTCGACAGCCATCCGGACCTGGAACACCTCCCAGACGACCTCCATCGACGTCCCCTCCGAAATGGCGTCGACTTTGTCGGAGGGTACCCGGCGCCTCTCCTTGCGGTAGATGTCAATTGCAGTTCTCCGGGCGATGGAGTAGATCCAGGGGGCAAACTGCCGGTCCGGATCATACGAAGAAGCGGCTCGCCAGGCTTTCACAAACGTCTGCTGGGTGGCGTCGGCCGCCCGGCCCGAGTCACGCAATATGGCGAGCGCGATTGCATAGACGGCGCCAGAGAACCGGTCATAAACCGCCTTTACAGCTTCTTCGTCACCATCCCGGAAACGACCGAGCACCTCGGCATCCACATCGCCATTCTGCCACGCGAACCATCGACCGGGTACAGACGTATTGGGGGAGAACAAGGAGAAAACTTGAAATCAAGATTGCTGCTGATCGCAACTCTCGCTCTCGTCATCGCTGCCTGCGGCGGAGACACCGAGCCCGGTGCCGGTGATACCACAGTCCCCATCGGAGACACCGCAACGACCGCCGGTGGCACGACAAGCACCGGCGGCGAAGTGGAGGCAATGGATGGAGTGCACGCCACCGAAACCGACCTGGGGACGATCCTGGTCGACGCGGACGGGTTCACCCTTTATATATTCACCAACGACACCGATGGAGAAAGTACGTGTTATGAGGATTGCGCCGCTCTCTGGCCACCCGTTCCCGGTGATTCGGCCATCACTTCCGACCTCGACTCGTCCATCTTCGCAACGACGCCCAGAACCGACGGGTCCGCCCAGCTGACCGTCAACGGCATGCCTCTATACCGCTACACCCCGGACGCAAACCCCGGGGACACGACGGGTCAGAATGTGGGAGGGGTCTGGTTCGTTGTCGACGCCAATGGTTCGGCCATCGGTAGTCCGGAGGCAAGCACGGGATCTACTGATCCCAGCGACGACGACCTGGATTACTGACCGCTCGTCGGATCGTCAGTGGGCGGGAGCGAGGCAGAACTCGTTGGCGTCCGGATCGGCGAGCACCGCCCATCTGAAGTCCCCCGATGTGTGATCTTCGACATGGGATGCGCCGAGATCGAGAGCCTGCTGTACGGAGCTGTCGAGGTCTTCGACGGTCAGGTCGAAGTGGAGGCGCCGCCTTCCTTCGGTTGGCTCATCGACCTTTTGAAAGGCAACCGAGATGCCGCCCTCGTGCTGGGGTTCGAGCCAGATGAAGTAGGGGCCCGAGCGACGGGCGATCCCGACCCCGAGGAGGGCAGTCCAGAACGCCGCCAGCCGATCAGGGTCGTTGGTGTTGATCACCACCGATCCGACTCTGGGTGCAGAAACCAAGCGTTGCCTCTCTATTGGTGACCGCAGCCTATACCGCCTCCACAGGGGGGGCCACGGATATCCCGAAACTGGAATCGACTGGGTCTGATCCGCGGCTGAACCGGGGGACCCGACCCCGGAATCGCTCCACGAGGCGCTGCTCGAACGTCGAATAACCGGCTGCGCTTATACTTTCGCCGAGTGGAACCCGACAAGTCGAGCGACGAACCTCCTCAACCTCCCAGCCGCGCCCGGTCCACCGGGCCGTGCGCGTCCGTGATCGCAGCTGCGATCTGCGTCTCCACACCCGCCGTCGGCCGTGAGGTCGCCCTATAAGCAACCTCGTCGGCCTGCTCGCGGTCCTGGTCCTCATTCTGCTCAACGCCTTCTTCGTTGCCGGCGAGTTCGCCATCGTCAGTGTCGATCGCAGTCTCATCGAGCGCAAGGCACGAGAGGGCGATCGCTCCGCGTCTCGAATCCTCCGCTCGTTGCGCAATCTCTCCTTCGAGCTTTCCGGGGCTCAACTGGGAATCACCGTCACCTCGCTGGTCCTCGGATTCATCGCTGAGCCCACCCTCGCCCGTCTGATCGACCCCCTCGTCGGGGACCTTCCATGGTTCACCGCCGAGACCCGCCTGGCGATATCGCTCGTTCTCGCATTCGTCATTGCCACGGCATCTCAGATGGTATTTGGAGAACTAGTGCCTAAGAACCTCGCCATTTCCCGGCCCTACTCCTCGGCCGTGTGGTTCGGGATCCCGATGCAAATCGTCAACAGGCTCCTCCGACCACTGATTCTCTTCCTCAACCGCGCGGCCAACTGGACGGTCCGCCGCCTCGGGATCGAGCCACGCGAGGAGCTGGCCGGGGTACGGTCGGTCGAAGAGCTCGAACTGATGATCAGATCCTCGGGCGAGGCCGGTTGGCTCGACGACAGCGAGCTCAAGCTACTCACCCGGGCCCTCTCTTTCACCGAGAAGGTCGCAAGCGACGCCATGATCCCTCGGGTCAACGTCGTCGGCCTGAACAAACACGACTCGATCTCTGACCTTCGCCGTGAATCGATCAGCACCGGCCACTCCCGGTTCCCGGTCTACAACGAGGACCTCGACGATGTGGTCGGTATCGCCCATATCAAAGACACAATCGAAATCCCCTCCGCTCGCCTTTCGATAACCGAGGTGGGATCGATAACCCAGCCCGTGCTCGAGGTTCCCGAAACGTCCTCGCTCGAGTTCGTACTCGACGAACTGCGGACCAGCGGCAAGGGGATGGCCGTGGTGGTCGATGAGTACGGCGGCACTGCCGGAATCGTCACCATCGAGGACCTGCTCGAGGAGATCTTCGGCGAGATCGAGGACGAATACGACACCGACTCCAGCAGCATCGCCGACCCCGAGAAGGTCGAGATCCTATCCGGTTTGCTCCACCGTCATGAGGTCGAGGAGCAAGTCGGTTTCGACTGGCCGGAGGGCCGCTACGAGACTCTGGGCGGGATGATCGTCGCCCACCGGGGGAAATTCCCGGTCCCTGGCGACGTGGTCAGACTGAACGGTTTCTCTTTCGAAGTGATGACAATGGACGGCCTCCGGGTCGACCAGGTCAAGGTCACCAGGACCGGCCGCCGTGAGGTGCAGCAGTGAACTGGCTCGCCCTCGTCTGGCTTGTTCTATTGCTGCTCGCCAACGGATTCTTCGTTGCTGCGGAGTTCGCCTACATCACTGCGCGGCGCAACGTGCTGGAGCAGACTCCGACCACGTCCGCCCAAATCGCCGTCAAGCTGAACCGCGACCTCTCGCTGAGCCTCGCCGCTGCCCAATTGGGAATCACAATGGCCTCCCTGGTGCTCGGTGCTGTCGCCGAACCGGCAATCGCCGGGTTCCTCGAGGCGGGTCTGGGCCTTTCCTCCCTGCCCGACAATGTGATCCACATCATCGCCTTGATTATTGCGCTGATGATCGTCGTCTTCCTCCACATGGTCATAGGCGAGATGGCACCAAAGAACATTGCAATCTCCAGTCCGGAGAAGTCGGCGATACTCCTTGCTTACCCGTTTCGGGCGTTCATGCTGGTGTTCCGGCCGTTGATCTGGGTCCTCAACGGGATCGCCAACAATATTCTCCGCCTGTTCGGAGTCCGCCCTGCCGACGCTCTCGATGTGGGCCACTCGGCTGAGGACCTGGCGATGGTCATCGGAGCCGGCCAGGAAGAGGGCGTCATCGGCGACTTCGCCCACAATCTCTTGACTGGAGCGATCGACTTCGCCGAGCGCGGCGTCTCCATCGCGATGACCCCCCGACCGGATGTAGTTGCCGCCAACCTCGCAGTTCCCGCGTCGGAGATCCTCGAACTGATGAGGGCGACGGGCCATTCCAGGATCCCTATGCATACGGGCGACCTGGACGATGTTCGCGGGTTTGTCCACATCAAGGACCTGATCGCGGTCGAAGGGGAGTCGCTGGATCAACCAATCGACGTCGTTTCGCTTCGGGAGGCTCTGGCTGTTCCCGAGACCGCCCGGATGCAATCAGTCCTCACCGAAATGCGCCGGTCACGCAGCCACATCGGCATCGTCGTCGACGAGCATGGCAGCACCGCCGGAATCATCACAATGGAGGACATCGCCGAGGAATTGGTCGGGGAGATAACCGACGAGCACGACTCCGAGGAGGAACCGATCCAGATCAACGACGACGGGGGCATGCAGGTCTCGGGAACGATCCGCATCGCAGACCTCGCGGCCGTCGGCGTTGACCTTCCGGAGGGGGAATACGGCACGGTCGGCGGGTTCCTGATGGACAGGCTGGGACGAGTACCGCGGCGCGGCGACACCGTCGACACCGACTCGTGGAGAATCAGGGTACGGAGCACGAGGGGCCGCAGGGTCGCCGAAGTCAGTATCTCACCCGTGTCCCCGGAACCCTCTCAGGTGCCGTAGGACCAGGCCGCCCAGTCTCCATCGGAAATGTTGACCGGACCGGAACCGTCTACCGGGATCACCCAGACCCCTTCTTCCTCCTCGATGGCTCCGGGAAGCACTATCGCATCCGACCCTGGACTCCACATCCGCCATGACTGGGCGTACTGGTCGAAGAAGGCAAGAGCTTCGGAGATGAGCGATCCGGGAAGCTCGACCGTTGTGAGCAACCGGGTTTCACCGGCTTTCCACACGACGACATCCACCGCACTCTCCGCGGCGTTGACCTCGAGAATGAGAAGCTGCGCACTGTCGGGACTCCAGAACGATCCCACCGACAGAGTGGTTGAAACTATTTCGGACGTCCCGGATTCGACATCGATGACCGAAACCGAATTCGGCTCGTCGACGGCGACAGCTCCCAGCCCTACGGTCATCCCGCCGGAGCTGCCGAGGTTGTGGACCGCCACCAACGACCCATCCGGGTTCGGATTGATGCTGACCGGGCCGGATGACGACGCGGAGAGCACCGTGCGGATCCCATCGTTGTCGCGCACGGTCACCCCGTCCGGCCCTAGGTAGACAATCCCGGACCGATTCCACCGAGGTGCAAAGAAGCCCTCCGACGCCGGCCCGATGTCGGTCCGCGTCGCCGACTCGTCGAAGATCTCGAGCCTGTCCCCGCCCACATGCACCACAACAGCGTCGCTGTCGGGGCTCCAGGAGAAGTAGTACGGAGATCCGCTGTCGAGCAGGCTCGCTGTGCCCGCTTCGGGGTCGACCAACTCGAAATCGAATGTCCCCCCGGCTCCCGCGTGGAGGACGCCGATCTGCTCACCGTCGGGCGACCAATTGATATAAAACGGAAAACCCGCCACATCGATCCGGTTACGGTCTGACCCATCGTCGCTCGCAGTCATTACCGCGAAGCCGGCTTCATCGGCAAGACTCCAGCCAACAGTCGGCGAGGCGGGCGACCATACCGGTTGGAAGTGCGTCACCGAATCGCCGTTGTCGGTGATGTCGACCCGGTCGGAGCCGTCCGGGTCCATGGTGACGATGTCACCGCCGTTGTCCAGCACGACGATCCGTCCCGGGGCCACATTTTCGATCGGGGCAGCGGTTGCGCCGCCGCCGTCCGAGGTGGTGCAGGCGGCAGCGGCCAGACCCAGGCAAACGAACAACGTGGCCGCATTCCGAACGTTCAATCCAGTCCCCCGAGCCTCACGTCCGGTGCCCCCATACGTGCTGCGTCGGCGGTCCGATCGTCAGGCTGGGTCTGGGAGTCGCTCTCGGCCGCGACCCGGGCGAGATAGTGGGAGACCTCCCGCGAGGCATCTTCCTCGGACCATCCCAACTCAGGTGCGACCAGACGTGCAACCTCCGCGGCGACGTCGGCGCCCCGGTCAGCCGACTCGATGGAGATCCGCGTTCGACGGGTGAGGATATCGTCCAGGTGAAGCGCGCCCTCATCGCTCACCGCATAGAGGGCTTCGGCTTTGGTGAATCTCGTCTCGCCGATTCTCGCGGCAAGCTCGGGACGGGTGGCGATTAGGTCCTGGAGGGCATCGGGCCGGTCCACTCCGACCAGAGTTATCTGATCGGTGACAGATTCCGTCGCCGCCAGGGTCTTCGCCGCGACATCGACAGCGTCCCGGGCCATGATCCGATATGTTGTGTATTTTCCGCCGGCGACGCTGACCAATCCCGAGTCGGACACCAGCACCGCGTGCTCCCGACTCAGACGGGAAGTCTCCTCAGATTCACCGGTGAGCAACGGGCGGAGCCCGGCATAGACACCGACGACATCGCTGGCGGCGATCGGCGCGCTGAGCACCGCATTCACCCGCTCGAGAAGGTACTGGATGTCCGATTGGCTGGCAGCGGGATGAGCGCGTCGCAGTGACCAGGGTGTGTCCGTCGTCCCGATGATCCAATGCTCCGCCCACGGAATGACGAAGAGAACGCTCTTCTCGGTGCGCAGAATCAAACCCGTCCCGGAGTCGATCGCTGACCTTGGAACCACGAGATGGATGCCCTTCGATGCGAGGACATCGACCCCCGACTGACCCGCCATCTGCTGGACATCATCGGTCCACACCCCCGTGGCCGAGATGACAGATCTGGCCCGAATTTGCAGGGTGCGCCCTCCTTCGAGGTCGCGTGCGATCACCCCGCCGACGCGACTCCCCTCCATCAGCATCCCAGTGACCCTGGTGCTGGTCGCCAGCAGGGCACCGTGGGAAAGCGCGGTTCGCGCCAGCGCCAGGGTGTGGCGGGCATCGTCAACCATTGCGTCCCAGTACACAACCGCACCGGTCAGGGCGGTTGGTGCCAGCGCGGGGGCCATTGCGAGTGCTGATGACTTCGAGAGGTGCCGGTGTCGGGGCAGGGAGCTCCCGCCCATCCGGGCGAGCAAGTCGTAGAGAAGCACCCCTGCCCCGACGTAGAGGCGCTCCCAGATCCGATGCCGGAGCGGGTACAGAAACGAGACCGGATCGACCAGATGGGGGCACAAGGTGCTGAGCATGAGGTGGCGCTCCGAGAGTGCCTCGCGAACCAGGGCGAAGTTGAACTGCTCGAGGTAGCGGAGACCGCCGTGGATCAGCTTCGAGGAACGGCTCGAGGTCCCGGAGGCTATGTCGCGTTGTTCGACGAGTGCAACCGACAACCCCCGGCTGACAGCGTCGAGCGCTACCCCGCAACCGGTCACACCACCCCCGATGACGACGACATCGAAGACTTCCTCCCCCATGCGCGCCAGATCGTTCTCTCTCTGTCGGGGATTCAGGCTCGACGAGCGCTCCATCCCGTCAGTGTGGCAGGCAGCGGACGATCTGAAGCGGTCAGCTACATTCGGCGAACCAGCGGACGACCCCCTCGGTCAACGAGAATACTGCTGTCTCCTCCATGGGATCGCCAGCGATATCGAAACCGACAAGCGCTTCATAGGAAGTGATCGGAAACTCGCCGAACTCAGCATCGAACGGTCCGATTACCGGACCTTCCTGGCGATAGTCCTCGAGGGAGAGCACCCGGTCATCGATGTGCTCACGACACGCGTCTGCCTCATAGGTCGCCTTCACGGCGGGGTGGAGCCCCTCGAACAGAAACGCAGAATCGCCCGATTCGATCGCTCGGGCGAAGTCTTCGATGAATTCCTCGACAGCGGCGACCTCATCGAACACGCCCACGCTTGTCGTCGGAGCGGTCTCCGCAGTCGTGGTCGTCGCCAGGGTCGTCGCGGTGGCCTCTGTCGGAGGGGGTGCGGAAGTTGCTGTGGTGCTGGTCGGAAGGGTCCCGTTCCCGCTGACCGAAACCATCAGCCAGACAACGCCAGCTGCGAGCAGCACCGTGATGACCGCCACCACCGCTGTCTGCTCGCGGGACAGGTTGACTCGGGATTCTCCCACCCCAGAAACTTAGCGTTGCAGCGGGCGAGCCCTACTTGTTGGCGTTGTACTCGGCGTTTGCAGCCTTCTTCGCTGCCCTGGCTGCGGCCTCGGCCGCCTTGTAGTCGGCGTTGGCGGCAGAGTTGGCGCTGTTCTGCTTGGCCTTCGCATCGGCGTTTGCCTCTTTACGCTCTTTGTTGGGCAGGTCTTTGTTTGCCGCAACCGCCGCATCGTATTCAGCTTTGGCCTTCGCTTTGTCGTCTGCCTGCTTCGTCTTGGCGTCTTCGATGGCATCGGCGTAGTCGGCTTGTGCCTTCTCCCACTTTTCTTCAGGAGTCATCTCGTCCTCGGGATCGGCCCCGGCACCGAAACTGGAGCCGATTGCCTCGAAGCTTTCTGAGGTCTGCTCCCCTACAAAACCGACCGCAGTCAGGCCGACGACAGCAACCAGCATCACGACGAGAGCGTATTCGACAAGGCCCACACCGCGGTCACCATTTAGAGCAAAGAATCTCATGGGCGAAATATCGACACAACCGGCAAGGCAGATATAGGTCCGCGGGCCCTCCTCCTGATTCAGAGGCGCGACGCGCAGCGGGCGCAGGTCCCGGTCACCACCAGGTCGATCTCCTCGGCTGCGAAGCCATGTCCCGAACCGAGATGATCCCGGATCTGTTCGACCAGATCTCCCTCGTGGTGGTCGACTTCGCCGCACACCCGGCAGACAAGGTGAAAGTGGTCGTCGGGATGCCCCAGTTCCCAGCGCGATCCTTCATCAGGGCCCAAGCTCGACTCCCTGACCAGGTCGAGATCTGCGAACAGGGCCAGGGTGCGGTAGACGGATGAGGTGTTTATGTTCGGGTCTGCCTTGTGCACCTCCCCGACGATCTCCTCCACCGTGAGGTGGCCACCGGCGCGATTGAGGACTTCCCAGACCCGGAGTCGGGGCTCGGTGAGGCGATTGCCACGGTCGCGGAGAAGTTCGGCTAACTCTCTCTCGATAGTCACACCAATGATTCTACTTGTTGCGAACGATTCGCAACAAGGGTTAGGATTGGCCCGTGCACGCACCAGACGGATTTCTCACTGCAGGGACCGCCATCGCCACGGGCGCACTCAGCGTGGGCACGGTGTCCGTCGCCCTCAAACAGGCCAAGACGGAGATGAGCGAGAAGATGGTTCCCCTCGCCGGAATCACAGCAGCATTCGTTTTCGCGGCGCAGATGTTCAACTTCCCGGTGGCTGCAGGCACCACTGGCCATCTCCTCGGCGGGGCGCTCGCCGCAATCCTGCTCGGCCCTCATATCGGGGCGCTGGTGGTGACGGTCGTCGTGGTGGTCCAGGCCCTTGCCTTCGCTGACGGAGGGCTGACCGCCCTTGGCTACAACGTGCTGAATATGGCGATTGTCCCCGCATACGGGGGGTTTGCCGTGTATTCGTGGTTCCGGAAGTTGTTACCGAAAAGCAAGGGTGGGGTGATCGCGGCGAGCGGCCTGGCGGCCGGGATCTCTGTGGTGCTTTCTGCGGCGGCGTTCTCGATTCAATGGCTGTTCGGTGCCTCGGCACCGGTTCCTTTCGACACAGTTTTCGGTGCGATGGTCGGCGTCCACATTCTGATCGGGATCGGTGAAGGTTTGATCAGCGCGATGACCGTCGGGGCAGTGCTGGCATCGCGGCCGGATCTCGTGTTCGGCGCCCGAGATCTCGGAACTGGCCAACTCCGGGAGTCGGGCAAAGTCCCGCTGCGGGCGTTCGTAATCGGAGGCCTGGCGGTCACGTTGCTCGTTGCAACTGTCGTCAGCCAGTTCGCCGTCGACAACCCCGACGGGCTCGAGTCGGTTGCCGAGGACACTGGTTTCATATCGAGCGCCGGCGAACACAGTCTCGGCGATTCGATATTCGCCGACTACGCAACAACGGGCATCAACAACGAGGCCCTCTCGCTCGCGGTTGCGGGGACTGCCGGAGTGCTGATCACGCTTGCAGTCGGCTCCGGGCTGTTCCGGGCGATTCGGCCCCGGGAGAAAGTGCTTACCTGACGGTGGGGGCCGGACACGCCCACACGCTGTATGTCCACGAGCACTCCCCCGTTCATCGGCTCCCCCCGGAAACCAAGGTCCTCAGCGCATTTCTCTTCGTGGCGGTCGTTGCGGTCACCCTTCGCGAGGCAATCTGGGCGTTCGGCATCTATACCGCGATGGAGGCTGCGCTCGTCCTGCTCTCCAGGGTTCCCGTCCGATTCGTCCTGTCCCGGCTCATCGCGATCGCCCCGTTTGTCGTCTTTGCCCTCTTCTTGCCGTTCATCGGAGTGGGCAAGGACATCGACGTTCTCGGCATCAGTCTCTCCAGCGAGGGGGTCTGGGCAATGTGGAACGTACTGGCCAAGGCGACCCTCGGGGCCACCGCGAGCATCCTGCTGGCCGCTACGACTGAGATACCCGAGATCGTGAAAGGGTTCGGACGGCTTCGAGTCCCGGCAGTGATCACCGGGATCGCCAGTTTCATGATCCGCTATCTGGAAGTGATCGCCGGTGAGTTATCCCGGATGCGCACCGCGATGACCGCCCGCGGCTACGACCCCCGCTGGCTCTTCCAGGCACGCCCCATCGCCGCGTCGGCGGGGACTCTGTTCGTCCGGTCATACGAACGCGGGGAGAGGGTCTACGACGCGATGCTCTCCCGCGGGTACAGCGGTGTGATGCCGGCCCTGGACACGCGCTCCGCAACGAGGTGGGAGTGGCTCGGCTCCCTGGCGTTTCCCCTGCTCGCAGCTGCCGTGGCCCTGGTTGCGGTCACGACATCGTGATGGCGGCAGTCGAAGTCGCCGACCTCCACTACACCTACCCCGACGGTCAGGCTGCACTTGCCGGCGTCTCCTTCCGGGTCACGCAGGGCGAGCGGGTTGCCCTCCTCGGCCCCAACGGAGCGGGGAAGACGACCCTCGCCCACCACCTCAACGGGATACGCAGGGCCGACCGGGGGGTGGTGACTGTGGGAGACCTCACCCTGGGCGACGACACGTTGGACGAGATCCGCAAGCGGGTCGGTCTAGTCTTTCAGAATCCTGATGACCAGCTCTTCATGCCCTCCGTCGGTGAAGATGTTGCGTTCGGACCCGCTAATCTCGGTTGGTCAGGGACCGAGCTCGAGGATGCGGTGTCCGGTGCGCTCCGATCGGTGGGAGCCGCAGACCTGAAAAGTCGGGTTCCCCATCACCTGAGTGGCGGGGAGCGGAGGAGGGTGTCCCTTGCCACAGTCCTCGCCATGAATCCGTCCATCCTCGTCCTCGACGAGCCCACCTCCGGCCTCGACCCGGCGGGACGGCGGGAGCTGATCGGGGTGCTTCAATCCCTCGACGTCGCCCAGCTCGTCATCACTCACGACCTGTATTTCGCTCTCGAGCTGTGCAGCCGGGCGTTGATCATGGATGCGGGGGTCATCGTCGCCGACCGGAGGACAGCTGACCTTCTCGGCGACGAGCAGCTTCTCAAGCGACACCGGCTGGAGTTGCCTTACCGGACTTAGTGATTCGCGACGACAGCGCCGAGCTCTTCGATCAACTCCACTTTACGGTCCTCATCGAGGAACGAAGATGTGATCGACATCCTCGCCAGGGCGGCCAGCTCTTCGAAGCCGAAGTCGAGTGCCTCGACGAGTTGCATGTAGTTTTCTCCTACGTAGCCCCCGAAATATGCCGGGTCGTCGGAATTGACCGACACATGCAGCCCGTGGTCGAGCATCGTGCGAATCGGGTGCTCGCTGAGGTCGTCGACAACTTTCAAGGCGACGTTGGACAGGGGGCAGACGGTGAGAGGGACCTGGTCGGCCCGGAGCCGCTCGACCAAGAGCGGGTCTTCGAGGCTGCGGACGCCGTGATCGATCCGCTCGGCCCCGAGGACATCGAGTGCCGAGATCACATACTCCGGCGGGCCCTCCTCCCCGGCGTGCGCCACCGCCCGCAGCCCCAGCTCACGGGCGCGGGAAAAGGCCTCCTCGAACAGATGTGAGGGACGGTCCCTCTCCGAGGAATCGAGGCCCACTGCAATCACGCCGTCGAGGTGTGGCTCCGCTTCCCGGAGTGTGGCCACCGCATCGTCCCCGGAAAGATGGCGCAAGAAGCACATGATGAGATCGGCGCTCACCCCGGGAGCATCCGCGATAGCGCCGTGGAATCCCTCCATGAAAACCGGAAATCCGATGCCCCGCTCGGTATGGCTCTGGGGATCGAAGAAGATCTCCGCGTGACGCACCCCGTCGGCTGCCGCCTTCCGCAGGTACGCGGACATCAACTCGTAGAAGTCATCCGGAGTCTGCAGCACCGCGGCGCCCCGGTAATAGATATCGAGAAACGACTGAAGGTCGGAGAAGCGGTAGGCGCTCGTCACCTCATCGACTGTTGTGTACGGGAGCTCGAGGCCGTTACGCGCAGCGAGGGCGAACAGGAGTCCCGGCTCGAGGGTGCCTTCGATATGGACGTGCAACTCGGCTTTGGGCAGCCGGTTGATCAGGTCGCGCATCGGGCGCATTTCAGCGGGTCCCGCGGGCATCCGTCAAGACAATCAAAGAGCGATGTCCTGGGGGCGGACCGGGACCCGCGCTATCTCCCGGCCGGTGGCGTCCCTGATCGCGGCAGCCACTGCGGCCGTCGAGGAAATGGTTGGTGACTCGCCGACACCTTTAGCGCCGTATGGCCCCCAGGAGCCCTCCTGTTCGATCAGCAGCGCCTCGACATCAGGGGCGTCGAGAATCGTCGGCAACAGGTAGTCGGTGAAGTTCGGGTTCTTGATGACACCTTCACTCACCACGAGCTCTTCCATCACGGCGAGGCCCACTCCTTGCATGATCCCGCCTTCGATTTGTCCCCTCACCGACTGCGGGTTGAGTGCCTTGCCGACATCCTGGGCCGTGTCGACCCTATGAACCTTCACCAAGCCGAGCTCGGCGTCGACACTCACAACGGCGCGATGGCCGGCAACCGCAAAGTCGGCATGAACTACGCCCTGGCCATCCTCGTCGGAGGCAAAGGTAGGAGGGTGGCGAAAGGTAACTGTCTCTTCCCAGTGCGCCTCCAGGACGACGGACATGGGCGCAACCAGGCCATCGCCTTTCCAGACTCCCTCATCGTCGAGGCGGTCGCCGCCGTGTGCCTGGAGAACTCGGGCGTGAAGGTTGCGCGCAGCCTCCAACGTGGCCCCGCCGGAGATCTGGGTCTGACGGGAGGCGGAGGTCGATCCGGCCGAATCGATCTGTGAGGTATCGACGTGGCGCACAATGGCACGTGAGATCCCCAGCTCGGTGCGGAGGATCTGGGCGAGGACGCTGACCAGGCCCTGGCCGACCTCGATCGCAGCGGTCTCGACCACGGCACCCTCGCTGGTCAGGCGAACCCGGGCCTGGGCGTAGTCGTCGGACCCTTCGCTGAAGCCGAGGTTCTTGATTCCCAGCGCATACCCGACCCCGGCGACGATGTGCGCAGCATCGGAGGTGAGACCGGACCCGCCGGGAAGATCAGAAGGGTTCTCGCTGGGGCTCGTGCCCATCAAGGGCATCGCTTCCAGCGAGTCGATCACGTCGATTGTCGGGAGCGGAGTCTGGATAATCTGGCCGGTAGTTGGCATCGGATCGCCCGTGGCAAGTGCGTTCCGACGCCTCAGCTCCAGGGGCTCGATCCCGATTTCGGCGGCGAGGCGGTCCATCTGGGCCTCATAGCCAAAACACACCTGTACTGCCCCGAATCCGCGCATTGCACCACACGGCGGGTTGTTGGTCCGGGTACCGACACCGTCGACCGCAACCGAGTCGCACCGGTAAGGCCCGACCGCGAAGTAGGCAGCATTCGCCAGGACCGCGGAGGTTGTCGACGCGTAAGCACCGCCATCGATCGCGACGGTGGCCTCGACCCGCACCAGCCTCCCGTCCCGATCTGCATGGTGGCGATACCAGAGTCGGGCCGGGTGGCGATGGACATGGCCGGTGAAGGACTCCGAGCGGTGATACACCATCTTCACCGGACGGCCCGTGTGCAGGGCGAGCAGACAGAGATGGATGTGAAGATTGACATCCTCACGCGCTCCGAAGGCACCGCCGATTCCGGTCGGGTGCGACCGGACCTGGTCGGGCCGCAGTCCCAAGGAGGCAACCACCTGTTCCTGGTCGATATGGACGAACTGGGTGGTGGCGTACAGGTCGACCCCACCTGAGCCGTCGGGCACGGCGAGGCCGGCCTCGGTCCCCAACGGTGCCTGGTCCTGCATCCCTACCTCATAGGTGCCTTCGACAATCACATCGCCGGTGACGTCCTGGTCTCCCCGCCTGATTCTCATCCGGCGGAAGACCTCGTCCCGACGATCTGCCTCGTCGATTTCGACGAGAGGCTCGAGAACTTCGTACTCGACCACAACTGCTCGGGCGGCGGCGCGAGCGGTCCGGACGTCTTCGGCGGCCACAACAACCACCGGCTCGCCCCAGTAGTTGACCTTGCCGCTGGCCAACACCGGCTGATCGGGGTGCTCCAGCCCGAAAACGGCCCGGCCCGGCACATCGTCGGCAGTGAGCACCGCGTGGACTCCACCGATGGCAAGGGCCGGTGCGATGTCGATGGAGACGATGCGGGCGTGAGGGTGCGGGCTGCGCACGGTGGCGCCCCACAACATCAGGTCAGCGCTCAGGTCCTGGGCGAAGTCGAACTCCCCCTTCAGCTTGGGGATCCCATCGGGCCGCAGCGGGGAGTCGCCGATGACGCCGTCGATATCGGCGACCGGCCGGATTGTCTTCGTAGTCACTTCTGGCCTCCGGCAAGGTCTTCGAATGCCCTGAGAATCGCACCGTACCCGGTACATCTACAGAGGTTCCCGGCAAGAGCCTCCTTGATCTCATCTCTGCTTGGTTTCGGGTTCTTCTCGAACAGGTCGACCGCGGCCACCACGAAGCCGGGGGTGCAGAACCCGCATTGAACTGCACCTGCCTGATGCATCGCCTCTTGAACCGGGTGGAGGAAATCGCCAGAGGACATGCCTTCGACTGTCCTGATGTCGGAACCTTCCGCATCGACAGCCATAACCAAACACGAACAGACCAGCTCGTCGTCGAGCATCACCGAACACGAGCCGCATTCACCCTGCTCACACGCACTTTTCGAGCCGGGCAGTGCCATCTCGTCACGCAGAATGTCCAGCAGGCTCGTCGGCGCCATCACCCGTGCGGTGGCGCGCTCCCCGTTGAGTGTGAACGAGACGATCACCGCAGACACCTCTCCAGCAACCGCCGCGCCAGGACGCCAGACGCATGGCGCCGATACTCCTCTGTGGAGCGATGGTCGGTGATCGGTTTGACCTCCCCGGAGACGAGCCTCGCGAATTCGACCAGATCGGCTTCGGTGGGTGTCGCCACCGACGAAATCATTTCTTCGGCTCGTCGGGCTCTGATCGGTGTCGGTGCAACTGAACCGAGAGCCACCCGGGTCGATCCACCATCCCCCCTGGTGACCACACAACAGACCGTGGCGATGACCATCGCATTGCGAGCACCGATCTTGGCGAATTCTTGCCTTTCCGGCAGCTCCCCCGGCAGGCGGACGCCGGTGATGAGCTCATCCGCACCGAGGGCAGTCTTCTTGACACCCAGGAAGAATTCGTCCCAAGGCAGCGCACGCGTGCCGCGAGTCGAAGCAAGCTCGATGCTGGCGTCGACTGCGGCAAGGAATGGCAGCCCGTCGCCGGCAGGGCTGGCGGTCCCGACATTCCCGCCGAGGGTCCCCGCATTGCGGATCTGGGGCGACCCGACAGTCCGTGCTGCCTGGGCAAACGCCCGCGGCCCTGCCCGTTCGATCTTCCTCCACGTGACCCCTGCGCCGATGAGGTTTCCCTCCCAGACAGCAAGCTCTTCGAGTCGGCGGAGTACCACCACCTCCTGGGGGTCGGCGTGGCCGAAATTGGTCTCCACCATGATGTCGGTGCCCCCGGCCAGAGGGGTCGCCCCAGCACCGACCGCTACGAGGGCGTCGGCCAGGGAGTCCGGATAAGTGACGTTCACGTCCGGAACTTACCCGATCAGCGTCTTACTCAGTCGGTTGTGCTCGGCGACGAGGGAGCCAACGTCGATTCCGGCGACCTTCCCGTCCTCGATCAGCGGGTGGCCCCCCACCCATGAGTGATCGACCTTCGAGGGCCCGGAGAACACGACTGCGGCAACCGGGTCGTGGAGCGCCCCGGCGAATTCCACACGGTTGAGGTCGATTGCGATCATGTCTGCAGCGTATCCAGGGGCGATCCGACCGATGTCGTCGCGTCCGAGCACCTCGGCCCCTCCGATTGTCGCCAACTGGAGTGCCTGGCGCGCCTTCATCAGCTCGCCCTGGCCCACCCCTGGGGCAACAGCAAGCCGGTTGAGCAGAAGGGCCTGGCGCACCTCGGCTAGCATGTTCGAAGAGTCGTTCGATGCCGACCCGTCTACCCCCAGCCCGACCGGCACCCCGGCGTCGATATAGCGGGAGACCGGGGCGACTCCGCTGGAAAGCCGCATGTTCGAGGTGGGACAATGGGCCACGCCTGTTCCTGAGTCGGCCATCCGCAGAACCTCGTCGTCGCCGACATGCACCGCGTGCGCGTACCAGACGTCACCTCCAGCCCAGCCCAGGCTCTCCATGTACTCAACTGGCCGCATTCCGAACCGTTCGATGCAGAAGCGCTCTTCATCGTCGGTCTCTGCCAGGTGGGTGTGGAGACGCACGCCGAGGCTGCGCGCCAGGTCGGCAGATTGCCGCATCAGTTCGCCTGTCACCGAGAATGGCGAGCAGGGAGCGAGGACAACCCTCCGCAGCGAACCACGGGCCGGGTCATGGTGCTTCTCGACAGCCTCCTGACTCAGTCGAAGGATCGTTGCCTCGTCCTCCACGACTGAATCAGGGGGGAGGCCGCCGTCTGACTCCCCCAGGCTCATCGATCCCCGCGAGATGTGGAAACGCATGTTGAGGTCGGCGGCGCCTTCGACCTGGTCTTCGACGCCAGATCCATCGGGCCAGAGGTATTGATGGTCGGAGGCTGTGGTGCACCCGCTGAGGGCCAGTTCGACGAGCCCAAGAGTTGTGGCCACCCGGACATGGTCAGGCGTCATCCTCGCCCAGATCGGGTAGAGGGTTCTCAGCCAGTCGAAGAGACCGGAGTTCTGGGCCCCCGGGATCGCCCGGGTCAGCGTCTGGTAGAGATGGTGATGGGTGTTGACCAGGCCCGGCAACACGATGTGGTCGGTGAGATCGACGATGCTGTCCGCATCCCCGGGCAGCGTTGCAGCCGTGCCCACCTGCTCGATCCATCCGTCCCGGACCAGAACCGAGGCGTTCTCGATCTCGGCTCCATCCATGGTGGCGAGGGTGTGGATATTGCGCAGGAGCAGGGATGGCATCGGTTGAAGCTAACCACAACAGTCGGAGCGGTGAAGATGGAACCCGATAGAGTTGGCGCTGATGACACTATCCAACGACTCCCTCTTCCGCTGGGCAGAGCGCCTGGACGCCACGAATGCCCGCCTCGCTTCGGATTATCCCGGAGAGGGCCCCGAGCGACAGCCGGTTCACACCGTTTATGGCGGAGCCCATCTCTTCCGGTCTGACACAGCGGGCAAACTTGGAGAGCTGGCTCTCGATTCTCTCCAGACCTGGGTCCCCAGTGGCAGCGAGCTCTCCGAACTTCTCGGCATCGACCCCAACCTGGCCGGGCCCGTCCACTCCCTGGTCCGTGACAAACTCGAGCGCGAACCGATCGAGGACTTCCGGCTGGACTTCGAAGATGGGTACGGGAACCGCGCCGACAGCGAGGAAGACGGGCATGCAGGGTCGTCGGCAGAACAGGTCGCAGCCGGTATGGAGGACGGGACATTGCCCCCTTTCCTCGGCATCCGGATCAAGCCCCTGTCGGGAGAGCTGTACCGGCGGTCGCTGCGGACCCTCGATGTGTTCTTGACGACCCTCGTCGAGAATGCCGGGAACCTACCGGAGGACTTCGTAATCACTCTGCCCAAGATCCAGGACGAGGCCCAGGTCACGGTCCTCGACGAAGCTCTCTCCGAACTAGAAGCCGGCCTT
This sequence comes from Acidimicrobiia bacterium, assembly GCA_041742825.1. Taxonomy (GTDB): domain Bacteria; phylum Actinomycetota; class Acidimicrobiia; order Spongiisociales; family ZC4RG35; genus MA-ANB-1. Next base: position 5,704 of record JBGTNX010000061.1, on the reverse strand, counting down.
GGTGTCGGTCCGATCGCCGTGGAACTGATGGTCGAAACCCCACAGGTGATCTTCGACCACGACGGGACCAGCGGCCTACGGAAGTTCATCGCGGCCGGCAACGGGAGGGTCCGTGGAGCCCATTTCGGGACCTACGACTACACCGCATCGATGAACATCACCGCGGCGCATCAAACGATGACCCACCCCGCCTGTGATTTCGCCAGGCACGTCCTTCAGGTGAGTCTCGCCGGGACCGGGGTATGGATATCCGACGGTGCGACAAACGTGATGCCGGTCCCGCTTCACCGCGGTGAAGACCTCTCCCCCGACCAGGATGCAGAGAACCGGGAGAGCGTGCACCGGGCGATGCGGCTCCACTATGACCATGTGAGACACTCGTTGAGCCATGCCTACTACCAGGGCTGGGATCTCCACCCCGCCCAGCTCCCCACCCGCTACGCAGCCGTTTACGCCTTTTTCCTCGAGGGCCTCGACCAGGCAGCCGAACGCCTATCGAGCTTCGTCGAGTCCGCGGCAAAGGCCACTCTCGTCGGTGAGGTCTTCGATGACGCCGCAACCGGCCAGGGGCTACTGAACTTCTTCCTACGCGCCATCAACTGCGGGGCGATCAGCGAAGCCGAAGCCACAGAGCGCACCGGCCTCACCCTCGACGAGCTCCACACCCGATCCTTCGTCAAGATCCTCGCATTCCGCACCTGAGGGCCTCCCCGGATCGAAACTCTTCGATGGGTTGGATCCGAACGTGAATCTTTTCGAACGCGCAGTGCGGGGAGAAGTCTTCAACCTCTTCGTGGGTGGCATTGCCGAGGTCGACGCTGCAGAGCTGTCCCGGTCGCGAGGCTGGAATCAGAACGAAGTCGCAACCGCCTTGGAGAGCCTCGAAGCGCAACACAGAATCTTGCTCGTCGCCGGGACCCATCGGGTTCTGATGGCGCACCCTTTTGCGGGGCTCGACACCGGCTATCAGGCACATGTCGACACCCGCTCGTGGTTCGCCAACTGCGCCTGGGATGCGTTGGCCATCGTCGCATTGCTCGGAAACGGCAATGGCCGCGCCACCGGGCGTGACCGGGCCATCGATTGGTCGATCGAGGATGGACGCGTCACTCCGAACGGGATCGTCCACCACCTGGTGCCGCCCCGGCACTTCTGGGACGACATCGTTTTCACCTGCGGAAACATCCATGGGTTCCGCTCGGACGCCGAACTCGCCGAGTGGTTGGAGGAAACAGGACATCAGCGCGGGTACGCGGCGAGCGCACAGACCATGTACGACCTGGCCATCGATTGGTACGCAGGTCGGTTGGACGAAGAGTGGAACCCACCGGACGCCACCGAGGCCGAAGCGATTTTCATTGCCCATGGCCTGAACGGTGAGTTTTGGCGTCTGACCGGCGATTGAATCAGCGGGTAGCCGTAAATCGGATGTCGCCGTATGGCTCAGAAACCGGGTGGAAGACGACGTGCCCGTCTTCGAGGCCGAAGCGGGCCAGGTCGAACGGCAGGTGATGCTGATTGGGCAGCTCAAAGCTGATCTCGCCGATCTCGGGTACTTCGTCGAGGACGGCCTGGGCTATCAACCAACCCTGGTGCTGGACCGACGCCGACCAGTCGGCGAAGAAATGCTCCAACATCACATCGCGGATCGATTCCCAGGTGTGGCTGGTATCGGCAGGAACTTCCGTGTAGTTCCATCGCGCGTTGATCGAGGTCGAAAGGAGGCGGTCTTCTGCTTCCGGAAGAACCGTGAACTCGTCACGGGGAAAACCGATGAAGGCTGAGCCGCCGGTCTTGAGGACCACCAGGCCCTCGAGGCCGGCCTCGGTCTCACGGCTTCCGGACCCGTCGCCCCGGACCCGTGCCAGTCGTCGCTCCGACCCCCCGCCGGTGAATCCGGTGGATCCCTCCCTACGCCACCGTCGCTGGCGGATGGTCACCTCAGTCGACTCGATTCCTTCCTTGGCCACCATATGGTCACAGAGAACGCCGGCAAACGCCTCGAGATCTCCAGTCAGGTGGTCCTGGGCGAGACCGTATATTGTGTTGCGGGTGGTATCGGTAGGGAGGACCGCGGCATTGTCGCCAACGAGATACGCGGCTCCGACATCGCCTGTCATGAGAACCGAGAACTCGAGGTCCAGGAACTCATCCAGGTCATCGCCGCGAATCAACTTGGACAGGCGGACGGCTGACTTACCCCATTGGTTGGACCCGAGTTCCGCCACGTCAACTTCCCCGATATGTCGAATAGCCGTATGGGCTGAGGAGAAGAGGGATGTGATAGTGATCGCTGCCGTCGTCGAGGTCGACCGTCACCACCACCTCCGGGTAGAACCGGTTGCCATACCCGCCGGTGTCGAAACGGATCCGGTAGGCACCCGTTGTGAGACCGGACCCGAGGGCCGCGACCCGGCCGTCGTCATCGGTTACTGCAGAGGTGACCTCAACCCAATCTTCGCCGGAGCGTTGCTGCAACACCACACTCACTGCCGAGGCTGGCTTGCCTGAGCCGGTGTCGAGCACATGGGTAGAAATCGAGATCATCATTCCTCCTGGATGCAGAGCATTCGACGCAGTCTCGTCGCCGTGATCTTCTGTTGCTCGCGGGCAGCGATCTCCAACTCCGTCTCGCGGCTGTTTTCGATCCTTTCCTGTGCAATCTCGAGCATTTCGGGCGCGTCCTTGCCCGTTGCGTAGACAATGTAGGTGAAACCGAACTTCGCCTCGTAGCGACGGTTCAGGTCGCCGATGGAGGCAAGGACGGCCGAATCGGCATTGCGCGAACTCGCCTGTTCCCGGTTTGCAACGGCGTCGCCCCGTTCCCCGATCCTCGGATGGCCCGCAAAGGCCTCGAGCCAGTCTTCCTCTTCGAGCTCGAGGAAGAAGACCTCTCCCGCCTCGACTACCTCCCTTACTGTCGAGAACGGGCGCGACGCCAGCATCGAGGACACCCATCGGGTGGACTGGCAGGCGGTATGAAAGAAGCCTGTGGCCGACTGGCCCAGGAGCGAGTTCAGGTAATGAAGCCGTTTTGCGGTAGCGGAATCGGCCTCGGGCATGCCCATCACCCTGAACCGCGCCACCCCACCGTCAGGATGAATGTCGAGCTTCAACAGCCTCGCCCTGGTCTCGCGGGATAACGGAATGTGGTTCACGGAGTCGGCTTTGACTTCGACCCGGGAGAGCACCTCGTTCCAGACCTTGCCGTCGTCCGACACGCTGACGCTGACCCAGCCCGGGGCATTTCCCTTGAAGTGCCGGGTATCGACAACCACCTCGCGCATCGTCCCGGACATGCCCAGCTTGAATACGACCCAGTCGCTGCCAGGCCCCCGTCGACGCCTCGTCTCCCAGCCGTCCCACATGCCGACCGGATCGGTCGGCCTGAGCATGTTCGACGGCGGGGAGTAGTGGGCATCGGAGGCGTCAGTCGGCTCACCACCGCTGGCGAGGGAAACCAAATCGACAAGGCCGAACTCAGGGCAGACACCGTCGAGGCCGGGAACCGGATTGCCCTCGACCCGCAATCGAGCGACACCACCATCGGGAAAAATGTTGAGACGAACATGGGTGATCCGCCCGCTTGCCTTCAGATCGAAGCGGGCCACGGAATCTCCGGTCAAGGCGGTTCGAGCCACCAACTCCACCCAGAAGGCTTCACCCAGCCGCTCATCGATCCCCACCCCGCAGCCCTCGAGGGAGAACTCCTCGGGAAAATTGCCCGTGAAATGCGAGGTGTCCACGGTTACCTGGGTCACCTGGCCGGGAATGCCCAGGGCGATCACGCACCAGTCGTGACCTGACTCCCTGCGGCGACGGGTCTCCCAACCGTCCATCCACTTGCCGCGGTCGGTGTACTCATCAGGCTTCCAGACCGGGTCGGCGATCTCGAGCAGGTTGGTTGCCTCTGCGAAGAACTCGTCGTTGCACGATACGATTCGCCCGCCTACTCGTTCTGAGATCAGATCAGCCATTTCGCTCCAACATAAGTCCGGTACCGGTGATGAGGTCACCGCGGTCATACACAGTCTGTCCCCTCAGGATCGTCTGCACAACCGTTCCTCGCAGTGTCATCCCCTCATACGGTGTGATCGGGTGGCGGTGGTGGAGGTCAGCGCCGCGAATCGTCTCGGCTCCGTCAGGGTCGAAGACCACGAAGTCGGCATCCTTTCCCTCCCCGATTGCACCCTTCCGATGGGCGAGGCCGGCGAGCCGCGCTGGGTTCTCCGCCAGCCATCCGGCCAGGTGCTCCGGTCCGTAGCCGCGGGCCGAAGCAGCGGTCCAGGTGGCCTGGAGCCTGAGCTGGAGCGACCCGATCCCTCCCCAGGCCCGGGCCAGGTCGCCCGACTCGACCTCCTTGATATCTGCCGGCGCGGGCGAATGATCGGAGACGATCATCGTGAGCCAACCTGAGTCGAGAGCAGCCCAGAGCGCATCTCGATGGTCGCCCCCCCGGATTGGCGGCGCGCATTTGAACGGTGTGGCCCCACCCGGAATCTCTTCGGCGCAGAACACCAGGTAATGCGGGCAGGTCTCCCCGGTCATCCACCGCGAAGAGCCGACCCGCTCCGCGCCTTCACCACTGGAGACGTGGAGGATGTGGACGGCAGCCCCGGAACGTTCCGCCATGGCGGCGGCGAGGTCGATCGCGTGAACTTCGCTGTCGGTGGGACGAGAGGCCAGGTACTCCCCATACGACCTGGTATCCGATTCGAACTCCAGCACCAGGTCGGGATCCTCGGCGTGCAGGAGGAGCGGAACTCCCTCTGCCGCCAGATCCCCCATCGATGACTCCAACTCCTCGAGACTCAAAGGGGGAAATTCTTCGACTCCGGAATCGACCATGAACGCCTTGAAACCGGCAACACCGGCCGCAACCATCCCGGGAACCTCAGCAGACGAACCGGGCACGATGCCTCCCCAGAATGCAGTGTCCACGCTGATCTTCGGGGAGGCCACCCGGCGTTTCACGGCCAGTGCTTCCACAGTGACCGTGGGCGGGATCGAGTTGAGCGGCATATCGACGATCGTTGTGCTGCCGCCCGCGGCCGCAGCCCGTGTGGCCGTCTCGAAGCCTTCCCAGTCGGTCCGTCCCGGCTCGTTGACGTGCACGTGGGAGTCGACCAAACCGGGCATGATCACCAGGTCGCCGTAGTCCTCATCAGCCACGCCGGTGCCTACTTCCAGGATCACCCCTGACTCGTATCTGACCGTTGCCGGGCGGATCTCCGATCCAATCACGACCCGACTGCTCCGCAATGTGGGCATCAGTCCTCTGGTATCCAATCTTCGAGCGGGATGCCTAGGCCGTCGGCGATCCGGTTGGCGTAGGCGAAGTACGCGACGACTTCTGCGATGTGGAGTATGTCGGTGTCGGTGAACCCCTCCCGGCGCAGTGACACCACATCGGATTCGGCTACCGCAGACGGTTCACGGGTGAGTTTCTCCGCATATCTCAACATCGCAAGGCGCTTCCCGGAGAGGCCTGCTGTCTCATAATCGGCCTCGACACGAGATGCGAGGTCGTGGTCCCGGAGCAAACGGCGCAGACCGCGCCGGTGGTGGGTAATTCAGTAGTGGCATTCGTTGATCCCCGAGACGACGACAGCGATCATCTCGCGCTCTACCTTCCGAAGTGTCTTCGTGCTGCGCATCGCCTGCCGGTAGAGGATGTCATGCGCTTGGAGGCTGCCCGGGTCCA
>JBGTNX010000060.1:0-15275 GCA_041742825.1 Acidimicrobiia bacterium | reverse complement strand
AGTTGCGGACATCGTTGTCGACGAAGTACTGCTGAATGTCACCCATCGTGCGGAGAGCGAACTCGGTCGAGAAGATGCAAGTGTTCTGCGCCTGGTCCTCCTTGAGGATGTCGGCCTGTACCGTTCCGCGGACACGCTGGAGGGTGTCGACTTTGATCCGCCGGTAGACATCGGCCGGGAGCACCTGGTCACCTGTCACACCCAACAGCATCAGCCCCAGCCCGTCATTGCCGTCGGGCAGGTCTCCCATGTAGACGGGACGGGGGCGGTCGACGAAGATCTCGGCGATCCGCGCCTCGACACCATCGGTGAGCCCTTCCCGTCGTATGTGCAACTCACACTGCTGGTCGATCGCCGCGTTCATGAAGAACGCCAGGATCATGGGCGCGGGGCCGTTGATGGTCATCGACACCGATGTGGAGGGGTCGCACAGGTCGAATCCCGAGTACAACTTCTTGGCATCGTCGAGGGTCGCGATCGATACACCCGAGTTTCCGACCTTGCCATAAACATCGGGACGCTCATGTGGATCCTCGCCATAGAGCGTCACCGAGTCGAAGGCCGTCGACAGTCGCTTGGCCGGCATCCCCGCCGCGAGATAGTGGAAACGACGATTCGTCTGCTCGGGTGGACCCTCGCCGGCGAACATCCGGGTCGGATCCTCCAATGTGCGCTTCAACGGGTAGATGCCGCCCGTGAAGGGGAAAGCGCCCGGAACGTTTTCCTGCAACAACCAGCGCAACCGGTCCCCCCAGGCGGCGAACCTGGGAAGTGCCACCTTGGGGATCCGGGAGTGTGACAGCGTCTCGGAGACGAGCGGAACCCGGATCTCCTGACCCCGCACCTCGTAGGTGTATTCGTCACGCGAGTACCGGGCAACGAGTTCGTCCCATCCTTGCAGGGCCTGCCGGTTCTCCGGCGCAAGCCTGTCGGCTACGTCCGAGATCGCCCCGGAAATCGCCGCAGAGATCGCCCCAGCCAAGCCCTCATTTGGTCCGCCCGACCGACGACCGAGTGTCTCGGCTGCGCCTTCCAGTCGGTAGAGGTCCTCTGCGAGGGACACCTGCTCGCCGGCCCACGTGTCGTAGTCGCGGATGCTCTCGACGATGTCGGCCAGGTACCGCTCACGGTCTGGAGGCACGACATGTTGCTTGTCGGCGTCGTCGAGCACGAGGTCGAGGTCGGGGTCGAAACGGCTGGAAGTGCGAGCCGACAACGTCGTCATCAGCGCCAGATAGAACCGGTTGGTACCGGGGTCGTTGAAGTCGGACGCCACCGTCATGTGGATCGGCAGATCATCGTCAGGCCCGTCGAATCGGGCGTGGTTGCGTCGGTACTGCTTGCGCACGTCGCGCACGGCGTCCAACGCACCCCGCTTGTCGGCCTTGTTGATCGCCACGACGTCGGCGAAGTCGAGCATGTCGATCTTTTCCAACTGGCTTGCCGCCCCGTACTCCGGCGTCATCACGTAGAGGCTGTGATCGGAGAGGTCGACGATCTCGGTGTCGGACTGCCCGATACCCGACGTCTCCAACAACACGAGGTCGTATCCGGCAGCCTTGACGATGTCGACAGCCGCGGATACATAAGGCGAGAGGGCGAGGTTGGGCTGCCGGGTCGCCAGCGATCTCATATAGCCGCGAGGATGGGGGAGCGAGTTCATCCGAATCCGGTCGCCGAGTAACGCCCCTCCCGACTTCCGTTTCGAGGGGTCTACGGAGATCACCGCAACGGTCATGTCCTCGAAGTCGGCGAGGAACCGTCGCACCAACTCATCAACGAGACTCGACTTGCCGGAACCGCCGGTTCCGGTGATCCCGACCACCGGGGCGCCCGAACCAGCAGCTCGCTTTGAGATTTCCTCGAAGACATCTGTGTACTTGTCGGGGTAGTTCTCCGCAGCTGAGATCAGCCGGCCCACCACATCACGGTTTTCGACACTGAGTCTTTCGATGTCGAGACCGTCCAACTCACCCAGAGGGAAGTCCGACTTCGTGATCATGTCCGCAACCATCCCGGTCAGGCCCATGTGCCGCCCATCGTCGGGCGAGTAGATCCTGGTCACGCCATATTCTGCAAGAGCGTCGGCTTCGTCGGGGAGGATTGTTCCCCCGCCTCCTCCGAAGAGGCGGATGTGAGTGGCGTCGCGCTCGACGAGGAGATCCCACATGTAGCGGAAGAACTCGTTGTGCCCACCCTGGTAGGAGGTAACGGCGATGGCGTGGGCATCTTCCTCGATGGCGGTTTCGACGATGTCGAGACCAGTCCGGTTGTGGCCGAGATGGATCACCTCCGCACCCGACGATTGGAGGATGCGCCGGAAGATGTTTATCGAGGCGTCATGGCCGTCGAAAAGCGTGGTAGCGGTGACAAACCGGACATTATTTGTTGGCTTGGATTGGACTATCGAAGAGCTTTCCATCGACTCTCCCCATTTTACGCGATAAAATACTTTGATGTCAAAGTATTCCTTGGTGGTGAGGTCGCAATCATGACCGAGACCCGAGCCCTCGATGACCCGATAGCCGAGGCTACCCGGCAGTGGGAAGAACACGGCTGGGACGATGCGGCACCGGGAATGGCTGCTGTGACCACGATCACCCGGGTCAACCGGATCCTCGTCGCCCGGATCGAGACCGCACTCGCCCCGCTCGGGCTCTCCTTCGCCCGATTCGAGATTCTGAGGCTTCTCGGTTTCGCCCGGGAGCATCAGCTCCCGATGGGAAAGATCGGGGACCGCCTCCAAGTCCATCCTGCGTCGGTGACAAGCGCGGTCAACCGCCTCGAGCGCGATGGGCTGATCAGGCGGCAGGTAGCGGCTCGCGACAACCGCATCGTCCTCGCCTGTTTGCTTCCCGCCGGGGAGGCGATCCTGGAGGACGCGACCCACCGGATCAACCAGGTATTTACCGGAATCGAACTCGGCTTTGACGACCTGGAGCGGGTAGTCACCACTCTCCGTGCGATACGTTCGACCTGAACCATGTCGTTCTCGCCACACTGGCGGTAAAATTGAGCTAGATTATGCGACAAGATGGCTATTTACGAAGGCAGATTGCAAGGGGAGACACTGGATCTCAGCCATGTCGTCCTCCGTCTCGACGACGACAAACGGCTCCGCATCTTCGCCGGACCGGTCGCCGTAGGTTCATGGCCGATGAGCCGTGTTACAGCGGAACGGACATCCATTTATCGATTCTCGCTCGATATCGACGGGGAGATGTTCGAATTCTTCCCCGAAGACCCGCTCGGTTTTTCCGAAGCGATCGGCGCGGTCATCGACCTGACCCGGACCTCGAGGTTCAGCCTCAAAGAGGCAATCGAGAGAACCCGCTGACACCACTGGCGGCGACAACTTGATCCGCAGGGTCATCTTTCGTAGTGCGTTGGGCGTCTTTGCCGTTGTCAGCGTCGAACTCCTCTACGCAATTCTCCGCCGTGCTCCAAAACAGGAGGAGTTCGATCCGTCGGCAACCTTCGGCGATGCAGCCAGTCCCGTCATCCGGGTGGCAGTGCTCGGCGACTCGACTGTCACCGCACCCGGAGTCGGTGGTCCGGACGAGATCTGGATCAGCCGAATCTGTCGCCGGTTGGCAGACACGCGCCGGGTTGAGTTGAGGTCGTACGCAATCGGCGGCTCTATGGCCCATGACCTGGTCGCAGAGCAGCTCGAGCCCGCACTCGCCTTCCAGCCCGACCTAGTGATCCTCTCGGTGGGAGCGAACGACGCGCTCAAGGGTGTAACCGCCCGAGTCTTCGGAGCGAACCTGGAGAGATTGGTCGCTGATTTCACCGCGGCCGGGGCAACGGTAATCCAGAGCGGTGTCGGTGACCTCGGCACCATCCCGAGACTGCTCCCCCCGCTCCGCCACCTCCTCTCCCGGCGAGCACTCCGATTCAATGAAGTCCACGAACGGGTGGCGCAACGGCATGGGTCATGGGTGGTCCCACAACGGGACAGCCCGATGGAGTTGTGGCGCGACGATCGGGGAATGTGGTCCGCCGACCTGTTCCATGTGAGCGCCCGGGGCCACGAGGTCTGGGGCGACCTCGGCTGGAAGACCGTGGCCCGAGCCCTGGAAATCAGTGACACTTGATCGGGGCACCGCCCTGGCCAGGTTCGCAGGGGCGCCGGTAGCCTCGTTGGGGACGACCCGGGGATCGGGAAGCCCTCACCTGGTTCCGATCACCTTCGCTGTTGAGGAGGACACGGTCTTTTCGATGGTGGACCAGAAGCCGAAGACGACGAGGGCCCTCCAGCGCCTGGACAATATCGCGGCCAATTCCAAGGTCTCCTTGCTCGTCGACCAATACGACGACGACTGGACGCAGCTGTGGTGGGTGCGCGTCGACGGGAATGCAACGGTCGCAGATGATGCCGCCACGTCGACGAATGCGCGCAACCTGCTCCAGGCGAAATATCCGCAGTACCGGGACCAACCGCCGGGCGGGCCTGCGATCTGCATCGCAATCACTGGTGTCACCTGGTGGGAATGGGCTCGATGACGCCGGTCTCGGTGGCGATGTACATAACGGCAACATCATGCGCTTCGGTCGGGAGGGAATCACGGAGCCGGTTCTCCACGGTGATCCCGATCGAAATTGCGTCAGTGCGCTTGACCGCAAGCTCCCGGTCGTAGAACCCTCCGCCACGGCCCAGCCGGATGCCGTTTCGATCGAACGCCAGGCCCGGAACCAGGAAGATATCGATCTCAATCGTCGGGATCACCGGACCGGACTCGAGAGGTTGTTCCATGCCCCACCGATGCGTCTCCAGCGGGAGTCTGGCGTCGCGCCACGTGAGCGACCCGTCGTCTTCGACCCGGGGCAGGATCCAGCGCCATCCAGGCAAGCGTGGCATCAGCGAGTCGACCGACACCTCGTCGCCCAGGGCGCGATAAGAACCGATGGTTCCGGGGAGCCGGGGGGAAAGCCAGCTGAAGAGGTGGTTGACGACCGCCAGATTCTGTTCGGTGGTGACACCGGGCACAGCCGCTAGCTCGGCCCGCAGTTCGCGCTTGTCCACGTTGGGCAGACTAGATCGTAACTACGCTGCACGCATGGCATGGCTGGTGACACTCCTCCGGACCTTCATCACCTCGACAGTCGGCATCGTCGTAACACTGATCGCGGCTCCCACTGTTGTCGTCATTGCCGCAATCAATGATTCGTCGCCGTGGATCGACCGGATCATCCGTGCCTGGAGTCGAGCCTGGCTGGCGGCGTCGGGCACGAAACTCAACGTCGTTGGCGGCGAGCATGTCGACGTCGAGGAGTCATACGTAGTCGTCTGCAACCACCTGTCCACCCTCGACATCATGGCCTGTTTCCTGGCGGTTCCTCTTCCCATCCGTTATCTGGCCAAGAAAGAGCTGTTCCGCGTCCCACTCCTCGCGCAGGGAATGCGGGCAGTCGGGATCATCGAGGTCGACCGCTCCGGCAGATCTGCAGTCCACGCCGAAGTCAACCGGAGGGCAATGGAACTCGTAGAGAAAGGCCGCAGCCTGATCATCTATCCCGAGGGAACCCGTCCCCGCGATGGTGTGCTCGACCCGTTCAAGAAGGGTGCATTCACCATGGCGATCGCCAGTGATCTCCCGGTGCTCCCGGTGACTATCCACGGCAGCTACCAGGCGTGGCGGCCCGGAACGCTCTGGGTCAAGGGCGGCGAGGTGACCGTGATCGTCGACGAGCCGATCCCGACCGTCGCACTGACCCAGTCCGACTCAGGGGACCTCACCAAGCAGGTCTACCGGATCATCGCCGACCACGTGGGCGCCATGGGAGGTGCGATCAGGGTATAAGCGACTTGCTTCCCGAGAACACTTCGTCTTACAGCAGCGCCGCTATCGCTGATCGAATCTGGTTGTGCTCCGGGCCTAGTTGCTTGGTCGGGTCTGTCCAGTGTGATTCGGGGTAGAGCCAGACCGGCCTGCTCAGCATGTCTGGAGGCTCCCAGGCGTAGCGAGGCCAAACGTGGGCGTGGAGAGACGGGTCGGCATTGCAGAGGATCTCGATGTTCACCCGGACGAAGTCGGGATCCCGGTCGGAGCACGCCGCCTCCACGGCATGGGCCAGTTCGGCCATGCTCGTCAGGAATTTGGTCCGTTCGTCTGCTAGGAGGTCCGATAAGGCTAGAGCCGTTGGGTTGTCGGTGAGCAGTAACGAGTAACCGGGGAGCCATTGCACATCTCCGATGACGGCGTGGCCCGCGGGCATCTGTTTCATCACCGTCGGGTTCTCACCACGAATAGCGGAGCCCACCCGGTCGCTTTTCCAGGGATGCACTCAGCGGATCACTTCGCCGAGGGCGGCGTAGCGGAGCATGTGCGCCTGGCCGTTGTGCTGCGCGTACTCCTGAACCATCTTGATCAGAACCGCCTGCAGGGAACGGCCGTGCCCCAAGCCTTCCGACTCCAACGACGGCAGCGCCGCAATCGCCCGATCAGCCTTCTCGACCTCCTCGAGATACAAGGCAAGGTCGGTTTCGAGGGTGCCCGGTGAGCCGCCTTCGAAATCGTCATCGCCGTAGACCATGACCCGGTCGCCACCTCCCAGGCCCCAGGACAGGTACACGTGTTCCATCTGTGTCATGTGCCGTATCAGACCCAGGACGGAGAGTTCCACCGGTGGAATCGCCTTCCGGGCGATAGCTTCGACGTCGAGGTCACGCAACTTGCGTCGGAAGGTCCTCCGCTGATAGTCGAGCCAGTTGGTCAGCAAATTCTTTAGGTCGGGTTCCGGCTCCGGCTCGTCCTGTTTGGCGATGTCCAGGCTGTCGAGATAGTCAGGTCTCATGGCGGTCGATTCTGACACAATCGCCGGACGTTGCCCGAAAAAGAATCTTCGATATTCCGACGGACTCCTTGAATCTGTCCCTGGCGGGGCGTAGATTCGAACATATGTTCGATAAGGGAAGGCAGGACAAGTCTTCGGGGATCGGACCGGGGAGATCACCAAGAAGTGGGGCGGATGGCGCTGTTGTCGACGGCTGGGTCATGGCTCCTACCGGAGTGCGTGGAATACTGCCGGCAGGGTTGTCGACGATGGACCCAGGCCCGAAATTGGCAGCGACTCTCGACGGGTCGACCGTTCGAAACTGAACGGGTACGAGCTGGTGGTCCTGATCCAGGCAGAACGCCGCCAGGTCACCCACTACGAAGCCGCATCTTTCCAGTCGATGACCGAGCTCGCCCACTGCTTCCCCCGGCTACGCCGGTTCCCCACCCGAACGTAACGCCGCTATCGACGATTTCGCCGCCGATGAGCGGCGGGCCGGGTTGTCCTGGACGCGTCGTGCTGCCGGGTCAATACTCGGTCTCGCGGTCGAGGTCACCCAACGGTTCCCCCCCTGGTCCTCGACGCCTTGTCCCGCGGCGAGATCGACGTTCCAAAGCAAGGGGCATCGTCAACCCGCTCGCCCACCTCGAAACTCGCCAGATCCACCGGATCACCGAAGAGGTAATCGACCGTGCGACGGAGCCGACTACAGGCGAGCTCGGCGCGATGCAGCGCCGCCGGGCCATTGCCGTCGACCCCGAGCCTGCCGAAAAGCGATACCGCAAAAGGACGCGACGACCGGCGGGTCATCCGAGAAGCGAACAACGATGGCACTGCCAGCATCATCGCTCTCAACCTCGGGGCCCTCATCGCAGACCGGATAATGAGACGGATCTGCGACCTCGCCGAGATCGCCAAAACCGGCACCGACCCCAGAACCATCGACCAGGTCCGCGCCGATGTCTTCGTCGATCTCCTAATCCGCCACCACACCGACTCTCCGCCGGCAACGGAGCGGAGCGGTGTTGTCGACATCAGAGTCGATCTCACCACGCTCGCTGGTCTCAACGAGAGCCCGGTGAGGTTCCCGGACGGGGGCCGGTGGTCTCCGACATCGCCCGCGGAGCAGCCGAACCGGGAAAGCCATGGCAAGTGACGGTCACCGACAGCGCAGGCAGACCTGCGTGGCGCGGAATCACCCGCCGCCGACCCAACATTCCCGAACGACGCCAGGTCACGGCCACCATCCCGACATGCGTCTTTTCCGGCTATCGCATGCCTTCCACCCAATGCGATATCGACCACCACCACCCATGGGCGGAAGGTTGTCAAACCGAACCGGAGAATCTCGGACCGGGCTGCCGCCTTGCCCACATCCTCAAAACAACCGGTGGCTGGAGGCTCCGCGTAATCCGGACGGAAGCTACACGTGGACCAGCCGCCACGGCCACTCCTACAACACCAGACCCCAACCACCGTGAACTGCGATGGGCCGGCGCGGTTACGAACCGGCCAGGGCCCTCACCACATAAAACGCGATGGCGCCTACTGCAAGCACGCCGAGCAGGGATCTCTTGAAAACGATGCCGCCAACGATTCCGCCCGCAGCTGCGGCCAGACCGGGGGTGATGGCCGGAGTGCCTTCCGGGGCAACCAGCCCCGCCGTGGCGATCGCCATGAACAGTGCAAGTGAGAAGACGTCGAGGAAACGCCCGACCCGTCCCTCCGGTACCGGGCGAGGGCTGATCAAGAAGGCAAGCCGGGAGCCAAAGGTGATGACTCCAACCACCAGAACCAGGGCCAGGTCACTCACCGCTGAACACCGCCACCAGCGAGGCGACGACGGCCGCTGAGGTGATTTGCCAGGCCACTGGCAGTATTAGTACCGCGACGACCGTCGCAACCACGGTGATCGCAACCACAACCCAGTCGCGACGGGTCGTGACCATCGGTATCGCCAGCCCGAGGAAGAGAAGACCGAACAGGACCCCTATCCCTACCTGTCCCGGGTCGATCGTGCCGCCGAGCCACGCCCCGACCCCGGTTCCGATAACCCAGCCCGCCAGCAGAGTCACATCGGCCGCCGACTTGTAGGCGACGATGTCGTCGACATCGTTATGTGCGGCGGCCCGGAGGGCGAGACCGAAGGTCTCGTCGACAAGCACGTAGGCGAGGCGCACCCGAACTCCAGCAGGTTGGTCGCCGATCAGGCGGGCCAGGGTCGCCGACATCGGCAGATGCCGAAGACCGAGACCGGTAGCGGCAAGGATCACAGGGAAGGCCCCGGCGCTGATCAGGCCAACCATTGCAAATTGCGCGGCACCGGAGAGGATCACGAAAGAAGAGAGAATGGCAAGCCATATCGGGAAGCCCATCTCTATCGCCAAGACCCCGTAAGCGAGCCCAAACGCTCCGACCGCGAAGAAGATGAGTACCGAGTCCCGCAGGCCTTTGCGAAACGACGGGTCTGCGAGCATCGGACGATCGTAGGCGATCTACGTGATACGACGATAATCAGGACTAATCTGGTCTTCTATGTGGATCTCTCGCCGGACCGACTACGCAACCCGGGCGGTGCTTGCCCTCGCCCTGGCCGGGGGCCAGGCCCTCAAAGCCGAGGAACTGGCCCGGAGAGTTGTCGTCCCCGAGTCATTCATGAAGCAGATCCTGATGCGGCTCCGTGATGCGGGTGTCCTCCGTTCTGAGCGGGGGCCTTCAGGCGGCTACCGGCTCAATCACGACCCGGCCGACCTGACCATGGACCGGGTCGTGAGGGTGTTTCAAGGCCAGCTCGCTCCGATCGATTGCACTACCCGAACTGCGCCCGAGCCTTGCCCGATGCAGGTCGCCTGCTCGCTGCAGTTGGTGTGGGCCGAGGTTCGCGACGTCACGATAGAAATTCTGGAGCGAACCACTTTCGCCGACCTTGCCCAGCGAGCCGGGGGGCGCTGGGTCGATCCGTCGCTGCCCCCGGCCACAGTTACGTCATACCCGGGCGGCGATGCTCCCGCCCTCTGAATTCGACCGTCTCTGCCCGACAACAGCGATTCCCATCGCTACCGCCCAGAACAAGACCAACCCGACATAGATACCCAGCCTGGCCCCGCCGCCGACCTCGAAGTGGAGGAGGAGGGTGCGGGCGTTGGTGACGAGGATCAACCCTCCCACCGCCGTCCCGAGGACTCGGGGGGTAACCCGTGACACCATCCAGGCGGCAAATGGTGCAGCTACTGCTCCTCCGACCAGCAGCGCTCCTGCAATCGACCAATTGACTCCTTGAGAACCGAGGCTGAGGAGGAACCCGAGGCTTGCCGCCATCGAGACTAGGAACTCGGACGCCGATACCGACCCGACGACTTTCCTCAATTCGGTGCGGCCCGAGACCAGCATTGTCGGTGTTGCCACCGGCCCCCAGCCACCGCCGCCGGTAGCGTCGATAAATCCTGCGACCAAGCCGAGGGGGGCGAGGAAACGACCTCTTCGCCCGAAATTAGAGCGAGGAGCTGAGACCCCTCTCAGGGAGAATCTGACCAACAGCAGCAGACCGAGGACGAGCAGGATCACCGCCATCAACGGCTTGGCCAGTTCCGTCGAGATGTTGGAGAGAACCGTCGCCCCGACGAAGGCGCCGATAGCACCGGGTATCCCGAGCCGGGTAACAACCTTCCAGTCGACGTTGTTGAACCGCCAATGGGAGATGCCCGAAATCAGAGTTGTTCCAACTTCCGCCAGATGCACCGAGGCAGACGCCATGGCCGGCGATATACCCCAAGCGACCAGCAGCGTGCTCGAAGTGACACCATATGCCATTCCGAGCGAGCCATCGACCAACTGTGCAGCCAATCCGATCAACGCCAGGACTATCAGTGACGGCATCCTCTCTCTCTCTCCCTTTATGTATAAAGATGACTAATTAAGTCTTATTTGTTTGATAAGAAATGTAACTTGACAGAACCTCACCGTCAAGGGTCAGTCGTACACCCCGGCCAGGTAGCTCTTTCCATCGGCAACAACACAGAGCAGGGCACCGGCCGATGTCACAAGTTGGTACCTGTCGGCGTCGCGCTCCCCCGCCCACCATCGCCCGCTGAGACGCCAGGGGCCACTCCATGTGAGAACCGGCTCCCAACGAGTGCCCAATCTCACCCGTGACGGCATGCCCCCGTCCCACTCCACCTCGATCGGCTGGAGGCGGGGCGGGACCAGGGCCGGGGAAGGCTTCGGAGTGGCGCCCGGCCATGGTGCTGTTGGGTCACGGTCGGCTGGTGTCTCGGGTTCGTTCCATCGCGACCAGGCCACCCGCTCCGCCGGCATCCGGCCCCCCTGGGGACGGCCCTCCAGCACACCATCGGGCCCGAGCAGAGCCTGGGCTCGTGCCAGGGCGCGTTCGGTCTCGATCCGCGCCGTCTCGTCGCCGAAGACACCGAGCTGGCGTCCCTCACCGGAGAGGTCGAAGGGGGCGATCCTGATCCGGACGATCCCGCCGGGAACCCCACCTGACTCGACCCACGCCCGCAGTTGCCACCAGACCCGGTCGGTGAGAGCCCGTTCGGTGAAGGGGTCTGCCGAACGCCAGATCCGCTCCCTGATCTTGCCCAGGGCGGGTTCGGCGAGAATCGAGACCTGGTGCGGCGCCACCCCGTTCGACCGGAGCTTCGAAAGCATGCGCTCGGAGATATTCCGGGCTGCAAAAGCAACCGCATCGATGTGCTCCAGAGGATCCTCGAACTCCACCTCCACGGCCAGATCCTCCGGGATCTCCCGGGGCAGCGCGCTCCGGTCCTCGCCGCTGGCCAGACGATGGGCAAGAACACCTTCGTTGCCGAAGCGGGTGGCGAGCGCCTCACGGGGGAAACCGGCGAGGTCGCCGAGGGTGGTAACCCCCAGCCAACGGAACGTTGCGATCAGCGAATCGCTGGCCACTCCCTCCCGCAACGACTCGAGGTCGAGCGAGCGGAGAAAGCTCGAGGTGTCCGCGACAATCACAGGCTCGCCTGGCGACGACCGTGCCGCCGCCCAGCGGGCTGCAAAGGGCCCATCGGCGATACCAACCCGCACCTCCCGACCCGGGCCGGAGCCGACATGGCCGGCCACCTCAGCGGCGACCTTGCGGGCGAGAATGTCCTCACCCCCGTAGAAGCGGATGGCACCGGCGACTGCGACGTATACCAGGCCAGGCCCGACTACTTCGACCCGGGGAATCAGATCCTCGATCACCTCGACCACAGACTCGAACCGTCGGGTTTCCTCACCGACGTCACGGGTGAGGACCGTGGCAAACGGGGCGAGAGCCTCGGCATCACGACGCGACATCCCCAGGGTGACCCCGGCCGCCAGCACGTCGGGAGACGCCCCCGTCACACGGTCGTCAGCGACCAGGACCGGGTTACCCGGCGGCGCGTCGGGACGGGTCAAGGACCACATCGGAAACCAGACGCAAAGTGTCCTTACCTTCATCTTCAACCACTGTGAATATGCCTCGGCCTCCATCTTCGGCCACTGTGAATATGCCTCGGCCTCCATCTTCGGCCTCGAAACGCCGGGTGACCCCGGCTGCTCCCCTGCCCGACGCCTCCAGCACCAGGCGGCGCCCCTTCAACTTTCCGTGCCCCTGGTCAGCTCCCTCCCATGTGACACCGAGAGACCTCAAACGAAGATGAGAGACTCCCGAGGGGAGTCGGGCCCCCATCGACCGGAAAGCAACCATCGTCTTGCGGGCCCGGGCCAGGGCGGCGAGGCGGCGCAGGTCGTGCTCGTTGATCCCGACCGGAACCTCTGCGAACACCGCCGGAACCCCTTCGAGCAGAGCTGCGGTGACCCGGGTCCACAGCGGCCGCTCGTTGCACCTGACGATCACCAGGCTCTCCGCCTCCACCCCGGTCTCCCATGCCGCTTCCGGGGAGATCCATCCCCTGGTGTCCACCACCACCACCGGGCCGGCTTGTGAAGGTGATGCGAGCAGGCTCAATCCGAGACGGGTCAGTCCCGAACCGGTATCTCCCACCAGCTCGGTGATCTTCCCCGGTTCGAGCCGCAAATAGCCGAGCCCTTCCTTCGACTGATCGAGAATAGGTGATGCAATGTCGACTTCAGGTTTGCCCATATTTCTGACTCCGCTTGATGCCTCGGCCTCCATCTACGGCCTCGGTAGGGCACTCCACTGTATCGAACATATGTTCGAGTAGCAATTAGATACCGACGGACTTTGGCCGAGTGCCTCCCCGAGGGCAATCCACTCGCGTGCCGGGGGAACTACTCACGCCACGAGCAAAACCAGCATTGTCTTCAGGCCAAACAGACGCCGTTCCGTCGGGGCTGCCGCACACCAACAATCTCCACTGGTGAGAACCGAACCGATACTGTTCCGCGTCGATAGATTCACATGGCTACAACAAAAGGATTTTTCAGTGACTTACTCAACACTCACCTACGAAGTAGCCGATCGGGTGGCGACAATCACCCTGAACCGTCTCGAGCGTCTCAATGCGATCAATGACGAGATGCCCGGGGAGATCCGCCGGGCGGTCGAAGCGGCAAACCGGGACGACGACGTCCACGTGGTGGTCCTCACCGGGGCGGGACGTGCCTTCTGCGCCGGGTACGACCTCAAGGAGTACGCCGAATCGGAAACATCGCCGTACACCCAGGAGATGCCCTGGGACCCGATGATCGACTTCGAGTTGATGCACCGCAACACCCAGGACTTCATGTCGCTGTGGCGCTCGCACAAACCGACAATCGCCAAGATCCGGGGGTTCGCCGTCGCCGGTGGGTCCGACATCGCCCTGTGCTGTGACCTGATCGTCATGGCCGACGACGCCAAAGTCGGATATCCCCCGACCCGGGTCTGGGGTTGCCCCACCACTGCGATGTGGGTCTACCGGATCGGGGCGGAGCGGGCGAAGCGGATGCTGCTCACCGGCGACCTGATCACCGGTGCAGAGGCGAAGGAGATAGGACTGGTGATCGACAGCGTCCCCGAGCCAGAGCTCGACGACCGGGTCCGCCAGCTCGCCGACCGGATCAAAGGCGTTCCCCGCAACCAGCTGATGATGCAGAAGCTCATGGTCAACCAGGCTTACGACAACATGGGCCTGGCCTCCACACAGATGCTGGCGACGTTGTTCGACGGGATCACCCGACACTCCCCGGAAGGGATGTGGTTCAAGGAACGCTCCGAGGAGGTCGGGTTCCAGCAGGCAGTTGCGGAACGTGACTCAGGCGACCCGATCGCCGACGGTGTCAGCCGCCGCCGCCGGCCCACTGCCTAGACCTCTTCGAGGTCTTCGATCGTTGCCGGCCAGTCATCTTTGAGGAGGCGGGACAGGGAGCGGTCGGCGAGGAGCTTGCCGCCGGTCTGACAGGTGGCGCAGTAGTTGGTCTCGTTGGAGGCGTACACGATCCGCTGCACCGGCGACCCGCAGCGGGGGCAAGGCTCTTTGAACTTGCCGTGCACCGCCATGTCATCACGGAAGGCGGTGACCTTGGTCGGCCACCCGTCTCCCACCTCGTCGCTCAGACGTTCGGTCCAGGCCTTTAGTGACTCGACCACAGCCCCGTGGAGGCGCCCGATCTCGTCATCGCTGAGCTGGCCGGTCCGCTTCACCGGGGAGAGCTGGGCCGACCAGAGGATTTCGTCTGAAAAAGCGTTGCCGATCCCGGAGAAAATTCTCGGGTCGGTAAGGGCCCGTTTCAGAGTCCTGTTTTCAGAGGTGAGCGCCTTCTTGAAACCGGCGGCGGAGACTTCGAGCGGCTCCACTCCCCCACGGTCTTCTCGATACAGCGTCTCCTCGGTCCGGAGCAACCAGATCCCTGCGCGTCGCTTGGTGCCCTGCTCGGTGAGGAGCAGCGTTGCGTGTTCGAAGTCGATTGCAGCGAGACCTACCTTGCGCGGGATTGCCTTGCCGGGTGGCTCGAGACGGAGGCGTCCCGCGACCATGAGGTGGATGACCAAGAAGAGCTCGCCCGGAAACTCGAAGACGATCCGCTTTCCGATCCGGCGGAACCCCTGCACTGTTTGGCCGACGGGAGCGTCGTATGGAGGATCGAAAGTGCGGAGCACCGATACCGAAGCCACCCTGACCCCGGTCACAGGCTTGCCGAGGAACTCCCGCTCGAGGGCCTCGATGTATACGGCGATATCGGGGAGCTCAGGCATTCCAGTTGGGAAAAGCAAAGGGACGGTGCGTGTGCACCGTCCCTTTATAGCTTTAGTTGGAGACTGGCGTCAGTCCATGTCGAAGCTGGGAGCTGTTCTCCGGTCTGACTTGTCCGACCCGCTCGACCGGTTACCCGCATCGGAGTCGCGCTCACTGTCACGCTTGTTGCCGTCGGCATCGTTGCGATCGCGCTGGTTGCCGCTGTCGCTGCTGTTGCCGCTGCTGTTGCCGCTGTTTCCGCCACGGCCACGATCGCGATTGCCGCCGCTATCGCTTCCGCGGTAGCGGTCGCTGCTGGCGCCACGATTCCCGCGGTCACTGCCGCCGCTGTCCCCG
>JBGTNX010000059.1:0-2318 GCA_041742825.1 Acidimicrobiia bacterium | reverse complement strand
TCCCGCCGGTGGTCAAGGTCAGTTCGTACACGACCCCGCCGGCGAATCCGACGGCTAGGTAGACGACCACCGCCAGCCATCCCCGAATCCGGAGACGCTCACGAATCTGCCAACGGTGTGCCGCCCACCACAGCATCAAGTACGACCCGAAGAGCACAAAGATCAACCAGGAAAGCGGACTCGCGCCGGCATCCCCGGTCAGGAGGGCGGCCATTGCGCTGGCGAGCAGAGTCCATGCGACCGGCGACGATATTGTCTTTCGAAGCCGGGAGCGATTCGGCGCAGTGGAAGTTGATGTCACTCGCCCATCATCAACCGGCCGACTCCATTTGGCTATCGGGTAAACCCCTTAGCGATCCCTGAATTGTTCCAGCGGTTCAGCTGGCGAAGCGATCCCGGGTCATCGTTGCCGACCCAGCGTGCAAGGCAATGTCGAGGAAGAGACCAATGATCGCTCCCATCACGCCCCAGGGAAGGGCGGCGCCTCCGATTATGAAACCGACGACATAGAGTCCCGTGGTCCAGGGGAGGAAAATGAGGCCGAGAAGCGGGAGGATCCATCCGCCGGAAAAAGCGCGCTCCACCCAATCGGTGAGCAGCCATAGGGCGACCACACCGAGTCTCGGGCTGACAATCAGCAGTGACAGGAACAAACAGCCCATTTATAAACTCCCATATCGGGTTCTGCGACGCCGGGGATGGTATCACAGCGGGGCTAGCCCTCCCCGTCAAAATCCTCTCCAGTTGGCGGTGTTGAAGAGATGTCAACGTCATAAAGAGGCGGCACCCCGGTCGGTGACTGACCTGAAAATCCAGCTACTGCGGTAGCGGTCTCAAGCTGGGGGCACGAGCACGGCGTTGACGACGTGGGCAACCCCGTTGGAAGCTTCAACATTGGCGATGCTGACCGTGGAGACACCATTGAGGACCAATAGCCCGTTTTCTATAGTTATCGAGATCTCTCCGCCTTGTGCGGTGACCAACGACTCCTCGGCAGCGATGTCGAAGGCCGTGAGATCTCCCTCAAGGACGTGATACAGGACTATCTGGGCCAATGCTTCTGGATCAGTCGGCAGCTCGCCCGCCGCGGTGAATGCCTCGTCCGTGGGGGCGAACACGGTGTACGGCCCGGGACCGGACAACATTTCGGTCAAGCCGGCAGTCTCTACGGCTGCGAGGAACTGTCCGAACTGGCCCGTCTCGGATAGGACATCGAGGATCCCTGCCGAAGCCGGAGAAGTGGTCGTAGTAACGGCAACTGTCGTGGTGGTAGCTCCTGCCGCCGTGGTGGTCGTCGTTGCCGCGGGAGGGGCAGTGGTTGCCGGGCCACTGGGAACGGTGGTGCTCGGAATCTCGGGCACCTCCCCCGAGGCGGCGAGGGCGTCTTCAAGGGCTTGAAGGGTGGCGGCGTCGATTACTCCGGTGGCGGGGACGCCTAATTCATTCTGAAGGTCGATCAACGCCGACTCGACGCCTGGAGACCAGATGCCATCGACCGGGCCGCTGTAATGCCCGGTGGCAATCATGATCGCCTGGAGCGCGCCCACCTGGGCTGAAGCCTTTCCGGCGAGGGCCAAACTAAGGGCTACCTGAGTGGGAGGGTCGACCAGGCCGGTTACCTCGAGACCATTGTCCGCCTGGAAGGTCTCGACGGCGGCGATCGTGTCGGGGCCATATATCCCGTCGATGGCACCGTTGTAATAGCCGATCGTTTGTAGGTCGGTCTGGAAGGCAGCCACATAATCGGACACCCATTGCTGGGCCTCTGCCTCTGCCCTGGCATCGCCCTCAAGACACCCGGCGTCCACGAACAGGCGAACCCACGCCACCTCGAGCCCATAGGCAGCCGAGCTGAATCGGGCTCCGGCTTCGGTAATTGGTGTCCCATCATCGATATCGCTTGCTTCTGCGAAGGCCGCTTCGGCGTCCTCTACAGCCTGGAGCGTCTCCGGTTCGACGAGGTCGATGCTCAATCCCGAATTCGGGTCGGTCTCGACCGCCGTCCGGAACTCGGCGGCCGATTCCTCGACAGCTTCGAGGCCGGGTGCCAGGTCTTCTTGGGCAGACTTGACATCGCCAACGGTCAACTCGACGTCCTGAAACAGGCCGCCATATTCTCCGATGGTCTCGACATACGACTCCACGTCGGAGCAAAACTGGGCCTGGGCCTCGATCGGGTCGATGGTCTCGTCGGACGAACAACCAGCGAGGACGAGGGTGGCGGCAATTGTTAAGGAAACGATTCGAGTTTGTCGGCGCATGTCGAAATTGATACCACGGTTCGGTGGCTAGCTCTGACCAGAAACGGGGAGCGATGA
>JBGTNX010000058.1:0-21185 GCA_041742825.1 Acidimicrobiia bacterium | reverse complement strand
CAGGGCATGGGCACCGGCAACGGCCCGCGAGGGGCTGTCGAACAGCGCGAGGAGCCCGTCGCCGGTGGTCTTGACGAGGCGGCCGCCGAAGCGGTCAACGGTTTCAGCGGCGAGCCGGTCGTGCCGTGCCAGCAGCTCCGTCCAACGCTGGTCGCCCTGGTCGGCTGCAGTCTCGGTCGAACGTACGATGTCGGTGAAGAGGACTGTGGACAGGAACCGATCGGTGACCGGGACCGGACTGCTCCCCTCAGTGAGAAAATCGACCGCCTGTTGCATCCACCAGAGCCGGCGACCGTCCCAGGGAAAGTGGTAATCCGCCTCCTGCTCGACGAAGCGGGCTTCCGGTATCCCTTCCGCCATAGATCTTCCCAGGCCAACCGGTACCAACGGATCTCTCGAAGAGTGGAAGACAACCGATCGAGCCTTCACGGCGGGGAGGAAGGTTCTCACGTCGATCTCCCGAGCGCCTCTGAGGATGTCGGCAACCCGCCCGGGGGAAGCCGAAGCACGTTCGTACCGGGCCATCCCTTCGATCACCTGCTCATTTTCAGGGATTCCCTGGATGAACGGCTCCAGCGCCCGACCGGTGCCCCAAAGCTCCTGAACCCCTGATATCAGCGCGTCGTAGTCGTAATGGGCGTTGTTCAATCGAAGCCGGGTAAAGGTGCCGTACAGGGCGAGGGCATCGACCCGTTCGGGGTGCGAAGCGGCGAAAACGACGCTCAGCGGTCCGCCTTCGCTGTAGCCGACGATCGAGGCGTGTTCGAACCCGACCGCGTCAAGTACAGCCCGAATGTCGTCCGAACGCTCCTCGATGCTGCCGAAACTCCCGTCGCGGTCGGAGAGGCCGGTGCCCCGCTTGTCGAAGAGGACGCACGTGCCGATCGACGCGAGGGTCTCGACGAGCGGTCCGAACGGAAAGGTGTCAGCAACCATTTCGAGGTTGGAGATGAAACCCGGGACGATGACGATGTTGAGCGGCCCGCGGCCGAAGACCTGGTAGGCGATGCTCAGGTCACCACTGCGTGCGTAGCGGATCGGGCTGCGTTCGGCTGGCACCCCGGGATGCTACCTGTGGCGAGTCAACCCGGAGGCGAAGTGCTCCGTCAGCTCTCGACGAGCGAGGGTTCCCGTCGAGGTCGCCTCAGCCTCGGCCACTCCGAGTTTGAGAGCGTCCCGGGCGCTCGACACGGGAGGCGCATGATTTGTTCGTTCAGATCGCGAAAAAACGCGCAAAAAACCCGAAGTTGCCGTTTTACAGGACCAATGTAACCGGTTACATTCGCCATCGACGAGAGGCTTTTGCCTCGTTCCAACTTCAGTTGACTGATAGGAGATCACTTGAAACTCAGACCAAAAGTCTGGTTGGCATTGCTTTTGGCAATGTCGATGGCATTGACTGCTTGTGGGGATTCCGAGGAAACCACCACCACGACGACAGCTCCGACCGAGACAACGACTTCGGCCATGGCCGAGGAGACGACCACAACTGTGGCCGGCGGCGACACGACGACCACTACCGAACCTGTGGTGCGCGCCGATGCCGACCTCGTGATTTGGGCAGACGACACCCGGACCCCAGTGATCCAGGAATTCGCCGACGACTTTGCCGCCGAAAACAACATCACGGTGGCTGTCCAGGAGCTTTCCTTCGACGGACTCAGGGATCGGCTGATCACGGCTGCTCCCGCGGGTGAAGGCCCCGACATCATCATCGGTGCTCACGACTGGCTGGGCCAGCTTGTCTCTGCCGGCGTTGTAGCGCCTCTCGACATCGGCGCCGTCGCGGACCAGTTCGCACCTGCGGCGGTCCAGGCATTCAACTACCAGGGCACCAATTATGGGTTGCCATATGCGATCGAAAACATCGCGCTGGTACGAAACACTGATCTGGTCCCCGAGTCCCCCGCAACCTTCGAGGAGCTGGTCGACACCGCTCTTCAGCTCGAGGCCGACGGCGAAGTGACGCTGCCCCTGGCACTGCAGGAGAACGGCAACGGCGATCCGTTCCACAACTATCCGATCGTCACGGCCTTTGGTGGCTACGTCTTTGGAGAGAATGCTGACGGCAGCTACAACCCAGAGGACATCGGTATTGCTAGCGAGGGTGGCGTGGCCGCTGCCGAGTACTTCGCCGAACTGTCGAACGAGGGAGTCATCAGTATCGACACGCTCTACGACGTGATGATCGAGACGTTCAGCAACGGCGATGCCCCGTTCGCCATCACGGGGCCCTGGGCGCTCGGTGAGTTCGATGCGGCAGGCGTCAACTACGTCGTGGAGCCGATTCCTTCCGTTCAGGGTGGTGAACCGCGGCCCTTTGTCGGGGTGCAGGGCTTCATGCTCTCGGCTTTTGCTGAGAACCCGCTGATTGCCTCTACGTTCGTCCTCGACTTCATGGCGACCCAGCAAGCACAAGAAGCGCTGTTCGAGGCTGGTGGGCGTCCGCCCGCCCACACGGCTGCCTTCTTGGCAGTCGCCGCCGACAACCCCAACATCGAGGGCTTCGGTGAGGCCGGTCAGAACGGCTACCCGATGCCAGCCATCCCCGAGATGGGCTCGGTGTGGCAGGCGTGGACCGACGCTTATGCGTTGATTTTCACCGGGACCGACCCGGAACAGGCAGTGACCGACGCAGCCGACCAGATCAGGACACTGATCGACGAAGGCTGATCGATGACGGAGAGGGAGGCGCGACAAGTCCAAGACTCGGACGCGCCTCCCCCGGAGAACGGACGGGGGACCGATGCTCCCCGCCGTTCTTCCCTGACTTGGGCCCTGGTCGGAAAGATCCTTTTCCTGGGAGCGGTCAACGCTCTCTTCTTCGTCGGTCTTCCCTCCATGTTGGCCCTCGAGTGGTGGGCGGGCATCGCAGTACTCGGCCTTGCGACGGCGCTCGTCAACTGGGCATACCTCACCAAGAAGAACCTCCCCGCGAAGTATCTGATCCCCGGCACGATATTTGCGCTGACTTTCCAGATAGTCCCGGTGATCTACTCCGGGTACATTTCGTTGACCAACTCGTCGATCTCGCACCGGCTGTCGGAAGAACAAGCACTCGACAACCTCACCGGCCGCGCTTCCAACGTCCCGGGTACCACCCGGTTCGACATGTCAATACTCGCCGACCCGGAAGGAACTCTGGCCTTGTTCCTCGTCGACGATGAGGGTACCGAAACGTTCGGTACCCAAGAGGGGCAAGTCGCTCTCTCCGCTGATGAGGTGACCCGTGACGAGGACGGCGATGTGGTCGCAGTGGGTGATTACACCCTTCTCGGCATCGCCGCGATCTCCGAACGCCAGAACGAGATCCTCGACTTCGATGTCCCGGTCGAGAGGGGCGCGATCATGGCGGTGACGATCACCACCGCTGCTGTTTACGAAGCCCTGTACACCTATGACGAAGACACAGGGATGCTCACCGAGAATGCCACTGGGGTCGTCTACGAGCCGAAAGATGGGATCTTCACGGCAGCCGACGGACGAACCCTCGATCCGGGCTGGCAGGTCTTCATCGGTTTTGATAACTACACACGGGCATTCACCAACGACTCAATCCGCGGCCCATTCCTCAGAGTTCTGGTGTGGAACTACGTCTTCGCAATTCTCAGCGTCATCCTCACTTTTGCGGTCGGGCTCGGTCTTGCAGTCACCCTCAACCGCGCGGGTATGCGAGGGCAGAAGATTTACCGGGCGTTCTTGGTGGTTCCTTATGCCCTCCCCAGTTTCATGACCGCCCTGATCTGGGCGGGGATGCTCAACCAGCAGTTCGGTGTGATCAACGAGTTGCTCGGAGCCGATATCCCCTGGCTGCGAGATCCCACTCTGGCAAAGGCCTCGGTCCTAATGGTGAACCTCTGGCTCGGGTTCCCCTACATGTTCTTGGTCTCGACTGGGGCTCTACAATCGATTCCATCGGAGTTGAAGGAAGCGTCGTATGTCGACGGCGCCACACCCCGCCAGGCTTTCAATGCGATCACTTTTCCTCTTCTCATGGTGTCACTTGCTCCGCTGCTGATCGCATCGTTTGCTTTCAATTTCAACAACTTCAACGTGATCTACCTGCTCAACCAGGGAGGCCCACCCATCGAAGGAGCGACTACGCCGGCCGGGCATACCGACATACTCATTAGCTACACATACCGACTGGCCTTCGAATCAGGCTCCGGTGCCCAGTGGGGCTTCGCCTCGGCGATAGCCGTGCTCATCTTCATGATGGTGGCTGCCGTATCTGCACTCAGTTTCCGTCGAACTAGAGCCCTGGAGGATCTCGCCTGATGAACGTCAAACCCGCAAGCGATACGCCAAATCCGGCCCGCGAAAAATCCGGCTCAATGGCCGCCGGCCGGAGTCCGTTCCGCCGTTGGTTCAGAACCCTGGGATGGCGTCATATCGTGGCATGGCTCGCCATGAGCTTCGCTTTTTTCCCGGTCCTGTGGATTGTCTCAGCTTCGTTCAATCCGCTGCAAACACTCACCTCTCAGACGCTTATTCCCGACAGCCTCACCTTTGACAACTATCGCCAGCTTTTCGGTGGGGAGGTGCCATACACCTCTTGGTACTGGAACACGCTTTTGATCGCGGGAGGAGCATCGGCGGTTATGACGATGCTCTCCGCTCTCGCCGCATATGCGTTCTCGAGAATGCGCTTCAGCGGACGCAGAGTCGGGTTGCTCTCGGTGCTGCTTATCCAGATGTTCCCCCAGGTCCTTGCCTTCGTTGCCATCTTCCTGATCATGGTTCAGGTCAAGGATGTATTTCCGTCGGTCGGGCTCGGCACCCGGGCGGGATTGACACTTGTGTATCTCGGTGGGGCGTTGGGGGTCAACACCTGGCTGATGAAAGGCTTCTTTGACACAATTCCGAGGTCGCTGGACGAGTCGGCCACAGTCGACGGCGCCAGCCACCATCAGATATTCTTCAAGATCATCCTCCCCCTGACGGCGCCGATTCTGGCCGTGGTTTTTCTGCTTTCATTCATCTTCTTGATCAACGACTTCGTTCTGGCGGATGCGGTGTTGGGCCAGGGAAGTCCCGAGGGTTACACGCTGTCGGTCGGTCTCTTCAGGTTCCTCAACGACCAGTTCAACCAGAGGTGGGGTCCGTTTGCAGCCGGATCGCTCCTGGCGGGAATTCCGGTGGTCGTCCTCTTCCTGTTTCTCCAAAAATACATCGTCTCAGGTTTGACGCAGGGTGCAGTCAAAGGTTGAACCCAAGGCCTTCGAGTCGGACCACGGTGTATACGGTTCACCGGGTGACGTCGCGCCTTGGGATATTCGATTCGACGTCGAAAACCGTGCCTTCTTCGATACGACGGACACCGGTGGGATTCGAATACGGGTTCACACCGACCCCAGACTCAGCGATGGCTTGATGGTCGTACGCTCGGGAACCTCGGTTCTCGGCCATCAACTCGATCAGGTAGCGGAGACGTCTCGCTATCGATATTGGGAGACGGTGGTCGACTCACCGGCGGGCGAGTTCTCGCTGGCCTTCCGAACGCCGGCGGGGCAAGGGGTCTATGTGGGGCCGACGGGAGTAGCCAACGCCATCGAGCGTCTGGACCGCTGGCGACTCGGGGCGCCGGAGCGCTTCGACATCCCCGACTGGGCTCTCGGTGCGGTCATCTATCAGATCTTCCCGGACCGATTCAGCCGAGGAAGCGACAGGACCAGGCCCGGCCTCCAGGCCTGGGGCGAACCAGCCCACCGGACCCGGTTCCACGGCGGGGATCTCGAAGGCATCACCGACAGACTCGGTTACCTCGAGGACCTGGGGGTTGACGCCATCTATCTCAACCCGATCTTCAGCTCTCCGAGTAACCATCGCTACGACACTGTTGATTACTACGAGGTCGACGATCTCCTTGGTGGAACCCAGGCGTTTCGGGAACTGGTCAAAGAGGCGCACAACCGGTCGATTCGGTTGATCCTCGACGCCTCGTTCAATCATGTCCATCCGAGATTTTTCGCATTCTCGGACGTGATGGAGCACGGCCCCGAGTCTGAGTATTGGGACTGGTTCGTGGTGAACGAATGGCCGTTGAGCCTGCGGGTCAGGTCGGATCTGGCCGAAACCGACACCAGGCTGGCCGAATACATCTCCAGGCTGGAATCGGAACTGGGCATCCCGATGCACCCAACCGAGGCCGGCAAGCCCGTGCAGCCTTCCTATGAGTCGTGGTACGGAGTGCCCACCATGCCGCGGGTCAACCTGGCCAACCCCGAAGCCCGACGGTACATGCTCGAAGTTGCCGAATACTGGCTTTCCGAATACGACATCGACGGCTGGCGGATGGATGTAGTCAGATATGTCGACACCGACTTCTGGGTTGATTTCCGTGACGTCTGCCGGGCCGCAAAGCCCGACTGCTATCTGCTTTCGGAGACGGTCGGGGACTCTTCCCAATGGCTCCAGGGCGACCGGTTCGACGCCACCATGAACTATTCGTTTCGCGAGTTGTGCATCCACTACTTCGCCAGCGAGGACATCACCGGCGATGAGATGCTGGATTGGCTGTCCGATCTCTGGGCGATGTACGGCTGGGGGGTGGCACTGGCCAATCAAAATTTGCTGAGTAGCCACGACACTGCTCGGTTTCTCACCGTTGCCGGCGGTGATGTATGGCGGCTCCGGCTGGCAACAGCGTTGCAGATGACAGCTCCTGGGGCTCCCGGCCTCTATTACGGCGATGAGGTCGAGATGACGGGGGACAACGACCCCGACTGCCGTGGCGGGTTTCCATGGGGCTCGGAAATATCCGGAACGAGAGATTGGGTAACCGAACTCGCCGGCCTGCGTTCTCGGCATCCGGCACTACGTCTCGGTTCGTGGCGACCGCTCTCAGCCTCGAGTGACTCGTTCATGTTCGAACGCCGACACGGCGGTGATCGGGTGGTGGTCGCAATCAACCGCGGCGAAACCCCGAACGCCTTTGCAATTGGGGGGGTCGAACAGGTTCTCTTGGGCGGTGGATCGGTCACCGGTGACGGCCTGGTAGTTGCGGGACGATCGGCGTTGGTGGCCAAATGAGGTTCCAGCGATGATGGAAAATGTCACCATCCGCGATGTGGCCTCTGAAGCCGGTGTTTCGGTTGCGACGGTGAGCAGAGCGTTGCGCGGGCTGCCTTCAGTTGCGCCTGCAACCAGAGAGCGTGTCGAAGAAGTGGCGGCCAGGCTCGCCTATGTACCCGACCCGTACGCAAGGCAGCTGTCTACAGCCAAGAACCACACCATCATCGTCGCTGTCCCCCATATCGGCCAGTGGTACTACGCCAACATCGTGACTAGCGTCGAAGCGCTCGCCACCGCGGCCGGCTACGACATCCGCCTTTACGTGGCCAGCGACGACTTGCAGCGGAAGCATTTCGTTGAGTACGTCTTACCGCACTCAAAGCGAGTCGACGGGGCGGTTCTCGTCGACCTTTCGGTCGAGCCTGATCAGGTGGAACCGCTACTGAAGCGTGGCATGAATGTGATTTCGATCGGCCCCAACGTCGAAGGTGTGGTCACCATCGAGATCGACAACTACGCCGGCGCACGTGAGGCAACCGAGCACCTGATCGGGTTAGGGCACTCCCGTATCGCCATGCTTGGGGGCATGCCCGGTGGACGGATTGACATGTCTATTCCCGGGGTGCGCGAACAGGGATTTCGGGACGCCCACGAGGACAAGGGGATTCTCGTAGACGAGGATCTGGTCAGAAACGGGAACTTCTCCATTGCTGGAGGCTATGACGCCACTGTCGAGCTCCTCGAAGCACCGGTTCCTCCGACCGCCGTTTTCGCTCTCTCCGACGAAATGGCCGCAGGCGCCTACCAGGCTGCAAGGGAGAGTGGAGTCCGAGTGCCGGAGGACCTTTCGATCGTGGGGTTCGACGACCACGAGTTCGCAGAGGCGCTCGGGATCACCACCATCCGACAACCTGTCGCCGCTCTTGGTGAGGCGGCGATGCAGGCGATGCTCGATGCCCTGGACGGGAATCCCTGGACTGGGAACCTCCAACTCGACTACGAGCTGATAGACCGATTCACCACCGGACTGGCGAAGATCTGACATGCCAGCGGATTTGATCGATCGTCCGGTGTGCTCCTGCACGTCTCCAGCCTCCCCGGCCCGTACGGGATAGGCGATCTCGGCCCCGAAGCTCGGCGTTGGGTCGACTGGCTGGCCGACAGCGGTACCCGGGGTCAACCCGGCGACGAAGTGCTCCGTCAGCTCTCGGAGCGAGCGACGGCTCCGGAGATTTCCGTCGATCAGACCTTGTCAAGCTCGAGGCGAACCGGTGTGTAGGTGGTCACGATTCGTTCCCCTTCGAGGACCTCGTCAGCAGCTCGGGCCCATTCGGCGTAGTGGGATGTCTCCCGATGAGCAGGTCGAAAGTCTGCAGCATCGGTATAGACCTCGATGAGGAGGAACTGGAGCGGGTCGTCTGCATCCTCGAGAATCTCGAACCGGAGACATCCCGGCTCCAGTTCCCGGCTGGCATCGGCCTGGCGGCCAATCGCGGCGAGAAACTCGTCGCGGCGGTCGGGCTTTACGCGGACGGATACGGTGGCAACAATCAATGTCATCTCCTGGTCGGCGTCGAAGCGTAGCCCGCGCCGGCTCGACCAAATTGTCGGGCAGCCGCCGCGGCGTGTCGAGAACGGCCCCGCCGCCTAACGTCACCTGATGGTCGCTATCCGAGTCTTCTCCGTGATCGCTGTGTTGGTGATGGCAGGGGTCGTCGCCTTCGGCTTCGTCTCCGGGGACTTCGCCGGAGAGGGCTCGCAGATCTGGGGATTGGCCTGGGGGAAGGTGACGCTGGTCGACCTCTATGTGGGGCTCGCGATATTCGCGGTCTGGGTTGCTGTCCGGGAGCGCCGGATCGTCAGCACAGTGATCTGGTGGGCCGCCCTCGTCGTCCTGGGCAACCTGGCCGCTGTGGTTTACCTGGCATGGGCGGCGTTCACCTCCACCGATGTCCGGGAACTTCTCATGGGTCGGGGTGCAGCAGCGGCCGGACCCGGTCGGCACGAAACCTCATGAAGTCTTCCGAGATCAGGTCGGAGTTGCAGGGTCTGGTATCGGGCCAGGTCGGAATCGCCGACGGCATAGTGCCACCGGTCCTGTTCGTTACGGTCAATTCGATTTGGGGCGTGGTGCCGGCGGCTTGGGTCGGGCTCGGTTCGGCAGTGGCGATCAGCTTGTGGCGACTCCTTCGGGGGCGTCCGACCCGGTTTGCCTTTGCCGGCCTGTTCGGGACGCTGCTGGCGGTGTTCCTGGCGCTGCGGTCGGGCGAGGCCGAGGACTACTTCCTCCCCGGCATCATCAGCGGTGCCGTGACCTCGCTGTTGATGTTGGCCTCGATCCTGGCGAAACGCCCGTTCCTCGCCTTCACCAGTTGGGCGACAAGGGGCTGGCCGATCGAGTGGTACTGGCACCCTCGGGTTCGCCCGGCTTACACGAGGACGAGTTGGATGTGGGTCGGCTTCTTCGCCGCCCGAGCCCTCTGGCAGTGGCGTCTCTACCTCGACGCGAACACGGTCGGCCTCGGCGTTGCCCGGGTTGCCATGGGCTGGCCTGCGCTGCTGGGGTTGCTGGTCGCCACCTACGTCCTCGGCCGCCGCTGGCTGACCGCTTTGGAAGGCCCGTCTGTAGATGAGTTCCAGGCAGGAACCCCACCCCCGTGGAAAGGCCAAGAAACCGGGTTCTGAGAGACCCGCGCTTGCGGCTCCGTTTTCGCAGATCGACACCGCCCTCTGCAAATAGTGCTGAAGAAACCCAGGACAATTGTCGAAGGGAGGTCATGGTTTTTCGACAGCAGGGGCGATACGGCACCTCCGCCGATATGACGACAGCACCATGACTAGGGCGGGCAGTTCGGCACAAACCCGATTGGAGCGGATCCGCTCCGGGAGGGTGGCAAGGCTGCGTGGTCGCTGGTCGATTGTGGTTCTCACAATCGTGGCTGCGTTCCTCCTCGGGTTCTATCTCCCCAGGCTGTCTATCGCCGCCCTGTCCGCGTTCTTGAATGACGTCGAGGTTCCGACAGTTGTTTCGTTGGGCGTCGGGGCCATCCTGGCATCGTGGGCTGCAATTGCGCTCGTCAACCCTTCACCCTCCGAGCAGGCGTGGCGGAAAGGGGCGTCAGGCGAGCGACGGGTCGGCCGAGTGCTCGATTCGCTCCAGCGTTCGGGTGTGTGGGCCCTCCATGATCGCAAGCTTCCCGGGTCAGCGGCGAATGTCGACCATGTAGTTGTAGGTCCGACGGGAGTCTTCACCATC
The DNA here is from genome assembly GCA_041742825.1 of Acidimicrobiia bacterium. Taxonomy (GTDB): domain Bacteria; phylum Actinomycetota; class Acidimicrobiia; order Spongiisociales; family ZC4RG35; genus MA-ANB-1. The sequence goes on along the minus strand of JBGTNX010000058.1, from coordinate 10,915 downwards.
GAGACCAAGAGCTACACCGGCAGGCTGGCGATCCGAGGGCGGGGGTCGCAGCTTTGGGTAAATGGCCGCGACCGATCGTCGGTACTCGACCAGGCTCGTCGCCATGCTCATGTAGTCGAGGCTCTTCTCGCAGGCACCGGCATCGACACCCCAGTTCATCCCGTCGTCTGTTTCGTCGACACCTCCCTTCCTATGTTCTCCCCGAACCAGGTCGGAGGAGTCGCGATCTGCACTCCCAACAACCTCGCCAAGCGAATTCGCAAACTGCCGAGACCCGCCCTTCCGGCCGACGAGGTGGAGGCAATTCTCAAGACCCTCGACGCTCGCCTTCCCTGAGCACTCCGGCTTGCTCAGGCGCCTGTCGAGCTTGACTCTGCGTTCATTGCCACTTTCCGTTGAAGGCGTCGGGCTTGCTCAATTCTCGCCCCATCGGCATGTACTATCGGCGGTGTGGAAGCCCAGCCATTTTTCACCACAATCGCCGGTCTTTCGGTAAGCCTCGCCGGCTTCGGTGCGGTTATCGGCTGGCTCCGAGACGACCCTTCAGAATGGGACCCGATCAACCTCTGGCGGGTTAAGACAATCGTCCGTCACGCTTTCACGATCGCCTTCATTTGCCTCTCACTGGTTCCGATCTACAGCTTCACCCAGGACGAGATCATGACGATCCGGATCGGTTCGGCTGCCGCTGCTCTCTTCTCGATCACCGACATGTGGCGGGTTCGACGCCCCGATCCCGCCGTGTGGGATCCGGTGTCGTTGCGAGTCTATGTCGCGACGAACAGTGTCCTCACTGTTCTCAGCCTTCTCAACATCTATTGGGGGTCGCTCGGTTTGCTCCAGGTGATGATCCTTGCCTTCCTAACCTCGCCCGCCGGGATCTTCACCAACTTCGTCAGGGAGATGGGCACTCGTTCGAGATCGGCGGCCGAGTCAGACCGAGGGGAATGAGTCCGAACACTCAAGCGTCAGGGGCGCACCAGTGGCTCGCCCCCTGGGCTTTGGGTCTCGATCAGTCGACGATGGTGTTGGCGTTGGCGCCCAACGCTGCGTTCCAGGTGACCTGGGTGTTGGCGTTGAACTTCGGACCGTACATCGACTGGTCGCCCGTGTAGCCGTAGGAGTTGACCGACATCTGGGTTCCGGTCCCCGTGGCGTTGTCGAACGGTGCGAACCAGGGCCCGCCGGATGACCCAACCGGTCATAGTGCAGGCGACCTTATAGGTCGTGTTGGCGGTCTGGGCGTCGGTCCCGACCGGGCCCTGGCAGTAGATCAGGTCGTTGCCCTTGTACTTGCCTGCCGCCGGGTAGCCGAAGGCGGAGACGGTGGTTCCCGTGCTCACCGAAGACAAGGAGACAGGCTTGGTCCCGACAGTCGCATCCAGATGGGCGTTGTTGTGACCGCCGGGCCCCACCACCGCAAACCCCCAGTCGTGACGGACCGCCTGGTCGTTGAAGCCGCCGGCGCTGGCGTATCCCTCATGGACCACAAGGGACGTCGCGGTCCAGCAACCCCATTCGGTCTGGGCACAGAAGTTGCCGCCGGTGTCGATGGGTGCGGGCGCCGCGTCGTAGTCGGGGATGAACATCCAGTTCGTGGCGAACTCGACGTTGGTCTCGTCGAAGACACAGTGTCCTGCGGAGACGACCACAGACCGTCCGCTCACCGCTTCGGTGGCGACGCTTGCGGAACAGACGTAGTAGAAGCCGCCCATCTCGAAGAGAACTTTGCCGGTGGTGTCTTTCACCTCACCACCGCTGTTCCAGGAGGAACCCTTGGCTCCGCCGCGGCCAGGACGATCAGGACGCTCTCTGAACTGGGTTCCATCGAAGACGAAGTCACGGGGGATCGCCTTGGAGATTCGTTCTGCAGTCCAGAAGTCGACGATCCGCTGGTGTTCGGCCCGGGCCCTGGCAGTACATCAGGTCGGTAGGGCTTAACCAAGGATCAAGAGAGGGATCCGCCGAATGGTCTAGGTCGTGCCCTCGTAGAGGCCCATCTGGTTGCCCTCGGTGTCGGTGAAGGTGGCGTACCAGCTCGTCTCGCTGATCGGCGTCTTCTCCATGACCACCGCTCCTCCCGACTCGGTCACCTTGCTGAGGACGTCGTCGATGGAGTCGACCTCGACATAGTTGCGGATGTTCTGGAGGCCCTCGTTACGTTGGGCGAACCCACCACCGCTGATCTCGTTGGGTGCCCGCCACATGGGATAGCCTTCGTAGCCCGGCGCCTCGGCGGCTTGCCAGCCGAGCACGTTGTTGTAGAAGGTGGTGGCCCGATCCATGTCGTCGACCGGAATGTCGATGTGGGTGATGTCGCCGTGTGCCATTTCTCGTCTCCGTTCTTCGAGGTATCTCGATGCTATCCGATCGTCGGCTGAAAGGACACGGAATGGGGGACGGACGTAGCCAGATATCCGGACTGGGATAGAATCGGAATCTGAGTCAGGCACTATCGGATCTCGCCGCAGCCCTCGAACGACGAGCCGACACGGCCCCCGATGTGGGGCGGATCGAGCGGGCGGAAACGCTCCGCAGACATGTCGCCGAATACTTGATCCCGAGGGCATCGGACCTCTCAGCCCCCCTGTTGGTGGTGATCCTTGGCTCCACGGGCGTCGGCAAGTCGAGTCTTTTCAACGCAATCGCCGGCGCCCCGCTATCCGAGTCGGGTCTGATCCGCCCCACCACCCGCCACCCGGTGGCGCTGGTCCATCCTGACGACGCCCCTTCCGGGGAGGGACCGCTCGCCGGGCACCAGATCGAGATCAAGCTCGACCCCGGCGTTCCACCCGGTGTGATGTTGGTCGACGCCCCCGACTTCGACAGCGTGGAACAGGAAAACCGCCAGCTCGCTGTGGAGTTGTTGGAGATGGCAGACCTGGTTGTCTTCGTCACAACGGTCACCCGCTATGCCGACCAGGTCCCCTGGGACATCCTCGCCCGCGTCCGCCAGCGGGGCGTGGCGCTCCTGGCGGTGATCAACCGCATGCCCACCGACGAAGCCGACGAGGCAGCGGTGATGGCCGACTATCGGGGGCTGATCGAACGGGGCGAGATCGAACGGCAGGGGGCGTTCGGTGCCCTCGAAGTGGTCTCGGTCCCCGAGGGTGCAACCGACACTGCTCTCGACGGTCTCCGTCGGGACGCCGTCGCTCCGATCCTCGAAGGCATCGAACGACTCCGCCGTAACGACGAGGAGAGAAAGTCGATTGCACGCCACAGCCTCCACGGCGCCCTCGCCGGCCTGCCCGAGGCGGTGGAGGTGATCGCCGTCGAGGTGGAGACCGAACAGGAGGAGGCTGCTTCCCTGCGCGTCTCCCTTGAATCGAATTACGCGGCTGCGCGCCGGCAACTTGACGCCGAGATCGAGCGGGGCACCTTCCTCCGCAGCGAGGTCCTGCGGCAGTGGCTCGACTTCGTCAACGCCGGCCCGCTGGCCCGATACCTGTCCGAGGGTGTGGGCAAGGTGGCCGCCACCATCCGCAACGTGTTTCGGACCTCACCCGTCCCGCCGGCGCCTCCGGTGCGAGAGGCAGCTTTCTCCGACCTGGTGGCCGCGGTGGTTCAACATGCGGACACCGCAGCCTCTCGTACCGCTACGGCCTGGGCCGAGACCCATCACGGGGCTACGGCCGTTGCCGACCACGCGGCATTGTGGGGGGCCAGGCCGGAGTTGGCGTCCCGGCTCCAGGAGGCGCTGGCCGAGTGGACGGAGGATGTCGCAGACGAAATCCAGGCGATCGGCGCTGACCGAAAGCGGATGGCCCAGGTGGCCAGCATCGGGCTCAACGTACTCGGAACGAGCGTCATCCTGGCGGTGTTCGTATCCACCGGAGGGCTCACCGGAGCCGAGATCGGGATCGGCGCCGGCACCGCCCTGCTCAACCAGAAGCTTCTCGAGGCGATCTTTGGTGAGGGCAACGTCGCCGAGTTCGTCAACCGGGCCCGGGAGCGTCTCGATGCAATCCTCGACGCGGTATTCGAGACCGAGCAGCGGCGATTCCTCGACGCCCTCGGTCCTCTGGCTGAGGAGTCCGACCTTGCCTCGGAACTTCGTCAGGCGGCTCATGCCGCGGCCCGGGTGGACACGGAGTGAACCCGATCGAGAGATTGCGGGAAGCGGCGGCCGCCGCGGCCGACCTCGGTCTGGCGGACCAGGCCCGCTCGGCGGAGACGTTGGCCGACGAGAGCGAGCAGCGTCTCGGGTTTCCCGGCGAGGGCTACGTTATGGCGTTGGTTGGTGGGACCGGGGTGGGCAAGTCCTCGGTGCTCAACGCCCTCGCCGGGGAGGAAGTCAGCCCGGCGCGGGCACTCCGCCCCACAACCGAACAGCCGATCGCCTGGGTGGCCAACGAGGCGCGGGAGGAGATCGGCCCGTTGCTGGAATGGCTGGGAGTGGAGCGGGTAGCGGGACACGATCGCGCAGACCTGTCCGGGGTGGCAATCCTCGACCTCCCCGACGTCGACAGTGTCCGCATCGAGCACCGGGCCACGGTCGACGCCCTCCTCCCCCGTGTCGACGCCGTCGCCTGGGTGGTCGACCCGGAGAAGTACGACGACGAGCGGATTCACTCCTATCTCCGCCGACTGGCAGCCCACGCCGATCGGATGCGTTTCATCTTCAACAAGGCCGACCGCATCGACCCCGATCAGAGGAAGATGCTTGCCGACGATCTCCGACGCCAGCTGGATGCCGACGGGATCCCCCAGGCCAGGGTCGATGTTGTGTCGGCGAAGGACGGCACCGGCATCGACGAGTTCCGAACCTCGCTTGCCCAAGCGGCCGACGCCAAGGCGATCGTCACGGCGAGAATTGCAACCGATGCCGCGGCGAATGTCGCGGAACTGGCCCGGGCGGCCGGTCTGGACCCGGAAGGTCCCCACACCCCGCTGCTGAAGACTGGAGAAAGGGAGACGGCAGTCGAGGAGGCGGTGGCCGGTGCGATGGCGGTTGTCGACCTCGACGGCGTTTCCCGACAGATGCAGGAAGCCGTCATGCACCGCGCCAAACGCCGGGGCGGTTCGCTTCTGGCCCGGGGGCTGAGTCTCTTGTCGCTGGTCACAGGGAGGAAGTCGAGAAAGGCCGATCCTGCCGCCTACCTCGTCGACTGGCGGCGCCGGGGGAGCCTGGGCCATGTGCTCAACCCGGTCCGATCGGCTCTGGTCAAGGCTGTTGGGGTGCTGCCAGCCCAAAGCCGACCGTCGATTCTCGAGAGCTTGGGAGCCGAGGACGTGGAGACCGCGGTAACCCGGGCGCTGGACCGCTCCACCCGTCAGGCAGCAGGAGAGATGATCGTGCCCGGCTCGATCGTGTGGCCCGTGGTTGGCTTCTTCCAACTCGTCTTCGGCGCGGTGCTGCTGTTCGCTGTCGCCTGGTACCTCGTCGTCCTGTTCGGCCCGAACCAGCTCCCGGTAGGCACCATGGACCTGCCCTATCTCGGTCCGGTGCCTTCACCTCTGGTTCTGCTCACCGGCTCACTCGCCCTGAGCATCCTCCTCGGCTTCATGCTCAAACTCCATGCGGGCCGGATCGGCCGCCGCATCGGTCGGGAGGCCGCGGCCCGTGTGAGAGAGTCGGTGGCGGAGGCGGTCACCACCGCTGGCTTCGCAGGCCTCGATCGAGTGGAAGATGCCCGCCGCCGTCTCGCCACCCTGTCAACGCCAGGTTCATAAGCAGTCAGCGACGAGACAAGGATTGACGCTCGATGTGTTATGTGCTACTTGTAACACTATGTCTCGTATAGGTATCAGAGAACTCCGTCAGAAGGCCAGCGAGTACCTGCGACGGGTCGAGGCGGGAGAGACAATCGAAGTCACCGATCGCGGTCGTCCGATCGCTTTACTGACTCCAATCCCATCGGCCCCGCCCCTCGAAAGGCTGCGAGCATCAGGGGACATCGAGGGCGGATCGGAAGAGTGGGATGATCTACCTTCGCCCTTGAAGTTGGACCGGGGCCAGGAGGCTCCGTCCGCCGTCCTGGCCAGGATGCGCTCAGATGAACGCTGAAGGCGTCTGGTATATCGATTCGTCGGCCATCGTCAAGCTTGTGGCCAGCGAGCCTGAAAGCGAGGCGTTGACACGGTTTCTCAAGCCTCGAGAGTCACTGGTTAGCAGTGGGCTTGCTAGCGCTGAAGTCATACGAGCGGTTGGGGCCCTGGGCGAGAATTTTGTTGATCGCGCTCAAGAGGTCCTTCGTCGGATTGAACTTGTCCGCCTCAGCAACGAGGTTCTGAGGTCCGCAGCTCTCCTCCAGCCGTGGACTCTGCGGTCTCTCGATGCAATTCACCTCACAACCGCGGCCCTCTTTGGCGACACTCTCAGCGGCCTGGTCACCTACGACAGCCGGATGCATCATGCGGCGGACTCGCTCGGTTGGAACGTTCAAGCGCCGACTCAGCGCAACCTGAAATGATCGTTGGATCTCGTCAATTCGGGATCAGTGAGCTGACCCGATTGTCGAGGCGGCCGCCCTGCTCGAAAGTCTCATTCAGAACCATCCGTTTCTCGATGGTGGCGTTGCCTCAGTTGATTTTTTCGGGACGAACTCGACGCCGCATAGCCGATTTCCTAAGCAGGTAATGTCCAGGATCTTGGACTCGTTACCCGATGGAGTTGTCACTTTTCTCTTCACCGACGTGGAGGGCAGCACCCGGTTGTGGGAAGAGGCGCCCGGTCCCATGTTTGAGGCGCTGAAACAGCACGACGAGCTCATATCGAATGCTGTCGAGGCACATGGTGGTGTCTCGGTCAAGCCGCGCGGCGAAGGCGATAGCCGGTTTGTCGTATTTCGATCGGCAGTCGATGCGACCACAGCCGCCGCCGAAATCCAACGCCGCCTCGCCGGATCGATCTGGCCGACCCCGCGTCCTATTCGGGTGAGAGCATCGGTCCACACCGGCGCGGCCGAGCTTCTCATGGGTGACTACTACGGGTCGGCGGTGAATCGCGCCGGCCGTCTTCGCTCCATTGCTCACGGCGGGCAGACGGTCATGTCCCAATCGACCTACGAGTTGGTCAGGGACCAGGTTCCGGACGGCGTTGCCCTGGTCGATATGGGGCCACATCGGCTCAAGGACCTGGTCAGGCCGGAACACGTCTATCAGGTCGACGTCGAAGGGCTACCGGCCAACTTTCCGCCGCTCGCCTCGCTGGACGTCACCCCGAACAACCTTCCGGTGCAGCTCACCGAGCTCATTGGCCGCTCTCAGGATCTCGATGCTGCTGCGGAGAACCTGATGACAACCCGGCTGCTGACGATTCTGGCACCGGGTGGCACAGGCAAGACCCGGCTGGCGATCCAACTCGCCGCAGAGGTGGCAGCGAATTATCCGGACGGCTCGTTCTTCGTCGACCTGGCCCCTCTCGACTCAGCAAACGAAATGGTCCAGGCCATAGCCGAGGCGCTATCGATTGCCCTTTCGACAGAAGAGGATCCGAAGGCCCAGCTCATGTCATACCTCGCGAGCAAGCGCCAGCTCCTGGTACTCGACAACTTCGAGCGCCTCGTCGCCGGTGCCGATCTCGTGTCGGAGATCCTCACCAACGCCCCCGGAATCACCATCGTGGTCACCTCTCGCATCAAGCTGAATGTTGCGAGCGAGACAGTGCAGGCACTCCTCGGCTTGGAGAGCGACTGGGAGGACTCCGAAGATGCATTCTCCACCAGCGGCGTCCAGTTGTTCCTCGACGCGGCCAGGCGAGCGGACAGCAGCTTCACGATGACCGTGGACGACCTCGAGCCGCTGGGGCGCATTCTGGAGACGGTCGGAGGGATGCCTCTCGGAATCGAACTGGCCGCAGCATGGGTGGATGTCCTCCCGGTTGGCGGGATCTACACCGAGATAGCCAAGAGTCTCGACTTCCTGGAGAGTGAAGCGAGCGGCATTCCCGACCGGCATCGAAGTGTTCGGGCAGTGTTCGAATACTCCTGGGCAATGCTGAGTCAGGAGGAGAGGAATATGTTCTCGGCTCTCTCCGTCTTTCGGGGCGGGTTCACGAGAGAGGCTGCCGAGAGCGTGGCGGGAGCTTCGATACGGAACCTCGCCAACCTGACCAGCAAGTCGCTGGTGGTCTTTGACCGCGAGGCCGGCCGCTACTCGGTCCACGAGTTGCTTCGCCAGTACGCCGAATCCGAGCTAGAAAGGCGCGACGGCGCCCTGAACGAGGTGGCGGCGTCCCACACCTGGTTCTTTGGCTCGTTGGCTGCCCGCTCCGCTGAGACGATTTCGATCGACGAGAAGGAGGCTCTACAGATTCTCGAAGGCGATCTCGACAATGTGCGGACGGCATGGAGGCGTGCGCTCGCCGGGCGAGATGCGTCCACGGCGGTGATGTTCGTCAAGGCTCTTTGGTTTCTCTACGAAATCCGCGGATGGCATCAGGCTGCTGTGGACCTCCTCGGGGAGGCGCTCGTGGCGTTTCCGGACGGTTCCGATGACGAGGCAACGGTCAAGGTCAGGGCAGGTTCGGCGGCGACCCAAGGGTGGTTCCTCTCCCATTTGGGTCAGGCAACTCGTGGAGCCGAGCAGGCTGAACACGCAGTGGACGCGTTGCGTCCACTCGACGACCTGACTCTCCTACTACTTGCCAATGAATGCCATTGTGCGGCGCTGTCCTATCTCAGCCGCTGGGAGGAACTTCAACGGGTCGGCATGGAAGGAGCGGAGATCGCCCGTGAGGCCGGGGACCTATTGGCCAGCGCCGACCCTTACGTGTGGAGTGCCTTTGGCGATCTGAGAGTCGCTCCGCCAGGAGTCGCTGCGGCGAAGCTCGAGGAGGGCGACCGGATTCTTGCCGCTGCCGGGGAACATCGGGCACGCACCTGGACCCTCTTTGGTCTCGCCCTCACCGACGGGATGCAAGGGAGGCATGGCGATGCCATTGTCCGGTTCGAGGATGTGGTCGAGCTGGCCAAGGAGATCGGATATCGCAGGGCAATCCAGGCGGGGCTTCAGTATCTCGGCGAAGCACTCGTCAACGCGGGCGATTTCGCTGAATCCGAAACCGCTTTTCTCGAAAGTTTGGCCGTGTCCGAAGACATGGGCCAGTCGCTCGAGGTGGCTGGCACTCTCACCCGCCTGGCGTCGGCCTATTCACAGACTGGTGAGGAGGAGAAAGCCGTGGAGGTGCTTGCCTCGGTTCTCGCCGATCCATCCACCGCGACCGCGTTGCTGGCTGAGGAGTCCACTGTTGCCGCCACTGCGCAGGATTTGCTGGATGAGCTGCGCAGCTCACTGAGCGGCGACACGTTCGAGGCTGCATGCGCCCGTGGTTCCGCTCTGTCGGTTCAGGTCACCGCCAAGCAGTTGCTCGCGAACACCTGACAGGTCCAAAGAAGATCGGCATCGGCCCAGCAGTTTGCGGTTTCAGCTGCCGTAATGTGTCCGTATTGCGTCTACCACCTGTGCTGGCCGGGTGACCGATGGCACGTGGCCGCCATCATCGAGTTTGATGAGCGTGGCGTTCAGTAGACGCGAGGCGACCGCTTCGCCGACCGCGACGGGGACGATGGCATCGTCATTCGAATGGATTACGAGCGCTGGGACGTTGATCTCTTCGAGTGGGACTTCCGGTACCGGTGGATCGAGGTAGCACTCCAGGAGACGGGCAGCAGATTCTGGGTCGGCCCGGCCCAGAATCTGCTGCCCCATCTTCGGAGGTGTTCGGCGTCGTTCGCCGGAACACATGCTCGTACGAATGCTGCGACCGTGGCTGGATAGTCGCTCCTAGAGCCTGCGATGAGGCTTGCTACCGACTCTGCGCTTACCCCGGGGGCTCCGTCGACGATGACCAAGCCCTCAAACCGTTCCGGTTCGCGGTGGGCGGCTTCGAGGACCACGATGGCTCCGAGCGATTCACCAGCGACGACGCATCGTTCGATGTCGAGATGATCCATGACGGCGAATAGGTCTTCGACCATGACTTCGGGGCTGATGGATTCGGGGAGGGTTGGAGACTCGCCCGACCCTCGATGGTCGTAGGAGACGCAGCGCCAGTCCGAACTCAACAGCTCGAATGGCTGTTGCCACAATTCCCAACTCCCCACCCAACCGCCATGGGCAACAATCGTCGTTTCTCCTTGACCGAACGAGACCACCTGGAGCCGCTGCCCGTTTAGTTCGACAAACAACCACAACTCCCGCGAAGGCTGAAGTGATGATCGCACATGGCGACCCGATGAGTCGCGGCATTCGTCCCCGCCGCCAGCGTCATGTCCTGGGGACAATGGTGCACAGAAATGCCGGGGAGTCGTCTCTCAAACCGGCTCCTCAGTCGCCGAAGTTGACCTTTTCGCGCAACCAGTGCGCAACCCAGGCTTCGTCGACCTCGCCAGCTGCGATAGCAACCATTGCTTCTTCGGCTTCGTCAACATCTGGGGGCTCCGGTTCCCAGTGGCCGCCGTTGAGCTCGATGAACATTCGGACCGAGGCCCAAGCCGCCCTTTTGTTTCCATCCATTAGAGGGTGATTCCACGCCAACCTGCAAAGGAGGACGGCCGCCTTTTCGTATATGTCTGGGTAGAACTCCTCGTCACCGAACCCCGCCTCGGGAGCATGAAGTGCGGAGTCAGCCAGGTCGGATCTTGACACCTTGGCGAGGACGCCGGCATCGATTCCCGTGACTTGTTCAGCCAGCCAGAAATACCACCCAAGGTGAGGTATCGGGTCATCTAGCGAGTCGTTCCAGGAGTTCCTTGTCGCGTTCGAGCAACTCCTTGGCACGTGCGGTGAACGCTTTGTCCTCTCTTACGCGCGCTATCTCGTGGGTAAGGGCGTCCACAATTAAGGAGTTGACACTGGTGCCCTGAATTCGCGCAACAGCTTCTGCCTCGTTGGCCAAATCGTCTGGTAGGCGAGCAGTTGTTTGTTTCGTCATGAAACCATGATATCGCGATACTGCGAAACCACAAGG
>JBGTNX010000057.1:0-15928 GCA_041742825.1 Acidimicrobiia bacterium | reverse complement strand
GTTCTGCGACGTCGGTTTTCAGTTCTGCGACGTCGGTTTTCAGTTCTGCGACGTCGGTTTTCAGTTCTGCGACGTCGGTTTTCAGTTCTGCGACGTCGGTTTTCAGTTCTGCGACGTCGGTTTTGACGTCGTGCAGGTCGGCTTTGACAGCCGATATATCTGCTTTGGAGGCGGGCTGATCTCGATCAGGGGGTAACAATTCCATTAATATCGCAGCCTGTTCGTCGCCGAGGACTTCCCTCAGCCTCACATACAGACTATCGCGATCACGGATCAGTCCTGTTGTCATGGCCTCCCTGCCTCACCCTATCCATTGTGTCGGAAACGGCGGCTGGAGTCGAGACCTACTCCTCCGAGTTGGCCGGGGCCTTGGATCCGTTGGAGCTTGGCTCCTTTGACCCGTTGGGGCCTGGATCAGAGACAGTCCAGGTTCCCCGACTGGAGATGAGCTTGGCCAGGTCGCCCTCGCCCTGCTTCTCTTTCGCCGTGGCAACCTGTCGGTTGAATTCCTCGTCGTAGGTGGGCCGGTCGACGTTGCGGAAGATTCCCAGCGGGGTCGGGCCATAAGGACCGTGGGAGAGACGGGAGAGCGCAAACGCAACCGAGGGGTCGGGCCTGGTCTCGTCGTGCACGATGATCGCCGAAGGATCGACGGAGTTCGAATTGACGACCGTTGCCTGCCCCTCGCGGAAGATAACTGCTTTGGCGCCGCCGTCGAATACAACAGGCTTGCCGTGCTCGAGGTCGATCCGGTTGTGGACCCGCTCTTCCTTGCCCGTCACCTGGATGAAAGCCTTGTCGTTGAAGACATTGCAGTTCTGGTAGATCTCGATGAACGCCGACCCATTGTGCTCATAGGCTGCCTGGAGCAGCTTCTGGGTGTGATTCCTGTCCATGTCGACAGTCCTCGCGACGAACGTCGCTTCTGCGCCCAGGGCCAATGAGATGGGGTTGAACGGGTAGTCGATCGAGCCGAACGGCGAGGACTTCGTGGTCTTGCCCGGCTCGGAGGTGGGGGAGTACTGGCCCTTGGTCAAACCGTAGATCTGGTTGTTGAACAGGAGGATCTTGATATTGACGTTGCGACGGAGCGCATGGATGAGATGGTTTCCACCTATCGAAAGGGCGTCGCCGTCGCCGGTGACTACCCACACCGACAGGTCGGGCCGGGTTGTGGCGACCCCGGAAGCGATTGCCGGGGCGCGGCCATGGATCGAGTGCATCCCGTAGGTATCGACGTAGTAGGGGAAACGCGCCGCGCAACCGATGCCGGAGATGAACACGAACTCCTCGCGGGGACGACCGAGACCAGCAAGGAACTGTTGGACAGATGCAAGGATCGTGTAGTCACCGCAGCCGGGACACCACCGGACTTCCTGGTCGGTCTGGAAGTCGCTTCTTGTGTACGACGGAGTTGTCATCAAATCATCTCCATGATCTTCTCGGTGATTTCGGAGACCTTGAACGGCTCACCGGCCACCTTGTTGAGCCCGGTCACGTCGATGAGGAATTCGGCACGGATGACTTTGAGTAGCTGACCGGTGTTGAGCTCGGGAATCAGAATCTTCTCATACGAACGGAGAACGTCACCGAGGTTGTTGGGCAGTGGGTTGATGTAGTTCAGGTTGGCGGTTGCCACCTTCTTCCCATCGAGTCTGGCGCGGCGGGCAGCGGCGCGAATCGAGCCGCTGGTGGAACCCCAACCGAGGACGAGAAGATCTGCGTCCTGGTCGCCGCCGACGTCCATATCGGGGATGTCGTTGGCGATGTTCGCCACTTTCCATGCCCTGGTGTCGGTCATCAACTGGTGGTTTCCCGGCTCGTAGGAGACATTTCCGGAGATCGATTCCTTCTCCAGCCCGCCGATCCGGTGCTCGAGGCCCGCCGTACCGGGGATCGCCCATGGGCGAGCGAAGGTCTCGATGTTTCGCATATAGGGGAGGAAGCTCCCGTCGGGGCCGTTGGGGAACCTGGCGAACTCCACCGGGAACGGCTCGAGTGAGTTGACATCGGGGAGAAGCCAGGGCTCCGAGCCGTTGGCGACGTAGTTATCCGAAAGCAGAATTACCGGAGTCATGTACTTCAGGGCGATCCGGGCAGCTTCGATCGCCATGTCGAAAGCATTGGCAGGAGACGACGCCGAAAGCACCGGCAACGGGGACTCACCATGTCGGCCATAGAGACTGAAGAGCAGGTCAGACTGCTCGGGCTTGGTGGGCAACCCTGTGGAGGGTCCACCTCGTTGGACGTTGATGACAATCAGCGGAAGCTCGATCATGAATGCAAGTGAGATTGCCTCCGACTTCAGTGCAATTCCCGGGCCTGAAGAGCCGGTGACGGCGAGGTTGCCGGCAAAAGCGGCGCCGATGGCAGTACCGACTCCGGCTATTTCGTCTTCTGCCTGGAAGGTCCGAACCCCGAAGTTCTTGTGGCGCGAGAGCTCGTGGAGGATGTCCGATGCCGGGGTGATCGGGTACGTACCGTAGAACAGGGGAAGTCCGGAGAGCTTCGAAGCTGCAATCAACCCCCAGGCGAGAGCGGTGTTCCCGTTGACATTGGTGTAGGTGCCGGGCCTGAGCGTGGCCGGCTTGACCTCGAAGGTGATCTTGGTCGCCTCGGTGGTGATCCCGAAGTTGTATCCGGCCTTGAAAGCGGCGACGTTGGCTGCGACCACCTCGGGCTTTCCCGCAAACTTTTTCTCGGCCCATTGGATGGTGGGCTCGGTGGGACGGTGGAAGAGCCAGGCCAGGAGGCCAAGTGCGAAGAAGTTCTTCGATCTAAGGACGCTGCGCCCGGAAACGCCTGTGTCTTTCACAGCCTCCTTTGTCAGACTGTCCATCGGCACCTTGATCGTCCGGTACGCATCGAGAGAACCGTCTTCGAGCGGGTCTTTGGTGTAGCCCGCCTTCGTTAGGTTCCGCTCATCGAAAGCGTCGGTGTTGATGATCAGTGTCCCGCCCTGGCGGAGGTCTTTGAGTTCTTTCATCAGCGCCGCCGGGTTCATCGCTACCAAACAGTCCGGAGCGTCTCCCGCGGTGAGAATGTCGAAGTCGGCGATCTGCACCTGAAAGCTCGAAACACCGGGGAGGGTGCCGGCCGGGGCGCGGATCTCTGCAGGGAAGTTGGGCAACGTTGCCAGGTCATTTCCGAAAAGGGCTGATGCGTCGGTGAAACGCGATCCCGCAACTTGCATGCCGTCACCGGAGTCGCCGGCGAAGCGGACTACGACTTTGTCAAGAGCTTCGGTTGATGTGGATGAAGGGCTTTCTGTGGCGATCTCGTCGGCCACGGGTCACTTCCTTGTTGGTGGTTGTATTTCGATTCTTGCGGCGCGGCACAACCATCTCTGGTTTCTCCGAGGTGTTTGTGTCCGTACTCCCGCACTTGTTCTCTCACCTCAGTCTATCCGTCCCGTGGGATAGCTGAAGCCGCGGGTAGCAGCTGGTTACACCGCTGGTGAGTTGTGCCGTGTGCTCATTGCAACACCCATCGGCAGCTCCATGTTCCGGCTCAAGTGATCAAACCGGCGCAGGGCTGAATCCGGCGAGCCCTGCTTCCTCGCACGCGAGAGCGACAGCGACGAGGGCGAGGTCGGAGCCGGCCGGGCCGATGACCTGGACGCTCACCGGCGGCTCACCGGTCCCGACAAGTGGGAAGGCGATGGCGGGAAGTAGCGCATGGTTGACGATCGAGGTGAACCACGACAGGACCTTGCGGTAGTGGACACTGCCGATCAGGTCCTCGCCGATCACTTTTCTCATCTCGGGCACAGTCGGCGTGATCAAGAGATCCACGGTGGCGAAGGCGTCGGCAAAGCGGGAACGTATCATTTGCTGCCACTGCAGGCCGTCGTCGGATTGACTGTCCGTCACTGCGGCCGCTTCATCGAGGCGGGCGGCGACGTCGTCGCCATAGCGCATCCCCTGCGATCTGAACTCCTGGTGGGCTGCGATGACCTCCCGGGCAAGGGCGAAGTTGATGCGACGGTCGGGGAGCACATCGGGAAGGTGGATCGGGTTGACCTCGTGTCCCATCGACCGCATCGCGCTGAGAACCTCTGTGAACGCGGCATCGACCGTTGCCGCCATCGGGGCCTCGTCGTACCAGGGTTGAGGTACACCGAACCGGAGGGATTTCAGCTCCGGAGTTTCATCGCTGTCACCAGACATAACTCGATAGGCAGTCGCGATCAGTGCCGCAGAGTCGGCGATCGGCCCGACGGTGTCGATCGAAGGGACCAGTGGAAAGACTCCGTCGAGGGGGATGGCGCCGTAGGTCACCTTCAGGCCGTAGCAACCACACAGTGCGGCCGGCACCCGCACCGAGCCCCCGGTGTCGGTACCTACAGCTAGGGGGACGATCCCGGCTCCGACCGCGGCGGCGGATCCACCCGATGAGCCACCTGCCGAGGTCGTTGGATCCCAGGGATTTAGCACCGCGCCGAAGTGGGGGTTCTCCGAGGAGAATCCGAAGGCGAATTCATGCAAGCCGGTGCGTCCGATCATGGTTGCCCCGGCGGACTCGAGCCTCGCGAGCGCTGGCGCCGATCGGGTTGGTGTCTCTCGATAGAAGGCCGAGCCACAGGTGGTGACGCGGCCCTCGTGGTCGATCAGGTCCTTGACTGCAACCGGCACCCTGCGGAGTGGCCCGGAGGCGGACGGATTCTCTTCTGCAGACTCCTCGATCGAGGTGAACATGTTGTACCGGTCCTGGAGGTCGTTCGCCCTCCCGATAGCCGCCTCGATCTCGACGCTGTCCGAATTCACGGTTTAGAAGTTAGTGGTCCGTCGGTCGCAGTTGCCTACTCAGCGGGTGTGAGTGTCACACCGTCGCTGCCGGGGATGAGTGAGATCCAGATCTTGCCCGGGGGGATCGGGACGACTGCACCCGAAGCATCGGTGATAGTGAACCAATCGGTCTCCGTCGCCCGGTCCCATGTGGCTTCGATGACCTGGCCCTCGGCGAATACATAAGCGGTGCCTGTACCGATGGCGCGGGAGGACGGAAGGCCGCGACCGCCTCCGGGAGGGCTAGCAGTGTACTGCTCGGCGTTGATCGCCACCATCACTGGAAGACCGATCTGGCCGAGAGTCTCGTCTTCATTGCGATAGTTGGACTCGCTTCCGCCCACTGTCCGTAGCCAGAGACCTTCGGCCTCATCCCATTGCCACGTAACCGTATTGCCGGCGAAGTTGAAATCGACCGAGTCGATCTCGGTCCCTCCGGCCGGAAACTCGCCGAACTCCCACATCGGACCTTCCTGAGGATCGTCGGGATGGCCGCGCTCATCGGCGTATTCCCTGAGCAGGTTGGTGTCTGCATAGAGGTTGTGAGGAGCAGATCTCCAGCCGACCCGGAAAGTGGCGGGCCGGACCTCGCCGGTGAGATGGATGCCTTTGCTGCGGATCAGCGACTGGACCCAGGACTGTGCACCGGAGATGGCGAACGTGGGCTCACCGAACGCGGGGAGCAGCCCGGCGTCGGTGGGACGCCCGGAACGCATTGGGCCCAGGTAGTCGGAGTCGCTCTGTTGCCAGAGAGTGATGAACCGGGTGACCCCTTCGACGAGAACCTCGATTACCACGTCTGCGTCATTGATCCCGGACTGGGGTCGGGCGTTGGGATGGTTGTCGATCTTCACAGCCAGAACACGCCGGTCCAATGTTTCGTGGTCGTCGACCGGGAGACCGTTGAGAGGCGACGTCTGGCGGTCGTCGAGTGTGGTGGTCGGTGCAGTTGTGGTGGTGGCTTCGGTCGTGGTTGTGGTCGGTGGTGTCGAGGTTGTTGTGGTTTCCTCCGCTTCGGGTCCTGAGCAAGCTGACATGAACAGTCCGAGCGCGGTGAGAAAGACTAAGGGTTTGCGCATTTGCGGGATGTTAAAGGCGGATCGGTTTAACCGACAGTTATCCCACCGACCACTGCGAGGTGGGGGAGAGCAGTGTCGGGTTGATCCACCGACAGTGCGAACTCGATGCCGTCACTCGTCGATCGGAGAATGTAGATGGCCTCGATGTTGACTCCAGCGTCCGAGAGAAGGCGGGTCATGTTGGCCAGTTCACCGGGACGGTGGGGTAGCTGGACTGTCAGGACAAGGTTCTCGACGAAACCGAGGTCAGCCTCTTCCAGCACCCTGCGCGTGGTCGCGGCGTCGTCGACGATGAGCCGGACCGCGCTGTCGCCGTCGTGCCCGTAGGCAGCCAGCGCCTCGATGTTGACTCCGAAGGCGGCGAGGGCCTCGGTCAGCGAGGCAAGACGTCCCGGTCGGTTCTCCATTTGGACCACGAACTCGGTCATGATCGGAACCCTACGCCAATAAACCTGCATCGTGCACGGATATGGCTACAGGGCCGGTTCGACTCTTCCCCTCTGGCTGAGGTAGGCATGCCAGATGAGACGGGCTGCCACCGACCTGATCGGCCGCCATGGCCGAGACAGGATCTCCAATTCGCCGGGTGTCGGCACGGCTTTCATCGAGAGAACCTCACCGGTACCGACTTGCAGGGCGCGGTCGGTAACCGGGAAGACGTCGGGGAGACGTCCCGCCGAGAGGAGGTAGGCCTCGGCGGTCCATCGGCCGACACCCCGAATCTCTTGGAGCATCGAGGAGGCCCCGGCAGACTCCGTTGCCTGCAGCTTGTCGAGGTCGACGTCCCCTTCAATGATGGCTCGGGCCAATCCGATCACGTACCCTGCTTTCTGCCGGGTGAAGCCGATGGCTCTGAGGTCACTCTCGTCGAATGCTGCAACAATATCCGGAGTGACCTGCCCCGCGAGCTCGCGAAGTCTCCTGTGCACTGCCGCTCCCGACTCCAGAGAGACCTGTTGCTCGAGGATCAGCAGCACGAGGGTCTCGAATCCGGGCTCTCGATGCCAGAAGTCCGGGAATCCGTGCCTGTCGACTATGTCGTTGAGGGCCTTGTCCTCTCTTATCAGGAGCTCGACCCCCTCTGTAAATGTGTTCTCGTCGAGGTCCATGACCATCGGCAACAGTGTGTTCCGGTCCACCGGGCCAAACGACCGGGAGTCGACCGCTCCGGATGAGGGATCGTCGGAAAGTACCCAGGCCTCGTCATCTGCAAGTGTGTAGAGGCCGATGTCGCTCACGATTGTGTCCCCTGCTACCGCCGTCACACGCTTGACGAGCCAGAAGTCGGGGCGGCGCGGATGGGGCAGGGCGACGATGTTTCCTCGCTCTGCGATCCGGGTAGAAGTCGTGACGAATTCATCACCAGGGACCAGGGTGGGAGTCATCGATTCCTCCCGGACATTGAAACGTTGCATCGCCATATACCTGATACGAGTATGGTCAAAAGCAAATCATTTGAAGGAGACGAGTTGCGACAGGTAACAATTGCACATGCTCACTGCGACCTCTACTGCGGTGTATACGACCCGGCACAGGCCAAGATCGAGGCTTTGTCGGTCTTGAAGATCGCGCAGAAGTACCAGGAGTCAGATGACCAAGTCTTCAAAGACCGTGCCATCCTCTTGAAGGAAGAGCGTGCTGAACTGGCGAAGCATCATCTGATGGTCCTCTGGGCGGACTTCTTCACCGCTGACCATCGCAAAGAGTTCTCCAACCTCGACGACCTCTTCTGGCAGGCGATCCACCAGGCGGGGGAAGCGAAGAAGTCGGTCGATCCCGCCGATGGACAGAAACTCATCGACCTGATCGATGAAATCGCGGAGATCTTCTGGAAGACAGAGAAGGCCAAGACGATGGGCGTCTACCCGGTCTGATCCTCGGAGTTTTGTGAGTCTGGAGACCGCTCGTCCTCTCCCCGGAGGCGGGCGGTCTTTTCTTTGACCTTCTCCACCACTCGTTCGGCCCATTCGAACTCGCTGGAGACAACGCTGATCCCCGCGAAGATCGTCAATAGCCCGGGACCGGGAAGCACCAGCATCGGGATGCCGAGGACGATCAACCCACTTCCCGCCGCAATCCTGGTGACCCTTTTGATGGGGGTCTTGTCCATACCCGTAGAATACGCCCTGTTCGGGCCTGTGTGAATGAGGGTTGACCCTTATTCAGCCCCTGGCCGGCGTGAATCAGTCGTCGAGAACGTCCGGGTCCAATTTGGTGAACAACGGGGCGATCTCTCCCAGCGGGCTCCCGCCGGCCACCTCGGGACGTGCCCATGAGATCGGGGTCGGGGCCAGCCCGAGCGTGGCTCCCAAGACTTCGGTTGCGTCGGGAATGAACGGAGAAAGGGCCACCCGGATCCCGCTGATCGCCTGCACCGCTGTCCACAAGGCAGTACCCGCCCGATCGGCATTGTCGTTGATCACCTTCCATGGCTCCTGAGCATTGAGGTAGGCATTCACTTCGGTGGCCGCATGCATTGCCACCCGCAGAGCCGCCCGTAATTCGACGGCGTTCATCAGCTTTCCGGTCTCCGCCAGAGCGACGTCGGTTGCCTCGATCAGTTCTCGATCGACTGTCTGGACATTCCCCTTGTCAGGCACATTGCCATCGAAGTTCCTCGAGGCCATTGTCAAAACACGGTTTACGAGGTTCCCCCAGGTAGCGACCAGCTCCTCGTTGACCCGCCTGATGATCTCGACGTCGCTGAGATCGGTGTCATTCTGCTCGGGAAGCACGGATGCAACCGCGTAGCGAATCGCGTCGGTGTCGAGTCGGTCGAGGTACCAGCTGATCGACCTTCCCACTCCCCGGCTCGCCGATGCTTTCTCGTCTCCGAAGGTGACGTAGTGGTTGGCAGGAACGTCAGTGGGAAGGTTGAGGCCCTCGTAGCCCATCAGCATCGCCGGCCAGATGACCGTATGAAATGGGATGTTGTCTTTGCCCACGATGTAATAAGACTCGGCGGAGGGGTCGGTCCACCACCGCTCCCAGGCTCCGGGGGTACCCTGAATCGAGGCCCACTCTTTGGACGCCGACAGGTAGCCGATCACCGCGTCGAACCAGACGTAGATACGTTTGCCCGGTCCGAGGTCGTCGACAGGAACCTCGACCCCCCAATTGATGTCCCTGGTGATCGCACGGTCGGGAAGCCCCTCCTCAATCATCCCAAGCGCCCAGTTCTTCACATGCTTGCGCCAGCCTTCCCGCCCTTCGAGCCACTCTTTCAGAGGGCCGGCGAGCTTCGACAGCATCAAGAAGTAGTGCTCGGTCTCGCGGAGCACGGGTTCACTCCCGGACAATTTGCTCCGGGGGTCGATCAGGTCGGTCGCGTCGAGGGTACGGCCGCAGTTGTCACACTGGTCGCCCCGCGCCATTGTGTATTGGCAGTGGGGGCAGGTTCCCTCGACGTATCTGTCAGGAAGAAATCTCCCGGCCTCTTCGTCGTACAGCTGGCTCGTCGTGTGTTTCTCGAGCAGGCCGTTCTCGAGAAGCCGGAGAAACATGTCCTGGGTGACTGCCGCGTGGTTTTCGGTCCCGGTCGAGGTGTACAGGTCCCAGGAGATCCGGAGCCGCTCCCAGTTGTCGAGGAACTCGGCGTGGTAGCGGTCCACGATTACCTGGGGCTCCACACCTTCCTCGTCAGCCCGCACTGTGATCGGGGTGCCATGTACGTCGCTGCCTGACACCATCAGCACATCGTTTCCTGCAATCCGGTGGTACCGGGCGAAGATATCGGCGGGGAGGTAGGCACCGGCGAGGTGACCGAGGTGTCTCGGACCGCTGGCGTACGGCCAGCCAACCGCGACGAGGATTCGTCTGCTCATGTCAGGCGGAGGCTAACCAGTTGACGCCCCGTTCCTGGGAGGTTCACGCCGTTGAACGGGTTACGGGTGTCGGGACGTAGTTCGCCATTCGTTCGGACAGCGCGACCCCAGCCAGGATCAGGACTGCCCCGACAACCATGAATCCCGTGAAGCTCTCACCCAGGAAGATCAGCGCCCCTACCGTCCCGAGGACGGGGACGGTGTAGCCGATGACGGCCAGCCTGCTGGCCGGGTTTACTTCGGCTGCGAAGAGAAATGCCGCGAAGGGGAGTGCAGTCCCGATTGCGCCGCTGGCAAGGAGCAGCCACCACAGATTGGCGTCGATTGTGCTCTCCCTCCCGCCGCCAACCACCGCCAGGCCGACGAGGAGGGCGAGCAGACCGAAGACAACCTGGGGGAGGACGAGACGGGCCGGGGAGATCTGAACACAGAATCGACGGGAAACGGCACCACCGACTCCGGCGAGAGTCACCCCCGCAAAGGTGAGACCCACGCCGAGCAGCAGGGTGCCCGCCGAGGCCACTACGTCGAAGCCTCCACCCACAAGAAGCCCGACTCCACAAAGGGAGATCAAGAAACCGGGGATGACCCTCGACCGGAACTTCTCTCCGGGTACTGCCCAATGGGCGGCAACAACAGTGGCAATAGGAATCAAAGCAATGAGGAGGCTGCCCATGGTTGCCGGGATGTACTCGAGACCCTTGGTCATGAGAATCGTCGGGATGGCCATATTGAGAAGCCCGAGGATCGCTCCCGCTTTCCATACCTTCAACTCAGGGCGGTCGAGGCGCCCGGTCGCGGCGAGAAATGCAACCATCGTCAGCAACGCGATCAAGTAGCGGATCGGTAGAAACCTGAAGGTGTCGAGACCGGTATTTAGCACTGCCTTGCTCATCACGTTTGAGGCTCCCCATCCGAGCGTGGCGAGCAGAAGCGGGGTCCAAGGGTTCATGAGTCGGCCGAGGCTACAACTGTTGCCTCAGTTAGCCCTAAATAGATTGGTTGGGAACACCGATAGTCTTTCCACTATGCGTTTCAAACTCGCGGCACTGTTCGCCGCACTCACCCTTGTCCTTGCAGCCTGCAGTTCTGACACCGGAGGATCCAGCACAACCGCCGGCGACCCCGGGACCAGTTCGACCACTACGGAAGCCCCACCTGAGGTAGAGGAGATGCTCCTCACCTACACCCTTACGGCCGGGGACACCTTCGTCTACGACGTCGCCATCGACCAGAACATCGAGATGTCGTCCGAGGGCGAGGGCTCGTCGCTCGGAGACGAGGAGCTCCCTGGATCGGCGTCGGTCGATCTGACAGCCACCGGGACCTTCACATTCGAAGTGTCGGATGGCCCCGAGCCCGACACTTACTCGGTCACCATCACCAGCGATCTGACCGAGGTCAACGCCACGGGGACTGTCGATGGTGAGGCTATCGACTCCGACGAGGCGCCTGAATTCGCCGAGATCGAACCGGTCTCGGTGACGGTTGTGGTCGATGAGCAGGGGAACGTGATCCCTGGCTCCGCTGCTGGCGAGGATCCCTTCGCCGACCTGTTCGGCGGCATGGGCGAGATGGGACCCGGGGCCATCCCCGGAGCGGAGCTGGGGCAGTTCTTCGGTCCTCCCTTCCCCGACGACGAGGTTGCAGTGGGCGACACCTGGTCCGACACCTTTGAGACTCCGGGTTTTGGGGCGGAGCCGTTCTCCACCTCGGTTATGAGCACTGTCACCGGTGAAGACACAATCGATGGAGTTGACGTCCTGGTAGTGAATAGCGATGTCGTAGTCGACGCTTTCCAGCTCGACCTGGGCGAGTTCTTCGTCGGGCTGTTCTCGGGGTTCCTTCCCGAAGATTCCTCGGCTGAAGAACAGGCGGAGATCGACTCACTGATCGAGAACCTCCGATTTGTCATGTCGTTCGACGAGAGTGGATCGCAGTCGACCACCTACTTCGACCCCGAGGCCGGGATCACCCGTCAGTTCGACGTCGCCTCGTCGAGCCTGATCGGGATGGACATCAACTTCCCGGATGAAGAGACCGGTGAGCTCGTCGGGTTCGTCATGAACATGGCGATCGACCAGACCGTGAGTCACAAGCTCGTCGGAGGCCCGTCCACCTGAAGGAGCGCCGGACCGGGGGTCTACGCCTCCGGGGCGTTAGGATTAACAGGTGACCCTTGCATCGCAGCGCAGCTCGATACTGCCTGACCGGATAACAACTCCGACTTTGCGGACGTTCCTGCGCAGCGTTCCCTCGGTTGACGACGTCGGTGCCGAGGAGCGGGTTGCCTCGCTGTCCACCCGGTCGATAAAGCGCGAGTCCAAGATGGACGCTCTCAATCTGATCATAAGAATGATCGACCTGACCACCCTCGAAGGCCAGGACACGGCGGGAAAAGTTGCACAGATGTCGGCAAAGGCAATTCGCCCTGACCCCCTCGATGCCGAGATCCCATCAACCGCAGCGGTCTGCGTCTATCCGAACATGGTCAAGTATGCCGTGCAGGCCACGGAGGGGACGACAGTGAAAGTTGCCAGCGTCGCCACCTACTTCCCGAGCGGACTCGCCGACACCGATCTGAAGGTCGAGGAGACCTCCCGGGTGGTGACGGAAGGTGCAGATGAGGTCGACATGGTGATCGACCGTGGAGCCTTCCTCTCGGGGGAGTACTTCAAGGTCTTCGATGAGATTCGCCGGGTCAAGGATGCCTGTGGCGACGCCCACCTAAAAGTGATTCTCGAGACCGGCGAGCTGGGAAATCTCGACAACGTTCGTCGTGCTTCGATGCTGGCGATGGCCGCCGGGGGCGATTTCATCAAGACTTCTACCGGAAAGATCCAGCCGGCGGCGACGCTACCGGTGACGCTGATCATGCTGGAGGCGATCAGGGACTTCTACGAGGCGACCGGTGTGATGGTCGGCATGAAGCCTGCGGGGGGAATCAGGACCTCCAAAGACGCGATCAAATACCTGGTGGTCCTCAACGAGACCCTCGGAACCGAGTGGATGACACCGGATTGGTTCCGATTCGGGGCGTCGTCACTACTCAATGATGTGCTCATGCAGATCCGCTGGCTGAAGACCGGTCGCTACTGGTCATCCGACTACTTCACGAAGGACTGAGGCTCAATGTCCGAGGCAGCAGAAATAGCCAAGTCGTCAAGCGCACCCCTGCAATGGGAATACGCTTCGAGCACCGAAGCGACCGACATCCTCGAACTGGAGTCGCGCTATGGCCTGTTCATCGATGGGGAGTTCGTAAAGCCCAAGTCGCGGAGGTACTTCGAGACGATCAACCCCGCAACCGAGGAGCCGATCGCCGAGGTGGCCGAAGCCGGCGCGGCTGATGTCGACGCCGCGGTGGCCGCCGCTCGCAAGGCGCACACGGAAGTATGGGGTCCAATGCCCGGCTCCGAGCGCGCCAAGCACATCTTCAGAATTGCTCGGATGATCCAGGAGCGCTCCCGCGAACTAGCAGTGCTCGAGACAATCGACGGCGGGAAGCCGATCAAGGAAGCCCGCGATGTCGACCTGCCCCTTGTTGCCGCCCACTTCTTCTACTACGCCGGGTGGGCTGACAAGCTCGACTATGCCTTTCCGGGGATCAGACCGGAATCGCTCGGGGTCGCGGGACAGGTTATCCCGTGGAACTTCCCGATGATGATGCTCGCCTGGAAGGTCGCCCCCGCTCTCGCCGCCGGCAACACCGTTGTGCTCAAGCCCGCTGAGACCACACCCCTGACCGCCCTGCTCCTCGGGCAAATCGCGGCCGAAGCAGGTCTTCCGCCTGGAGTCCTAAACGTCGTCACCGGAGCAGGGGAGACCGGCGCCGCGGTTGTTGCCCACGACGACATCGACAAGGTGGCATTCACCGGCTCGACCGCGGTTGGCAAGATGATTCAGGCCCAGTTGCAGGGAACCAAGAAGAAGCTCACTCTCGAACTGGGTGGGAAGGCAGCTCACATCATTTTCGAAGATGCCCCGCTCGACCAGGCAATCGAAGGCGTGATCAACGGGATCTTCTTCAACCAGGGACATGTCTGCTGTGCGGGCTCCCGCCTCCTGGTGCAGGAGAACATCCATGATCGGTTCGTCGACAAGCTCAAGAAGCGCCTGTCAACGCTTCGCGTTGGCGACCCGCTCGACAAGAACACAGACGTCGGCGCGATCAACAGCAGGGCACAACTCAACAAGATCACCGAACTGGTCGAGGCCGGAAGGTCGGAAGGCGCCGAGATGTACCAGCCCGAGTGCGCTCTGCCTGAACGCGGGTTCTTCTTCCGGCCGACCCTATTCACCAATGTCGCCCAGTCGCACCGGATCGCACAGGAAGAGATCTTCGGGCCCGTCCTTTCCATCCTTTCTTTCCGCACTCCTGAGGAGGCGGTGGAAAAGGCAAATAACACCCCGTACGGGCTCTCGGCCGGGGTCTGGACATCGAAGGGCTCCCGGATCCTGTGGATGGCCGACCAGTTGAAGGCAGGCGTTGTGTGGGCGAATACCTACAACAAATTTGATCCGGCTTCGCCATTCGGTGGGTACAAGGAGTCCGGGTTTGGTCGTGAGGGCGGGCGTCACGGCCTCCTGCCCTACATGAAGTGGAGTGAGGGATGAGCCGCCTAGATGTGAAGAAGACCTACAAGCTCTACATCGGCGGCAAGTTCCCGAGGTCGGAGTCGGGCCGCACCTATCCAGCCCTCGCGGGTGACGGGACCGTAATGGCCAGGGTGTCTGCTGCCAGTCGGAAAGACCTCCGGGATGCAGTCCGCATCGCCAGGGGTGCTGTGCCCGGATGGGCAGAACGCAGCGGTTACAACCGTGGCCAGATCCTTTATCGAATCGCGGAGACTCTGGAAGACCGTAGCGGGACCTTCGTCGAGCAGCTGACCGCAGCAGGATCCACTCCCGCGGCAGCCAAGAGAGAGGTGGCGGAATCCGTCGATCGCCTGGTCTGGTACGCAGGTTGGGCGGACAAGTTCGCTCAGATCTACGGCAACCTGAACCCGGTGTCCGGCCCATTCTTCAATATCTCCGCGCCAGAGCCCACCGGCGTGGTGGGAGTCGTCGCCCCGGAAGAGCCGGGCCTTCTCGGTCTGGTCTCCCGCCTCGCTCCCGTCATCGTGCCGGGAAACACCGCGGTGGTTCTCGCTTCGGAGTCGGCGCCGATGCCGGCCATCACCTTCTCGGAGGTGTTGGATTCCTCAGACGTTCCCGGAGGTGTCGTCAACTTGCTCACCGGCCCCAAGGAGGCGTTGATCCCGTTTCTCGCCGACCACATGGACGTCAACGCCATCGACGCCGGCGGGGCGACCGCCTCCCAGGTCGCACGTATCCAGGAAGGTGCGGTGCACAACGTGAAGCGCGTCGTCGTACCCGACGACACCGCGCAGAGTCCCTACCGGATCGCGGCATTCACCGAGATCAAGACGGTCTGGCACCCGAAGGGCCTGTGACGAATGGATCCGATCACCGGACTCGTAGTCGGGAGCGGATGGGCATCGGGGATCAATCTCTACGGGGTAGTCGCCCTGCTCAACATCTTCGGTCGGCTCGACCTCGGGGAAGTTCCCGAAGTCCTGCAGCGAACGGACTTGTTGATTGTCTCCCTGATCATGTACTCGCTCGAGTTCGTTGCCGACAAAGTTCCCTATCTCGACAACATATGGGACGTCGTACACACCGCAATCCGACCATTGGGGGCAGCAATTCTCGGGGTCGTGCTCGTTGGAGATACGAGCGGTCTCGGCCAGGCTGTTGCGGGTTTCGGTTCGGCGGGCCTCGCCTTCACATCCCATGCCACCAAGTCGACGACCAGGCTTGCCGTCAACACGTCACCGGAACCGGTGAGCAACTCCATCGTGAGCCTCGCCGAAGACGGATTGGTCGCTGTGGTCATCTTCTTCGCCGTCGAATACCCGGTTGTGGCGGTCATCTTCGTCATCATCCTCCTCATCCTCGGAGTGCTCCTGATGCGGGCATTGATCGGCGCGGCGCGAAACGGGATCGCCAAGGTCAAGAACAGCTGGCGCAACCTGGCAGCGCCCGAGCGACCGTAGGTGGGAACCTCCCACCCTCCCTTGCTGTCCTCCCGCTTGCGGGAGGAAGGTCCCTGCGCCCGACGAAAGGAGGGCGGAGGTAGACACCCCAGGGCTGTAATTGTCAAGCTGCTTTTGTTTGTTGTGTGGTTTGGCGGTGGGCCCAGGCGGTGTGTTCGTCGTAGCGGGCCTGGTGTTTG
>JBGTNX010000056.1:0-3217 GCA_041742825.1 Acidimicrobiia bacterium | reverse complement strand
GATGAAAACTCATAGCGGGGCCAAGAAGCGAGTCAAAGTGACCGGTTCCGGCAAACTGATGCGCCGCCAGGCAGGGCGAGGGCATCTCAAGCTCGCCAAAGGTAAGAGCACGTTCCGCCGCAGGTCCGGCGAAGTCGAGCTGGCTCCTGGCGATGCCAAGGTCCTCAAGAAGCAACTGGGCCGCTGAAAAGCAGGAGGTATAGATCATGGCTCGTGCCAAACGCGCGGTTCACGCCAAGAAATCGCACAAGAAGGTCCTCGATCGGGCCAAGGGGTACAAAGGTGCCCGCAGCCGCCGCTACAAGACCGCCAACGAGCAGGTCATGCACGCGATGCAGGACTCCTATCGCGACCGTCGTGCTCGCAAGCGGGAGTTCCGCCAGCTGTGGATCTCCAGGATCAACGCTGCCGCCCGCCAGAATGGGACCACATATTCCCAGCTGATCGCAGGGCTCAAGGCTGCCGAGATCGAGGTCGACCGCAAGATGCTCGCCGAAATGGCTGTCAACGACCCGGGAGCCTTCACCCAGCTGGTCGAGGCCTCCAAGAGCGAATAGCAGAACAGTTGGAGCCGGTTCGTAGCCACCGCAGCCAGGTAGTGGTGGACGCGTCCCGGCTTCATCGCGCCCGGGAGCGGCGCGACACCGGGCTCACCCTGGTCGAGGGACCGCACCTTCTCGAAGAGGCGGTCAAGGCGGGGGCCGACATCCGTACTGTGTTCGTAGTCGCAGCCGACGCCGCCGGGGACGATGTCGCCGAAACGTTCGGAATCGAGCCCGTGCTGGTCGATGAGCGCGCCCTGCAACGGATTGCCGGCACCGACACACCGAGGGGACCCGTCGCGGTTGTCGCAATCCCTCCGCAGCGCTCTCCGACTGCCCAACACCTGCTGGTTTCATGGGGTGTGAGCGACCCGGGCAACGTCGGAACCATGATCCGGGTGGCCGCCGCCTTCGGCTGGGACTTCTCATACACCGCGGGAACCGCCGACCCCTGGTCGCCGAAGGTGTTGAGGGCGGGAGCAGGCAGCCAATTCTCGGTGGGGATTGGCGAAGTCGGGGGTCTCGAAGACCTTCGCTCTGCGGGCTACACACCTCTGGCAAGCGTGGTTTCCGGCGGCACCAATCCTGAACATCTCGACATTCGTCGCTGGGCCCTTCTGATCGGTGAGGAGGCGTCTGGACTCCCCGAGGAAGTGGTGGCGTCCAGTGACACATCGATCTCAATTCCTATGCCCGGTGGGTTCGAGAGCCTCAATGCCGCGGTCGCCGCCGGGATCCTGACCTATGTCATCTCCAAACACTCAGGGGAAGCGGGGGAGCAGGTCTAACCTGCCGCGGCACATGTCACACGTTGAGCAACTCGAGTCGGCCCGGAAAAATGCTGCTGCAGCAGTCGAAAGCGCTTCATCTTCCGACGAGCTCGACGCTGTCGAATCGCAACTGCTCGGCAAGGACTCCGTGGTCGGCGAGGTGCGTCGGGCGATGGGCTCGCTCGAACCGGAGGAGAGGCCGATAGTCGGCGCCGCCTTACAGGCAGCGACCCGGGAGATCGAGGGCATGGTCTCCGCACGCCGCCAAACCCTCGAAGCCGGGGAGGAGGCCAGCCGCCTTTCTGGGGACAGCATCGACGTCACGCTGGAGTCGATCTCCCTTCCTCAGGGCTCGCTCCATCTGATCCAGCAGACGATCGACGAGGTAGTCGACATCTTCGTTGGCCTCGGATACCAGATGGCCTCCGGCCCCGAAGCAGAGCTCGCCTACTACAACTTCGATGCGCTAAACACACCGGCCACTCATCCCAGCCGGCTCGAGTCCGACACCATGTACCTCGACTTCGGTGCGCCCCAAGACGAGGTCTTGCTTCGGGTCCATACTTCACCGGTCCAGGTGCGCTGGATGGAGCAAAACGAGCCACCGGTCTACATCGTCGTACCCGGCAAGGCCTACCGGACCGACACCATCGATGCCACCCACCTCCCGGTATTCCACCAGATCGAGGGCCTTGCGGTCGATGAGTCGATCCGGTTCTCCGACCTGAAGGGAACCTTGCTCCAATTCGCCCGTGAGTTCTTCGGGTCCGGAACCGAGGTCCGTCTCCGTCCCCACTTCTTCCCATTCACCGAACCGAGCGCCGAGCTCGACATCTCCTGTTTCGCATGTGATGGCAACGACTATTCCTGCCGGGTCTGCAGCGGGGCGGGTTGGATCGAGCTACTCGGCTGCGGAATGGTCGATCCCAACGTCCTCGAGGCTGTCGGCTACGACCCGGGCCGGGTCTCGGGATTCGCATTCGGCATGGGTGTCGAGCGCATCGCCCAGGTACGCCACGGAATCAACGACATGCGGACTTACATCGACAACGACCTCCGCTTCCTCCGGCAATTCGTATGAGGGTCCCGCTCAGCTGGCTGGAGGAATTCGTCGACCTTCCGACGGACGACCCCACCGAGCTCAAGGCCGTAATCGACATGCTCGGCCACGAGGTCGAAGGCTTTGAGATCCTCGATGTCGGATGGTCTGAGGTGGTGGTGGGCAAGGTCCTGGAGATATCGGAACATCCAGACGCCAACAAGGTCAGGGTGTGCCGGGTGGACCTCGGTGGCAGTGTCGATCAGATCATCTGTGGCGCGTGGAACTTCTCCGAGGGAGCCCACGTCGCGGTGGCCCGGCCCGGCGCGGTTCTGCCCGGCGATTACCGGATTGGGCAGCGGACAATTCGGGGAGTCGAGTCGAACGGGATGATCTGCTCGGAGAGCGAGCTCGGCCTCGGGGAGGACCACATGGGGATTCTCGTGCTCGACGGGGAACCGGAGCCCGGGTCCGATTTCTCCGAACTCGTCGAGCTTCCCGACGTCGTCTTCGACATCTCGATTACCTCCAACCGGCCAGACGCGATGTCGATACTGGGGATCGCCCGCGACCTGGCGGCCCACTACGACATCAGCTACAACGTTCCCGAACTTCAGATGCCCACCGTCCCGGGTGCAACCCGGATCAAAGTGAGCGTCGAGGACAGCGAAGCTTGTCGTCGCTTCACCGCCAGGGAAATCACCGGGGTCGAGATCGGCCGCTCACCGCTTTGGGTCAGGCACCGGCTCAACAAGGCGAAAGTCAGGGCGATCTCCAACGTCGTCGACGTCACCAACTACGTCATGCTCGAATTGGGTCACCCGCTCCACGCCTTCGACGCCGACGCCATCAGCGGGGAGGAGCTC